>JBBIJT010000241.1:0-2031 GCA_037445795.1 Betaproteobacteria bacterium | reverse complement strand
CTCGGGGTGTCTGACTTCGGGCCGGCCGGCAGACTTCTCACACAGTCTGCGAAGCGCCCCTTTCGCGATACCGGGCAGCGCGCGTCAGTTCACGCGGCGCTTGTACTCGTTCGTGCGGGTGTCGATCTCGATCTTGTCGCCGGTCGCGCAGAAGGCCGGCACCTGCACCTCGTGGCCGTTGGCGAGCTTCGCGGGCTTCAGCACCTTGCCCGAGGTGTCGCCGCGGACGGCGGGCTCGGTGTAGGTGATCTCGCGCACGACGGTGTTGGGGATCTCCACGGAGATCGCCCGCCCCTCGTAGAAGGTCGCCTCGCAGGGCATGCCTTCCTCGATGAAGTTGAGCGCGTCGCCGAGGATGTCCTTCTCGATCTCGTACTGGTTGAAGTCGCCGTCCATGAAGACGAACATGGGATCGGCGAAGTACGAGTAGGTCACCTCGCGTTTCTCGAGCATGAGGAGCTCGAACTTCTCGTCGGCCTTGTACACGGTTTCCGTGTTGGAGCCGGTGAGAAGGTTCTTGAGTTTCATCTTCATGGTGGCGGCGTTGCGACCGCCCTTGTTGTACTCCGCGCGGAGCACGACCATCGGGTCCTTGCCCACCATGAACACGTTGCCGCTGCGCAGTTCCTGAGCCGTTTTCATGAGCCTGTCCTGAATGTCTTTCACCCGCTCTCTCGGCGGGATATGGGTAAAAAGCCAATTATTTTAACACGTTATCGGCGAAATTGACCAGTGCCGTCGCAAGGTCCGCCCGGGAGGCCAGCCGCCCGGCCCACTCCTCGGCGTGGGGGGCGATCGCGGGAAGCGCGGCGTCGAACGCCGGCCAGGCCCGGACCAGGGGCTCGCCGCGGTTCCACGCCTCCCAGAGGGCGGTCAGGCGCGTGGCGTGGCCCCGGTCCATGCCCGCGGTGTAGCGGGCGAGGAAGGCGCCCAGCTTCACCCAGTGCGCGCCGTCGTCCGTGGGGTAGATGTGCCAGACGAACGGGCGCGCGGCCCACTGGGCGCGGACGAAGGAGTCCTCGCCGCGGACGAAGTTGAGATCGCAGGCCCACAGCAGCTCGTCGTAGCGGTCCTGGTCCAGGAATTCGGTCGGGAAGACCTCGACCCCGCCCCGCTCCCCGCGCGGCTTGCCCTTGAGCCAGGCGGCAGCCGCGGCGGAGGCGACCCCCTCCGGCGCCGCCACCCACACCGGCCCCGCGTGGTGCGCAAGGGCGTCGAGCAGCGAGCCGTACTGCGCGCCCGCGTAGCCGAACAGGCTCGCCTTGAGTGCGCCCTCGGGCGGGACGGCACCGGTGAGCGAGCGCCAGAATTCGGCCTGGGCCGAGCGGTCGGCCTGGAACAGGTCGCGGCGCTGGAGCAGGTCGCGTTCGCGCAGAAGCCCCCCGGTCCTCGCGGTGAATCCCGGAAAGAAGAAATGCCGCGTGAGGGGAGCGAGCCGGGGATGCGGGGACGGCAACCCGTGGCTGCCCTCCACCCACTCCTCCGCGCTCAGGTACTCGAGGTTGATCCAGCGCGGATGGGGCGCGCGTCGCGACATCGCGAGCACGTAGGCCGGCGGCGTGTCGCAGCCGAAGGTCTCGACCACGACGTCGGCTATCCCGGCGTCGGCGACGGCTTCGCCGGAATCGAGGCCCGCGTCCCAGCGCCGGATCTCGACGCCGTCCACGCGCTGGCCGGGCGCCGAGGCGTCCGTCTCGCGCCGAAGCCGCGCGAGCACCGTGAGGTCGTCGATCCACAGGCGCACGGCCTTGCCGTGCTCGCGCGCGAGGCAGCGCGCCAGCCGGAAGGCCACGCCCACGTCGCCGAGGTTGTCGACGACGCGGCAGAAGATGTCCCAGCGCTCCGGTCGGACGGCCATGGGGAAATTCTATCCCTCGGCTCCCGCTCGCCCTTGGCGAAACGCGCGTTGCCAGCCGCCGGGAACTAGACTAGACTGTCCAGTCTACCCCCTCCGCCTCCCCCTGCGACTCATGTGCCCCACGCACGCGCGCTCCCGTGCGCCAGCGCCCGTCCCTTCCCCCGATGCGTGCC
>JBBIJT010000240.1:1710-2076 GCA_037445795.1 Betaproteobacteria bacterium | reverse complement strand
CGCCGGCCCTTCGCGAGGCCTACAACGCCGCGCTGCCGAAGGTGACGGAGTTCTCGGCGGCGCAGGCCCAGGACCTGCGCCTCCACGGCCGCTACAAGGCCCTGGCGGCCTCGCCGGCCTTCGCCGGCCTTTCCCCCGCCCGGCGGCGGCTCGTGGAGATCGAGCTGCGCGACTTCCGCCTGGGCGGCGCCGAGCTCGCGCCCGCGGCCAAGGCCCGCTTCAAGCAGCTGCAGGAGGAGCTCGCGTCGCTCTCGTCCCGCTTCCAGGACAACCTCCTCGACGCGACCAACGACTTCGCGCTCCACGTGACCGACCCGGCGCAGCTCGCGGGCATCCCGGAGGACGTGCGGGAGGCCGCGAGGGCCG
>JBBIJT010000240.1:0-1684 GCA_037445795.1 Betaproteobacteria bacterium | reverse complement strand
CGAAGGACGGGCGCGAGGGGTGGAAGCTCACCCTGCACATGCCGTGCTACCTGCCGGTGATGCAGTACGCGGACTACCACCCGCTTCGCGAGCGGATGTACCGCGCGTTCGTGACGCGCGCCTCGGAATTCGGCCGGCCCGAGTGGGACAACGCGCCCCTCATCGCGGCGATCCTCGACCGGCGCGCCGAGGTGGCGCAGCTCCTCGGCTACGCGTCCTTCGCCGGCGTCTCGCTCGCCTCGAAGATGGCGCAGTCGCCGGCGGAGGTGATCGCGTTCCTGGACGACCTCGCGGCCCGGGCGATGCCCTTCGCGGAGCGCGACATGGCCGAGGTCGTCTCGTACGCCCGCACGGAACTCAACCTCGCCGAGGTGCGCGCCTGGGACGTGGCCTGGGTGAGCGAGAAGCTGCGCCAGCGGCGCTACGCCTTCTCCGACGACGAGGTGAAGCGCTATTTCCCCGAGGACGCGGTCCTCGCGGGGCTGTTCCGGGTGATCGAGTCCCTCTACGGCGTGCGCGTCCGTCGGGCCGAGGCCGAGACCTGGCACCCGGACGTGAAGTTCTACGCGATCGAGGACGCCGCCGGGCGCCTCGTGGGGCAGTTCTACCTGGATCTCTACGCGCGCGACGCGAAGCGCGGCGGGGCCTGGATGGACGGTGTCGTCAACCGCCGCCGGCTCGCCACCGGCGTGCAGACGCCGGTCGCCTTCCTCACCTGCAACTTCTCCGGGCCGGTCGGCGGCCGGCCCGCCTTCTTCCGGCACGCGGAAGTGATCACGCTCTTCCACGAATTCGGCCACGGGCTGCACCAGCTGCTCACGCGGGTGGACGACCTCGGCGTATCCGGCCTCGCGGGCGTCGAGTGGGACGCGGTGGAGCTGCCGTCGCAGTTCATGGAGAACTTCTGCTGGGAATGGGACGTGCTCTCGGGCATGTCGCGCCACGCGGAGACGGGCGGGCGCCTGCCGCGCGAGCTCTTCGACCGCATGCTCGCGGCGAAGAACTTCCAGGGCGGGATGCAGTTCGTGCGCCAGCTCGAGTTCGCCCTCTTCGACATGCACCTGCACCACGACTTCGACCGCGGGCGCGACACCGTCCTCGGGCTCCTGGAGCGCGTGCGGCAGCAGGTCGCCGTGGTGCACCCGCCGGAGTGGAACCGGTTCCCGGGCCAGTTCTCGCACATCTTCGGCGGCGGCTACGCGGCCGGCTACTACAGCTACAAGTGGGCCGAGGTCCTGTCGGCCGATGCCTTCGGCGCCTTCGAGGAGGAGGGCGTGCTCAATCCCGCCACGGGCGCACGCTTCCGCGACGAGATCCTGGCCGTCGGCGGGAGCCGGCCGGCGATGGAATCGTTCGTCGCCTTCCGGGGCCGCAAGCCGCGGATGGAGGCGCTCCTGCGGCATAATGGAATGACCGCCACCGCCTGACGGAGGAACCCATGCCCGCCCGCCAACGACTTTCCGCGCTCGCCGCCGCGGCCCTGCTGCTGGTGCCCGCGCTGGCCGGCGCGCAGTCCAACGTCTATCGCTGGGTCGACAAGGACGGCAAGGTGCACTACTCCGACACGCCGCCGCCGGACCCGCAGAAGAGCCTCACGCAGAAGCGCGTGGGCGGCGGCTACACGGAGAGCACGCAGCTGCCCTACGCGACGCAGATCGCCATGCAGAAGTCCCCCGTCACCCTC
>JBBIJT010000239.1:0-2097 GCA_037445795.1 Betaproteobacteria bacterium | reverse complement strand
TTCATCAACCAGATCCGCATGAAGATCGGCGTCATGTTCGGCAACCCCGAGACCACCACGGGCGGCAACGCCCTCAAGTTCTACGCCTCCGTGCGCATGGACATCCGCCGCATCGGCTCCATCAAGCGCGGCGAGGAGGTCATCGGCAACGAGACGCGCGTGAAGGTGGTGAAGAACAAGGTGGCGCCCCCCTTCAAGGTCGCCGACTTCGACATCCTCTACAACGAGGGCATCTCGCGCCACGGCGAGATCATCGAGCTGGGCGTGCAGCACCGCATCATCGAGAAGAGCGGCGCCTGGTACGCCTACAAGGGCGAGAAGATCGGCCAGGGCAAGGACAACACGCGCGAGTTCCTCAAGGAGAACCCGGCGCTCTCCGACGAGATCGAGGCGAGGATCCGCGAGGCGGTCGGCATCGCCGGCGGCATGCCCGTCGACCACGGCGAGGCCGACGCCGCCGAGGCGGACTGACCGCCCCGCCCGCGCGACCGGGGCAGGGCATGTCCCTCGCCTTCACCGAACCGGCGCCGGAAGCGGCCCTGCGCGCCCGCGCCCTGCGGCTTCTCGCGCGCAGGGAGCACTCGCGCGAGGAGCTCAGGCGCAAGCTCGCGCCGCACGCCGGGGAGGGTGTCGACGTCGATGCCCTCCTCGACGACTTCGCGCGGCGCGGCTGGCTCTCGGAAGAGCGCTTCGTCGAGCAGACGGTGCGCGCCAAGGCACGCAAGTACGGGCCCCTCAAGATCGCGCACCACCTGCGCGCGAAGGGCATCGACGAGGCGGGCATCGAGCGCGGCCTCGCGCAGGCGCGCGGGGAGGAGGAGGAAGCCCTGGCCGTCGCGTGGCGCACGCGCTTCGGGCGCCTGCCGGGCGACGAGGGCGAGAAGGCTAGGCAGGTCCGCTTTCTGCAGCAGCGCGGCTTTTCCCTCGAGGCGGTGCTGCGGTTCCTGAAGCACGCCGCCGGCACGGGCCGCTGACGAGAAGGAGGTACGCATGATCCTCGGACTTCGCACCGCTCTCTATCCCGCCCCGGACCTCGCGGCCGGCAAGGCCTGGTACGCCCGGGCGTTCGGGGTCGAGCCCTACTTCGACGAGCCGTTCTACGTGGGCTTCTCCGTCGGCGGCTTCGAGCTGGGGCTCGTCCCCGACGCGAAGCCGGGCGACGCCGGGGCGCAGCCGCTGTGGGGCGTGGAGGACATCGCCGCGGAGGTGGAGCGCCTGGCCGCGCTCGGCGCCGCGATTCTCGAGCCGGTGACCGATGTCGGGGGCGGCATCAAGGTGGCGGCCGTGCGCGATCCCTTCGGCAACCGCCTCGGCCTCATCGAGAACCCGCACTTCGACCGCGCCGCCGTCCGCTGACGGCGTTCTTCGCGCGGCGCCGGGGACGGCGCGCGGCTTCGCCGCTATAATCCACGGTTTCGCCCGCAGCCCCGGCGCCGCCATGAAAACCAGCGAAATCCGCAAGAAATTCATCGACTTCTTCGCCGCCCAGGGGCACCAGCCCGTGGCCTCCAGCCCGCTCGTTCCGGGCAACGATCCCACGCTCCTCTTCACCAATGCCGGGATGGTGCAGTTCAAGGACGTCTTCCTCGGCACCGACAAGCGGGCCTACAAGCGCGCGGTGACCTCGCAGCGCTGCGTGCGCGCCGGCGGCAAGCACAACGACCTCGAGAACGTGGGCTACACGGCCCGCCACCACACGTTCTTCGAGATGCTGGGCAACTTCAGCTTCGGCGACTACTTCAAGCGCGACGCCATCCGCTTCTCCTGGGAGCTCGTGACGCAGGTCTACGGCATCCCGAAGGAGAAGCTCTGGACGACGGTGTACCAGACGGACGACGAGGCCTACGACATCTGGACGAAGGAGATCGGCGTGCCTCCCGATCGCTGCATCCGCATCGGCGACAAGCCCGGCGGGAGGAAATTCGAGAGCGACAACTTCTGGCAGATGGCCGACACGGGCCCCTGCGGGCCGTGCTCCGAGATCTTCTACGACCACGGCCCCGGCATCGCGGGCGGCCCCCCGGGCTCGCCCGACGCCGACGGCGACCGCTACATCGAGATCTGGAACCTCGTGTTCATGCAGTTCAACCGCGACGA
>JBBIJT010000238.1:0-2127 GCA_037445795.1 Betaproteobacteria bacterium | reverse complement strand
GGGCGGGCGGCGCAGCCGATGCCGCCGCGGCGAGCGCGGCCGCGGCAAGCGCGAGGGCGCGCCTCACGCGGCGCGCTGCATCACCGCGGCGAAGAAGCCGTCGGTGTCGTGCACGTGCGGGAGCAGCCGCAGGTAGCGCTCGCAGCCGGGCACCTTGATGCCCTGGCGCTCCAGCACCTCGGCGCAGGGCACGAGGGAGAATTCCGGGTGCGTGGCGAGGAAGCGCTCGACGATGGCCTCGTTCTCCTCCTCGAGCAGGCTGCAGGTGCCGTACACGAGGCGGCCGCCGGGCTTCACGAGCGCCGCCGCGGCCTCGAGGATGGCCCACTGCTTGGCGCTCAGCTCGGCGAGGCCCGCTTCCGTCTGGCGCGACTTGAGGTCGGGGTTGCGCCGCAGCGTGCCGAGCCCGGTGCAGGGAGCGTCGACGAGGACCCGGTCGACCTTGCCCCGCAGCCGCTTCACCTTGGTGTCGTTCTCGCCGGCGATGCGCTGCGGGTGCACGTTCGAGAGACCCGAGCGGCGAAGCCGCGGCGTGAGGTTGGCGAGGCGCTTGTCCGAGACGTCGTAGGCGTAGAGGCGCCCGTGCGAGCCCATCGCGGCACCGAGCTGGAGGGTCTTGCCGCCGGCGCCGGCGCAGAAGTCGACGACCATGTCGGTGCGCTTCGGCTCGACGAGCAGGCCCAGGATCTGGCTGCCTTCGTCCTGCACCTCGACAGCGCCGTCGAGGAACATCGGGTGCCGGTTGAAGGCGACCTTCTCCTTCACGCGCACGCCGATGGGCGAGTAGCGCGTCGGGGCGGCGGGCGTGCCATCGGCCTCCAGGCGGTCGAGCACCGCCTGGCGCGGCGCCTTCAGCGTGTTCACGCGCAGGTCGAGCGGGGCGGGGTGCTGCAGGCTCCGCGCGAGCGCGAGGACCTCGGCATCGGTGTAGCGCCTGCGAAGGCGTTCGAGGACCCAGTCGGGAAGGTCCGCCTTCAGCTCGAAGGGAAGGGCGTCGAGGTCCTGCGCCTTGAGCGCCGCGAGCCAGTTGCGCTCGGAGCTCTTGAGGAGGGACTCGAGCTGCCCGATGCTCACGCCCTGCAGCTTCACGAGCGAGGCGAGCATCAGCTCGCGCGGCGAGGCCGAGGGGGTGAGCGTCTCCAGCAGCCGCCGGCGGCGAAGCGCCGAATACACGGTGTCGGCGACGAGCGCCCGGTCGCGGCTGCCCAGCGCGCGGTGATCGCGGAAGTAGTGCTTGAGGACGACGTCGGCGGGGCTTCGCGCCGGCAGCACCAGGGCGAGGGCCTCCACGATCGACTCGAGCTGCGCGCGGGCGAGGGAGGCCGTCATCAGCGCGACCGGATCGAGGTGGCGGTCTGCTCGACCACGAGGCGGTTCCTCGCCACCGGGTAGCGCAGCTTCACCGGGAGGTAGTGCTGGTCAGCGCCGAGCCACACGTCGACCGTCTCCTCCGGCTTCTCGCCCGTGTGGCGCAGGTGGAGGGTGCGCGCGCGGCCGAAGGGGAGATCCAGTTCCTCGAAACCCAGGACCTGGAGGTGGTACTGGAGGGCGCGCCGCTGCGTGTAGACGCGGATCTCGAGCCGGTCGCCCCTGGGCGGTCGTTGCGCCAGCTGGAAGATCATCGAGAGCCAGTCGACGCTCGATTCCGTGAGCGGCCCCGTGCGCCGCTTGTCGCTGTAGCGGAACTCGACCTGGCGCGCGTCCCAGTCGAACTCGAGCCCTTCCTCGGGGCCGGAGCCCAGGCGCTCGGTGAAGCGGTCGGGGCGAAGGCCCCCGGGCGTGACGTGCCCGCGCGTCAGCTGGTCGACCTTGCCCTCGAGGATCACCGAGAAGAAACCCGCGGCCGAGGCCGTGCCGGAAATCTCGTAGCGGTCGCCGTCGCGCTCCCACGTGTACGTCGCCTGGCCGTCGGCGAAGGCGGAGGTGAGCGAGTAATCGATCGTGAGCGACGAGGGCAGGGCGTCGGGCCGGAACGGAGGCAGCTCCGGGGGAATGAAGACCGCGGGCGGCTGCGCGAGGGCGAGCACCTCCGCAGGCGCCGCCTCCAGGGGCTCGGCCTCCAGGGGCGCGAGCTCGGCGGCCGCGATGGTTTCGGGGAGGAAGGCGACCGTTTCGTCGGGGGCGATC
>JBBIJT010000237.1:0-2131 GCA_037445795.1 Betaproteobacteria bacterium | reverse complement strand
TTCAAGATGATGGCGGGCGTCGACATCACCAACATTCCCTACAAGGGGAGCAACCCCGCCCTGCTGGACGTCGTGGGCGGGCAGGTGAAGCTCATGTTCGCGCCGGTGATCAACGCCGTGCCGCAGGTGAAGGCCGGCAAGGTGAAGGCGCTGGGCGTGACCAGCATCACGCGCATTCCGGCGCTTCCGGACGTGCCGCCCATCTCGGACGTCGTGCCGGGCTACGAGTGCGCCGCCTACTTCGGCCTGCTCGGGCCGGCGAACCTGCCGAAGGACGTGCTCGCCCGGCTTCACGCGACGGCCGCGAAGGCCGCGCAGTCGCCGGAGCTTCGGGCCCGCCTGGAGCCCGACGGCTCGCGCGTGGTCGGCGGCACGCCGGAGGAATTCCGCGCCTTCCTCGCGGCCGACGTGGAGAAGTGGCGCCAGGTGGTGAAGGCCACGGGCGCGAAGCCGGAGTAGGGAATACCCTGACCCCCGCCCCTGCTTCGTTGAGGCGGATCAACTAAGCTCCGGGAGGCGCCTCTACGCTGTCATCCGCGCCGCCGCATGACGGGTGGCAGAGCGCCCCTGCCCGAGGAGAAGGACCATGACGACCTACAAGGAATTCCACGCCCGCTCCATCCGCGACCCCGAAGGCTTCTGGGGCGAGCAGGCCAGGCTCATCGACTGGCATCGCCCTTTCGACAAGGTCCTCGACTACGCCAAGCCGCCGTTCCGGTCGTGGTTCGCGGGCGGCCTCACCAACCTCTGCCACAACGCGGTGGACCGGCACCTGGCCACGCGGGCATCGCAGAAGGCGCTCGTCTGGATCTCCACGGAGGTGGACCAGGAGAAGAGCTGGACCTTCGCCGAGCTCTCCGACGAGGTGAACCGCTTCGCCGCCATCCTCGTCTCGCTGGGCGTGGGCAAGGGCGACCGCGTCCTCATCTACATGCCGATGGTGCCGGAGGCGGTGTTCGCGATGCTCGCCACGGTGCGCATCGGCGCCATCCACTCGGTCGTCTTCGGCGGGTTCGCGGCCGCGAGCCTCGCCGCGCGGATCGACGACGCCCAGCCCAAGGTCATGGTGACCTCGGACGCCGGCGCCCGCGGCGGGAAGCCCATCCCGCTCAAGCCGCTCGTCGACGAGTCCATCCGGCTCTCCAAGTCGCCGCCGGCGCACGTGGTCATCGTGAACCGCGGCCTCGACCCGGCCATGACGCGGGTGGCCGGGCGCGACCTCGACTACGCCGAGCTTCGCGCGAAGCATGCCGGCGCCAGGGTGCCCGTGACCTGGCTCGAGTCGAACGAGCCTTCCTACATCCTCTACACCAGCGGCACCACGGGCAAGCCCAAGGGCGTGCAGCGCGACACGGGCGGCTACGCCGTGGCGCTCGCGGCCTCCATGAAGCACATCTACTGCTCCAACCCGGGCGAGGCGTACTTCTCCACCTCGGACATCGGCTGGGTGGTGGGCCACTCCTACATCGTGTACGGGCCGCTCATCAACGGCTCGACCACGATCATGTACGAGGGCCTGCCCATCCGGCCCGACCCGGCCATCTGGTGGAAGATCGTGTCCGACTACCGGGTCACCTCGATGTTCTCGTCGCCCACGGCCATCCGCGTGCTCAAGAAGCAGGATCCGGCCTACATGTCGAAGTACGACGTGAAGTGCCTCAAGTACCTTTTCCTCGCCGGCGAGCCGCTCGACGAGCCGACGGCGCGCTGGGTGGCCGACAACCTCGGCTGCCCCATCGTGGACAACTACTGGCAGACGGAGACGGGCTGGCCGATCCTCTCCGCGTGCCTGGGCGTCGAGGACACGCCGCGCAAGTTCGGCTCGCCCTCGTTCCCCGTCTACGGCTACAACGTGAAGCTGAAGGACGAGGTCACCGGCAAGGAAACGGGCCCGGACGAGAAGGGCGTGCTCTGCGTCGTGCCGCCGCTTCCGCCTGGCGCGATGACGACCGTGTGGGGCGACGACGAGCGCTACGTGAAGACCTATTACGGCACGTTCAGGGACGAAATGGTCTACTCGACCTTCGACTGGGCCGTGCGCGACAAGGACGGCTACTACTTCGTGCTGGGCCGTACCGACGACGTGATCAACGTCGCCGGCCACCGCCTCGGCACGCGCGAGATCGAGGAG
>JBBIJT010000236.1:0-2196 GCA_037445795.1 Betaproteobacteria bacterium | reverse complement strand
GCGCATCCAGGCCTTCGCGCCGCTGCACGACATCGGCAAGATCGGCATCCCCGACTCCATCCTCCTCAAGCCCGAGGGCCTCACCGAGGACGAGATGGCCGTGATGCGCACCCACTCGAACCGCGGCCAGGCGATCATCGACGACCTGCTCACGAGCTTCGGCTTCGGCGCGCTAGAGGACATCGACTTGGTGCGCAACATCGCGCTCCTGCACCACGAGCGCGTGGACGGCAAGGGCTACCCCTACGGACTGGCGGGCGAGTCCATCCCGCTGGAGGCGCGCATCGTGGCGGTCGCGGACGTGTTCGACGCCCTCACCAGCCGGCGGCCCTACAAGGAGGCCTACTCCAACGACGTCGCCCTCGCCACGCTGGAGGAACTGGCCGGAACCCAGCTGGACCGCGATTGCGTCCGCGCCCTCGTGGAGAACCGCGGGGAAGTCGAGAGCATCCAGGCGCAGTTCAAGGAAGACACGGTCGGCTGATCAGCCGGCCGCCCGCCGCAGGATCCGCTCCATCGCGCCCGCGAGCGAGAGCGCCGTCCCGGGCGCGAGGCGCGCGGCGTCGTGCACGACGTTGAGCGTGAGCTCGCCGCCCCACGTGCTCGCCGCCACGAAGAGCGGCTGGTGGGCCATCGGGCAGAGCGCGAAGGAGATCGCGTCCACGCGCACGCCCAGAGCCTCCGGCATCGCCTCCACGCGCCCCACGTTGCTCAGGACGAGCGCCGTCGGCATGCGCCTCATGTAGGCGGCGAAGCCCGCGATCGCCTCGGGCGCGGGGGGAAGCGATTCCACGGCCGGCACGAGCTGGTAGAAGAGGTGCCCGCACCCCTCGGCCACCTGCCGGCGGAGGTCGTCGGTCAGGAACTTCGCGAGCGCCGGCAGCGAGGCGTGGCCATCGACCGTCGCGATCGACGACAGGAGCGTCACGTGGAAGCCCGGCGTCGCGTTCCCGACGGGCGCGACGAGCTGGCCGCGCAGGTCGACGGGGCTCGTGAGCATGAGCGCGGGCGGCTCCCCCGCGGCGAACAGCTCGCGCGCGGCGAGGAGCTCGGCGGCGCCGATGAGCCCATGCACGCTGGCGCCCGACGCGCGGGCGGCTCGAGCCAGGCCCTGGACGACGGGCGCCTCGAATCGCAGGCCGATGATGCCCGGGCATGCATCGCCCGCCTCGCGCGCGAAGCCCGGCAGGGTGGCGGGCCGAAGGGGCTCGCGCCGCAGCGTCTCCTTCCAGGCTTGCGCGCGCGCGTGGCCGGCCTCGCCGCGAAGGGCCGCGGGGAACAACGAGGTGAGCGGCGGTTCCGGCTCCCTCGTCCCGGCCAGGACGCGAACGCCCCGTGCGTCGTCGACCACGCTCGCCACGAGCCGGAAGCCCGAGCGGCCGTCGCCGATGGAGTGGTGGAAGACCACCGCGAACGCCCAGGCGTCTGCGCCCCGGTCGAACCAGTGGGCGCGGAAGAGGGGCGCCTCGCCCAGCGCGAAGGGCGCGGCGAGCCTGGCCGCGAGGCCGGCGCGCCAGTCGCCCGCCACGGCCTCGCGCGTGAACCTCGCGCGCGTGCCCGGCCGGGGCACGAAGGCGAGGCCGCCCTCGACTCCGGCCTCTATCGCCACCGCCAGCGCGGGATGGACGCCCTGCGCGCGGGCGAGCGCCGCCTCGACCGCCTGCGGCTCGAGCCGGCCTCGGCCCTCGGCGACGACGGCGAAGTTCATCGAGGAGCACCGGTCGAGGAACCAGAAGAAGGCCTCGGCGCGGTCGAGGGGGCGGGCGAGCGGCTGGGTCACGGTCGTCGGGTGTCGTTCGGGGCAGGCGGCAGTGTGCACCCTTCGCGCCGGGCGCGGCTGACGCGCCTCAAGGACCCCGCGGGGCGCGGGGCACCCGTTGACAGCGCCGGCCGATCCGCTATGATCGCGGCCATGGAAGGTGTATCCCAAATGCCTGTTCTGGATGCCGACGGCTACCTCGTCGATCCGCGCGCCTGGACGGAGGAGTTCGCCGTCGCCACCGCGCGCGGCATGGGCATCGAGCTCGGCCCCGACCACTGGGACGCCATCCGCTTCATGCGCGCCTACTGGGAGGAGCACCAGGTCGCCGCCGACGCGCGCTACGTGATGTGGCACCTGATGGAGCGCCTGGGCCCCGGCGCGCGCAACCGCCTCTTCGAGCTCTTCCCCTACGGCTACCCCGGCCAGGCCTGCAA
>JBBIJT010000235.1:0-2313 GCA_037445795.1 Betaproteobacteria bacterium | reverse complement strand
GCCTCGCCGCAGCCCTGGCAGGCGCGGTGGCCGGAGTTGAGCGAGTTGGTGCGGCGCACCGTCGACTGCACGGAGCGCTCGTTGTCGGGCAGCAGGCGGTTGCCGACCGTGAAGGTCCCCGTCTGGTAGAACTTGACCGGCTGGAAGCTCATGGAAGGTCCCTCACCGCAGCTGGGCCGTGACGAGGCCCACGTCGCGCACCACGGCCTCGGCGATGGGGCCGCTCCTGCGGTGCTCCCGCTCGCGGGCGAGCGCCCGGTCCACGGCCGCCTGGTTGAGGTCGAGGAAGGAGAGCGCGGGGAGCCTGCCCTCGATGCATTCGACGAGGACGCGCGCGAGCGACTCGCGCGTGATGGGCCGCCCGCCGAGCCCGGCGATCACGGTATAGACGTCGTCCAGCGAGCCCGCGTAGGAGGTGCGCACGTTGGCCGATACGATGCCGCCCAGGCCCACGCCGAACGCCTTCTCGACGACGATGATCTTCTTCGCGTTCGCGAGCGCCTCGCGGATCGCCGCGGTGGGCCAGGGGCGGAAGCAGGTGATTCCGAGCACGCCGATGCGATGGCCCTTCTCGCGCAGCCCGTCCACCGTGTCCTTGATGGTGCCGAGCACCGAGCCCAGGGCGACCACGACGGTGTCCGCGTCCTCCATGCGGTAGCCGTGCATGAGGCCGCCGGAATCGCGCCCGAAGGCCTTGCGGAACTGCTCCGCCCAGCCCGGAATGAGCTCGAGGGCCTGCATCTGCTTCACGTGCGCGAGGTAGCGCACCTCCGTGAACGCCTCGGGGCCCACCATCGCGCCCATGGAGACGGGCTCCTGGGGATCGAGCACCTGGCGCGGCTCGAAGGGCGGCAGGAACGCGTCGACCTGCTCCTGCGTGGGCATGTCCACGCGCTCGTAGGCGTGCGTGAGGATGAAGCCGTCCATGCAGACCATCACCGGGATGGAGAGCTCCTCGGCCAGCCGGAAGGCCTGGATGTGCAGGTCGAGCGCCTCCTGGTTGGTCTCGGCGAAGAGCTGGATCCAGCCGCAGTCGCGCTGGCTCATCGAGTCCGTGTGGTCGTTCCAGATGTTGATCGGGGCGCCGATGGCCCGGTTGGCAACCGTCATCACGATGGGAAGGCCCATGCCGGCGGCGTTGAACACGGCCTCCGCCATGAAAAGCAGGCCCTGGCTCGCCGTGGCGGTGTAGGCGCGCGCGCCCGCGGCCGAGGCGCCGATCGCGACGCTCATGGCCGCGAACTCGCTCTCCACGTTGATGAACTCGCAGGGCGTGAGGCTGCCCTCCTTCACCATCTCGCCCAGCCCCTCGACGATGTGCGTCTGCGGGGAGATGGGGTAGGCGCAGATCACCTCGGGGCGGCACAGCGCCACCGCCTCGGCGACCGCCTTGGAACCTTCAATCTGCTTGAGCATGGTGTTTCGCTCCTGCGTCGTGGCGCACGTGCTTGAAGGCGTCGGCGGCCGCCAGGATGTTGCCCTCCGCGATCTTGGCCGGGAACTTCTCCCGGATCGCCTTGCCGACCGCCTCGAGCGAGATGAGCCCCGAGGCGGCCGCGAAGGCCCCGAGGAGCGCCGCGTTGGGCACCGGGCGGCCCACGCGCTTCATCGCGATCTCGGTGGCCGGCACGCAGTGCAGGCGCTCGGCGTGGAAGTCCTTCACGAAGTCGCCGAGCCCGAGCGCCCGGAAGCTCCTCGCCGTGTTGATGAGTATGTAGCCGTCGTGCCGGAGCCCCCCGAAGACGTCCACCTGGTTGAGCAGCGTGGGGTCCTGGATGATGATCGCGTCGGGCTCGAGGATCGGCTCGCGAAGTCGGATCTCGCGGTCGTCGAGGCGGCAGTAGGCGACCACCGGCGCGCCGGTGCGTTCGGAGCCGAAACTGGGAAAAGCCTGTGCGTGGCGGCCTTCGAGGAAGGCCGCGACGGAGAGCATCTCCGCCGCCGTGACCACCCCTTGGCCGCCCCGTCCGTGAATGCGGATCTGGAACAAGCGGGCCTCCTCCTCAAGAGCCCCTATCCTAGGGGTTCCGGGGGGCGGCGCGTTTGCGATTGATTAAACGGCGGCTACTTCTTGGGGGGCGGCCCCTTGCGCATGCGGCGCTCTCCGCCCAGCGCGAGGCCGGGGCCGCCGCCGGCCGCGAGGAGCGAGTCCCAGTCCACGCCGTCGGCGCGCACGTACTCGAGCGCGCGGCTCACCCACTGGACGTGCTCGGCTTCCTCCCGCGCCATCTCGTCGGCCAGCGCGTGGATCTCGCCGTTGGCCGTGGTGCCCGCGACCCACTCGAAGAAGCGGCGCGCGCCGCGCTCCGCCTT
>JBBIJT010000234.1:0-2366 GCA_037445795.1 Betaproteobacteria bacterium | reverse complement strand
AGACGATCATGGGCGTGAGGAAGTAGAACCAGAAGATCGCCATGATGAAGGGGATCGAGCGGATCAGGTTCACGAAGCCGGCCGCGGGCACGGAAAGGTGCTTCCACCGCGCGAGCCTCGCCATGGCGAGGAGCGTGCCGAAGAAGATGCCGCCGGCGAGCGCGATGGCGAAGAGCTTGAGCGACGTGAGCATCCCGTCCCACAGGGCCTCGCGGTACTTCCAGACGACGCTCCAGTCGAGGTCGCTCATCCGTTGTCACCGGTTCGTGCCTCGAGCACGCTAGTGTCCCCCGCCCTGGGCGATGTAGCCGGGCACGGCCACGCGCCTCTCCAGCGCCCGCATGAAGAAGATCA
This sequence comes from Betaproteobacteria bacterium, assembly GCA_037445795.1. GTDB lineage: Bacteria > Pseudomonadota > Gammaproteobacteria > Burkholderiales > Usitatibacteraceae > FEB-7. The sequence goes on along the minus strand of JBBIJT010000234.1, from coordinate 2,012 downwards.
CCGTCAGCGTGATCGCGATGTAGATGAGGGTTGCCGCCGTGAAGGCCTCGAACGTCTTGAACGTGTACTCCGAGATCTGGCGGCTCTGCGCCGTGAGCTCGAGCACGCCGATGGTGAGCGCGGTCGACGAGTTCTTGAAGATCGTGAGGAACTCGGAGGTCATCGGCGGGATGACGATGCGGAAGGCCATCGGCAGCGTCACGTGCCGGTAGACCTGCGGCAGCGTGAAGCCCATCGCGAGCCCCGCGTTCGTCTGGCCGCGCGGCAGCGACTGGATGCCGGAGCGGACCTGCTCGGCCACGCGCGAGGCGGTGTACAGCCCGAGGCACAGGACCGCCGCGGTGAACTCCCACAGGCTGAACTGCGCCGCGAAGGGCAGCGTGAGCAGGTTGGGCATGTCCTGCTTGAGCCAGTCGCCCCAGGCCGCGGGAACCACCTCCGGCATGACGAAGTACCAGAGGAACATCTGCACGAGGAGCGGGATATTGCGGAAGATCTCGACGTAGGCCGTGCCCAGCGCCCGTGCCCAGGCGAGGGGCGTGGTGCGGGCCACGCCCACGACGCTTCCCACGACCGAGGCGATCGCCCAGGCGAGCGTCGAGACGGCGAGCGTCCAGACGAGCCCCGATCCGAGCCAGCCGAGGTAGGTCATGCCGCCTGACGGCGCCTGCTCCAGGAATACCTTCCAGTCCATCGGTCCGGCCCCAAACGAAAGGGGGGCGGCTCGCCGCCCCCCTTTACTTCGCTAGGACGTCACTCCGGCAGCGCCTGAAGCGTGATGGCCGCCTTGAGGAGCGGGCTCATCGGCACGCCCATCGACTCGCCCGAGGGCAGCTTCTCGAGGAACCACTTGTTGTAGAGCTTGTTGATGTCGCCCGTCGCCATGAGCCTGCCGATGGCGCGGCGGATGACGACGCCGAAGTCCTCGTCGCCCTTGCGGTACATCATCCCGTACGGGTCGTACGAGAGGTAGTCGCCCACCACCTCGTAGTCCTTCGGGTTCTTCGCCTTGGCGATGAGGCCGTAGAGTAGGATGTCGTCCATCGAGAAGGCCACGGCGCGCCCGGACTCGACCGTGAGGAAGGACTCCCCGTGGTCCTTGGCGTTCAGGAACTTGATGTTGAGGTTGTCCTTGTCGGAGAGCGCCTTGATCACGCGCTCGTTGGTCGTGCCCTGCGTCACCACGACCGTCTTGTTCCTGAGGTCCTTGTACGACTTGACCTTGGCGGACTTCTTCACCAGGAGCTTGGTGCCCGTGATGAAGGTGATGGGAGCGAAGCCCACCTGCTTCTGGCGCGTGAGGGTGTTGGTGGTCGAGCCGCACTCGATGTCGATCGTGCCGTTCGAGATGAGCGGGATGCGCGTCTGCGGCGTGACCGGGTTGTACTTGACCGCCAGCTGGGCGAGGCCCAGCTCCTTCTTCACCTCCTCCACCACGGCGGCGCAGATGTCCATCGAGTAGCCGATGGGCTGCTGCTTGTCGTCGAGGTAGGAGAAGGGGATCGAGGTCTCGCGATGGCCGATGGTGATCGTGCCGGAGTCCTTGATCTTCTTGAGCGTGCCGGTGAGCTCCTGCGCGGCCGCGGGAACGGCCAGCAGGGCGAGGGCCGCGACGGCGGCGAGCGACTTGCGGATCATCGTGTGATTCCTCCTGGGTAGTGTCGGCGCGCGATCAGGCCCCGGGCCTTGCCGAGCGAGGGCCTAGGATACTTCCGGCGGTCTCGCGGTGGCAATCCGGCATGCAAGGCGCGTGCCCGCCTGCGGAGAGAGCGGCCGCGCAGGGGCGCGGGGGCCCGCCGCGCACCCGCGTGGGGCGACGCGCCCCTCAACGGCGCAGCGAGAAGTCGACGAGCGCCTGGGCGAGCGCGCGGCTCGCGTCGATTACGGGCACGGCGCATTCCGCGTCCCGCGCCGCGAGCGGCAGCTCCGTGCAGGCGAGGAGGACCAGGTCGGCGCCGCGCGCGGCGAGCGCGCGCACCGCCGCCTCGACGGGCGCCCGGGCGCCGGCGGCG
>JBBIJT010000233.1:0-2379 GCA_037445795.1 Betaproteobacteria bacterium | reverse complement strand
CGTGGCTGCAGTTCGCCAACGGCCAGACGCTCACCGGCACCTACCGCGCGCCCACGCTGGTGAACGGCAACGTGGCCCCCGTGACGATCCAGTTCCAGGGCGCGGACAGCGCGCTCATCACCCTGCCCTACGGCACGATCCCCATCACGCGATTCGGGTTCTGACCATGAAAACTCTCCTCGCCTTCACGATCACCGCGGCCTCCCTCGTCATCGCCGGCTCCGCCGGGGCCCAAGGCACGAGCCCCTACGCCGGCAGCTGGCGCGGAGCGACCACCGTGAATATCCACGCGACCTGCACCATGGGGGCCTCCTCCTACACGCAGGCCTGCATCGGCGACGCGCCGTGGAACGGCACGGTCGATACCACCGGCTATTTCCGCGGCCTCCTCGGCCCCACGACCGTGACCTGCGTGCAGGAACCTCCGGTCGAGGATCCGACCACCTTCCCGATCGATTTCCCCATCCCTCCCGGCGGCCAGGTCTCCGACGTCTTCGGGGATCCCACCTGCCCGGTTCCGGTCAACTTCAGCGCATCCCCGTCCCTCCGGGTGTCGGGATCGTCGGCCGCGTGCCCCTTCACCGAGAGCGACCCCGTCAGTGGAGCCACCTGCACGGGCACCATGCAGGCCGTCGTGACCGGCACGGGCACCGCCCTCGCATTTCCCATGACGGTCACGGCCAACATCGGCGCGACCGTGTCGAGCGCCTCCGCGAACATCCAGCCCCGCTCGGCTGACGAGGGCAGGACGGGCGGCGTCTACACCTTCGCCGTCGCACCGGCCACGATCACGAAGGCGGCGGAAGACGGCACGGCCCCCTTCAAGGTGGGATACGCCCGGACGGGCGCGGGCGCGAAGGCCACGTCCGTCGCCTGCGTCCTCGCCCAGCTGAACTCCTCCGGCCAGCTCCAGGCCGTCTCCGCGACGAGCATCCAGGCCTACTTCACCGGCGTGCTGTCATCGCAGGGCCAGGCGGTCACGATCCTCAACGGGGTTCCCACGGCCAACATCGGCGGGGCCGTCTTCTACGTGGGATACGGCAGCAGCGGCAACTCGATGATCTCCGGCAACGTCGTCAACCGCGCCGTGTCGGTCCCGGGCGCGGTGCAGTGCAACCCGCAACCGCCGCAGACCGGCTGGTGGTGGAACGCGGCCGAGGGCGGCCGCGGCTACTCCATCGAGGTGCAGGGCAACAACCTCTTCATGGCCTCGTACCTGTACGACGCGTCCGGTCGCGCCACGTGGCACGTGGCCGCGGGCCCCACGTCGCTCGAGGGGTCCGCCTTCAGCGGCGCCCTCATGAGCTTCAGTGGCGGCGTCACGCTCAACGGCCCGTACCGCGCCAACGCGCGGCTGCCCGACGCGGGCACGGTCTCCCTCGCCTTCAGCGACAGCCAGCACGGAACGCTCGTGTGGCCTGGCGGCACGGTGGCGCTCACCCGGTACAGCTTCGGGTCGAGCGGCACGGCGACGACGCCACTGGCGGGCCAGCCGGAATCGGGGTGGTGGTGGGGCGGCAGCGCCGACAACGGCCGTGGCTTCTTCATCGAGTGGCAGGGGGCGCGCGCCTTCATCGCCGGCTACATGTACGACTCGTCGGGCAACGCCGTCTGGTACGTGGCGGATTCGCCCGTCGCCAACGCGCAGAGCTTCACCGGCTCGTGGCTGCAATTCGCGGGCGGCCAGACGCTCACCGGGACCTACCACGCGCCCACGCTCGTCAACGGCAACGTGGCCCCCGTGACGATCCAGTTCCAGGGCGCCGATACCGCGACCCTTACGCTTCCTTCGGGCGCGCTTCCTCTCACGAGATTCCGTTTCTAGGACTCAGCGGCCGAGGCGCGCGAAATATTGACGCTCGCTGCAGGAAAACCGCGTTCAACTTAACTTCGGTCAACATCCCCGCCGCTGCCGGGGACGTAGACTGAATTTCACGATCCCCTCCCAGGGGTGCGGCGTGAGCGCGGACAGGATTGGAAGTCTTGCTCTCGCGGGGCTCTCGGCCCTCGTTGGCTGCTGCCCCCCTCCGGCCCGACGGCGTAGTCCCGAAGTCCCATCGCCTCTTCCTCCGGAAGTTTTCCCGGGGCAAAACCGCGCACGCCTCTCGCGCATGGGGGATCCCGCCGCTTTCCATCGGAATCAACGCCCATTTCCGTTTGGTATCGGAATTCGGCAGCTTTGCACGGAGAGATTGACATGACCGAGCGATTCGAGAGGTTGGTCCGCCCGTGGCGGCGACCCCGCCTCCATTCCGGCGATTTCGCCGCGTGGACGGAAGCCATGATCGCCAGGGGACTTCTACTTGCGATGCTCCTGCTTGGAATGGCGCTGCCGGCAGTGGCGGTCATTCCCGCGTCGGAGCGGGCGGTGCTGATGAA
>JBBIJT010000232.1:0-2421 GCA_037445795.1 Betaproteobacteria bacterium | reverse complement strand
TCACCTCGATGTGCTTGTCGTTGATCTTCACGCCCTGCAGGCGGTAGACGTCCTGCACCTCGTCGATCACGTAGCGGGCCAGCGCCTCCATGCCCTGCAGGCGCAGGATGTCGTGCGGGTCGGCCGGGCCGTCGACGATCGTCTCGCCCTTGTTGACCACCTGCCCGTCGTGCACGGAGATGTGCTTGTCCTTCGGGATCAGGTACTCGTGGGCGGCGCCGTCGAAGTCGGTGATGATGAGGCGCTGCTTGCCCTTCGTGTCCTTGCCGAAGGAAACGGTTCCCGTGACCTCCGCGAGGAGGCCGGCATCCTTCGGGGAGCGGGCCTCGAAGAGCTCCGCCACACGCGGCAGGCCGCCCGTGATGTCGCGCGTCTTGGACGACTCCTGCGGGATGCGGGCCAGCACGTCGCCCACGTTGAGCTGCTGCCCGTTCTTCACGGTGACGATGGCGCCGATCTGGAACGTGTAGTTCACCGGCGTGTCGCTGCCGGCGAGCTTCACCTCCTTGCCCTTCTCGTTCATGAGCTTGACCGCCGGGCGAAGGCCCTTGGCCGCGGCACCCGCCTTGCGCTTCGGGTCGATCACGACGAGGCTCGAGAGGCCCGTGGTCTCGTCGATCTGCTTGGCCACCGTGACGCCTTCCTCGACGTTCTCGAACCTGACCTCGCCCGCGTACTCGGTGATGATCGGGCGGGTGAGCGGGTCCCAGGTCGCGAGCGTCTGCCCGGCCTTGCCCTTCGAGCCGTCGCGGACCGCCAGGGTCGCCCCGTAGGGCACCTTGTGGCGCTCGCGCTCGCGGCCGCCGTCGTCGGCGATGATGATCTCGCCGTTGCGCGAGATCGCGATCTGCTCGTCGCGCGCGTTCGTGACGTAGCGCATGGTGGGGGCGAAGCGCACCACGCCGTTCGACTTGGCCTCCACGGAGCTCGCGACGGCGGCGCGCGAGGCGGCGCCACCGATGTGGAAGGTGCGCATCGTGAGCTGCGTGCCCGGCTCGCCGATTGACTGCGCGGCGATGACGCCCACCGCCTCGCCGACGTTCACGAGGGAGCCGCGGCCCAGGTCGCGGCCGTAGCACTTGGAGCACAGGCCGTAGCGCGTGTCGCAGGTGAGCGGCGTGCGGACCTTCACCTCGTCGATGCCGAGGGACTCGATCCTCTCCACCGCCGCCTCGTCCAGCAGCGTTCCGGCGGCGATGACCTCCTGGTGCGACTCCGGATGGACGACGGCGGTCGCGGTGACGCGGCCGAGGATGCGCTCGCGCAGCGCCTCGACGACCTCCCCGCCCTCGACGAGCGCCTTCATGGCCATGCCCTGGGTCGTGCCGCAGTCCTCCTCGATCACGACGAGGTCCTGGGTCACGTCGACGAGGCGGCGCGTGAGGTAGCCCGAGTTGGCGGTCTTGAGCGCCGTGTCGGCGAGGCCCTTGCGCGCGCCGTGCGTCGAGATGAAGTACTGCAGGACGTTCAGGCCCTCGCGGAAGTTCGCCGTGATGGGCGTCTCGATGATGGAGCCGTCGGGCTTCGCCATCAGGCCGCGCATGCCGGCCAGCTGGCGGATCTGCGCCGCAGAGCCGCGGGCCCCGGAGTCGGCCATCATGTAGATCGCGTTGAAGGACTCCTGCACGGCCTCCTTGCCCTTGCGGTCGACGACCTTCTCGTTGCCGAGCTGGTCCATCATCGCCTTGGCGATCTGGTCGCCCGCGCGGCCCCAGATGTCCACCACCTTGTTGTAGCGCTCGCCCTGGGTGACCAGGCCGGAGGTGTACTGGCGCTCGATCTCCTTAACTTCCTTCTCGCTCTCGTCGATGATCGTCGACTTCTGCGTCGGGATGAGCAGGTCGTCGACGCAGATCGACAGGCCCGCGCGCGTGGCGTAGCCGAAGCCCGCGTACATGAGCTTGTCGGCGAAGATCACCGTCTCGCGAATGCCCACGCGGCGGAAGGCCTCGTTGATGAGCTTCGAGATCTCCTTCTTCTTGAGCGGCTTGTTGATGACCGAGAACGGCAGCCCGGCCGGAAGGATCTCCGACAGGAGGGCGCGGCCGACCGTGGTCTTGTGGCGCAGCGTCACCTCCGTGAAATCGCCGGACTCCTCGCGGCGGAACTCGCGGATGCGCACCGTGATCTTCGCGTGCAGCTCGACGCCGCCGGACTCGTAGGCGCGGCTCACTTCCGCCACGTTGGTGAAGAGCGAGCCCTCGCCGCGCGCGTTGACCCGCTCGCGGGTGGCGTAGTACAGGCCCAGCACGATGTCCTGCGAGGGCACGATGACGGGCTCGCCGTGCGCCGTGTGCAGCACGTTGTTCGACGACAGCATGAGCGTCCTCGCCTCCATCTGCGCTTCCAGCGAGATGGGCACGTGGACGGCCATCTGGTCGCCGTCGAAGTCGGCGTTGAACGCCGCGCAGACGAGCGGGT
>JBBIJT010000231.1:0-2459 GCA_037445795.1 Betaproteobacteria bacterium | reverse complement strand
GTCTCTCTCGCCCGAAAGGTCTACGCCGACGTGAACGGCGACCTCGCCGGAATGGCGCGCGAGTCCTTCACCGCCCAGCGCAAGGGCGTCGAGTATCGCAGCGACGTGAAGGCCTGGCGCGACGGGAGCGGCGTACGCAAGGTCGAGGTCACGGACCGCGACGACTCCGGCAACGTGGTGACGGAGTACTACTACTCCGGAGGACAGCTCGCGTTCGCCTACGTCGCCGTCAGGGGATTCGACGGCAAGGGCCGCGAGGTGACGCGCGTCGAGCAGCGCCAGTACTTCCGCGACGGCCGCATGGTCCATTGGCTGGGCGGCATGGAAAAGGCCGCCATCCCGCCCACGGACCCGGAGTACGCCAAGGAGGGCAAGGAGCGTGTCTCCGCGGCGGCCTTCTACCGCGATGCGGCGAGCCTCGCGTTCGCGAAGAATCCGGACACCGTTCGCATCGGCGGCGAGGTGAAGCAGGCGACGGGCAAGGTGATCGCCCTCACGAACGCGGACACCGCCTGCGTGATGGAACTCGAGGACGCGCGAGGCTCCCGCTTCTTCGAGCAGGCCGACTTCGCGATCTGCTTCCAGAAGCCGCCGCTCGCGGGACGGCGCGTCGCGCTCGGCTACCGGCTGGAGAACGTGATGTCCGAGGAATGCCAGGGAAACCCGGATTGCCGAAAGACGAAGCGCATCCCTCTCGTGGTTTCCGCACGCCCCATCGAAGCCGCGGCGCCGCCCCCGGCCAGTGCGCCCCCGGGCGTTCCGGGTCAGTCCTCGTTCTGCACGCCGATGGAGGACGTGGTCTTCGCCTGCCGCACCGGCGCGAAGCTCGTCTCGGTGTGCGCCTCGAAGGACGCCGCGCGATCGCGCGGATACGTCCAGTACCGCTTCGGCAAGCCCGACTCGCGCGACGCGCTGGAACTCCTGCTGCCCGAAGACCCGCCCCACCCGGCACGCACGGCCACTGGCGGCACGCTCGCCTTCTCCGGCGGCGGCGCCGCGTGGATGCGATTCCGCCGCGGAGACCACGCCTATGTGGTCTACACGGGCATCGGGAGGTGGGGCCCGCGCGGCGAGACGCAGGAGCGCGCAGGGCTGGTCGTCGAGCGCAACGGCCGGGCGATCCAGGGCCTGCGCTGCAGCGGCCGCGAGACGAGCCTGCTCGGGCCCGACTGGTTCGGCAAGGCGGGCATCGAAGCCCGTGACGAGGACTTCGAGCTGCCGCTATGAGGTGACGATCTTCGTCCGCACGCTTCGCTGTCGGATGGGCACGATTGGCCCCAAGGGCAACGCCGCGAAAGGGTCCCGCGAGTACCATCGAATGGTGTACTTGCCGGGAGAGGAACATGAAGCGCGCGTTCACCCTTTTCGCCAGCCTGCTGCTCGCCTCCGCCGCCGCGGCCCAGATGCCGAAGATCGACGACCTCCTCAAGGGCACGGGCATCGCGGTGCCTCGCGGGCAGGCCGCGACCGTGGACGACAAGACCGGCGCCGCGGGCCTCAAGGAAGCGCTCGCCGTCGGCACCGAGAACGCGGTGAAGAGCCTCGCGAAGCCCGACGGCTACTTCGCCAACGAGGCGGTGAAAATCCTCATGCCGAAGAACATCCAGCGCGCCGCCGATGTCGCGCGCATGGCCGGCTACCAGAAGCAGGTCGACGATTTCGTGCTGAGCATGAACCGCGCCGCCGAGGCCGCGGCGCCGCAGGCGGCGAAGTACTTCGGCGACGCCATCCGCGCGATGACGATCGAGGACGTGAGGGGGCTCCTCACCGGCGGCGACACGGCGGCGACCGACTTCTTCCGCGCCAAGACCGAGGACAAGCTCTACGCCGCCTTCAAGCCCGTCGTGTCGAAGAAGGTCGGCGAGGTGGGCGCGACGAAGGCGTACACCGACATGATGGGCGGCTTCTCGAAGCTGCCCCTCGGCGGCAAGCAGTCCCTCGACCTCGAGGATTACGTGACGAGGAAGGCATTGGACGGGCTCTTCCTCACCGTGGCGGCGGAAGAGAAGAAGATCCGCACCAATCCGGCGGCGCGTACCACGGACTTGCTGAGGACCGTGTTCGGACGGTAGCTCCCGCACCGCGCGGGACCCTCGTTACGGCTGCAATGGCGCCGGATGCGCGAACCGTGTCCGGATGCATCGAGGACGTGGCTGCGCCGTGCTGTCTTCCGGAAAAATCGGGCCGCGATCGGTGAGCGCCGGTCAGTTTCGCGCCGGCCCGGAGTCAACAAGAAAGTAGAAGTCATGTACCGCACGTCCGCACCACTCCGCGGCCTCGTCCTGACGCTTTGCCTTTCCACGTCGTGCGCCATTGCCGGCGAATGGGCGGGCACGATGTCTTGCGGCGAGCTGCAAGACTCCCCCAACGCGAAGTCGAAGGACCCCTTCACCGGCAAGGTCACCTTGCGCGTGGACGGCAACCGTGCCGTGCTCGAGCGCACATGGAAGACCGGCGCC
>JBBIJT010000230.1:0-2491 GCA_037445795.1 Betaproteobacteria bacterium | reverse complement strand
CCGGGACCGAAGGCCCTCGCAAGGCCGCGGCGCCACCCGCCGCGCCGGCGCGGCAGGAAGACGACTGGCTCACGTGGGCGCTCGCCGCGCTGGGCATCGCGGCCGTCGCCGCCGTCGGCGCCCTGGCGTGGAGGGCGAGGAAGCGCGCGAAGCCCGCGAGCCCCGCCGCCGCGCCGGCTACGCCGATCACCACCTCGATGGCGCTCAGCGAGGCCGAGGCGATGATGCGTGGCGGGGCGGAAGCGCCTCCCCTGTCGGCCGAGCACCGCGTCGTCGCGAGCTCCGACGCCGACCTCGCCACGAACGTGCCCGGGGCCGACCCCAATGCGCTCCGCCGCCGCTACATCGAGGAGCGATTCCCCGAGATCGCCTCCGGGACCATCGAGCCCGGCAACGCGGACTCGGTGGTGAAGGCCGCGCGCCTCTTCTACGAGGACGGTGCCCTCGCGCGCGCCGTGGAGCTGCTGCAGTTCGCGGTCGAGGAAAGCCCCGCGGAGCTGAAGCCCTGGCTCGCGCTCTTCGAGATCTTCCGCCTGGAGGGGCTTTCCGGGGAGTTCGCGGAGCTCGCCGGCCGCTTCCGCGACCACCACGGCTCGAGCGACTACTGGGGCAAGGTGCAGTTCATCGGGCGCGAGATCGACCCTCAGAACCCCCTGTACCGCGACGGCGGCCCGGGCTCGCTCGAGACCATCGCATTCCCCGCGGGCAAGCCCCCGGCGCCGATTACGTTCGACCCCTTGGCCGAGAACTGGCTCAACGCGCCGATGGACTTCACCACCGACGCCCTGGTGGCGAGCCTGCGCTCGGGCCTGCTGGCCGATGCGGCCGTGGACGAGACCGGCCTCGTCGCCGACCCCATGCCGGCGCTCAAGAACATCGAGATGTTCAACGTCGCCTGAAGGCCCGACCGTGCCCAACGAGCCGTCCACCGCCTACCCCGTCGACGTCGACCGCGTGCTCGCGGTGAAGACGCTTCGCGACGCCGGGTCGCGCGCCCTCTTCGTCGCGGCGGTGCGCGAGCTGGGCCAGGACGCCCCGCCCTTCTCCGCCGAGCGACTGGAGCGCCTGATGCGCGTGGAGGAGCACTTCGATTCGCTGCTCGTCTACGACCAGCTCGAGTTCCTGCGCGGTTCCGCCACCGAGGCCGACCGCGACTTCGCCCTCACCGTCCAGCGCGTCTGGCTCGAGGTCGCCAACGCCTTCCAGCGCTTCCTGCGCCACCCCGATGAATGGGGCGGCGGGGAAGCCGAGCTGCGCTACCGCGTGACCGGCCTCGCGCTAAGCGCCATCCACGGGTTCGTGAAGTGGGGCTGCTTCCTCGCGGAGCCCGGCCGCATCGTGCCCTGGAAGCAGCTGCACGCGCTCTACGCGCTGGCCGAGGCCGAGGGCTACTCGCAGCTCCCGTTCGTGCTGCACTCGTCGCAGCCCAGCTTCAGGCCGACGGTGCAGTGGCTCTACCTGCGCACGCTGGTGCTCGACCTGGTCAACGCGGGCAACCTTTCGAAGGTCCAGATCGAGCTGGCCGACGGCTGGTTCTCCTCCTGGTGCGGCGACTACTCGCTCGACACGGAGTACTCGTCGCGCGCGCACATGTTCTTCGTCGACCTCGCCGCCGACCGCGGCCTGAACCTCATGCGCCGCGACAGCCATGGCGACACCGTGCGCTACGTTCGCGCCGACGGGCTCAAGGCGCAGCTGGAGGAGGTGCAGGCGGGCCTTCGCCACGGGCGCCTCTACGCCGGCCACGGCGCCGGCGCCGTCTTTCCGATCGAGGAGCACGTGGCGCTGCTCGCGACCGTGGAGAAGCTCTACCAGTCCATGGTGGCGGGCGCGGAGAACCGGCTGGAGGAACGCACGAAGTTCGAGGACCGCGAGATCGACGTGGTGGTGGGCATCGACCCCGTGATGGCGAGGATCCTGCGCGGCCCCGAGGTCGTGCCGGCCGCGGGCACGGCGGCCTCCGCCTCGACGGTCGCCGAGATGGTGGAGATCAGCCCCTCGGGGCTTTCGCTCACCGCGGTCGGGGCGGGCGCGGCCATGGCCGCGGGGGACCCCGACGTCCAGACCTGGCGAGTGAAGGACCTGAGCTCCAAGGGCTACGGCCTGCTCGTCGACAAGGCGGCGGCCGACGCGGTGATGCTGAACGGCGTCATCGGCATCCGCAACCAGGCCACGGGCGGCTGGATCCTCGCGACCGTCGTGCGCAAGCTCGCCGACCGGGTGCGCGGCGAGATCCTCGCCGGCGTCGAGGTCCTGTCGTACCGGCCCCTTCCCGTCCAGCTCGTGCCCGTCGAGGGCGGTCGCACGATCGACGCGCTCTACCTGCCCGGCTTCGACTCGACCGGCAAGCTCGACTCGATCGTGATCCGCGTGGCCGACTTCAAGGCGACCACTCCCTTCCGGCTGGCGGCGGGCGGCTCCACGTACCGCATCCGCCTCAACCGCATCGCGAAGAAGGGCGCCGACTGGATCAGGGCGCGCTTCGAGATCG
>JBBIJT010000229.1:0-2608 GCA_037445795.1 Betaproteobacteria bacterium | reverse complement strand
CGCTACTTCGCGTTCGGCCGCCAGGCGCTCGTCGAGGGCGCGAACGGCTCCATCGGGATCTCCTCGTAGCGCACCTCGAGGATGTCGATCTCCTCGCGCCCGCCGGGCGTCACGAGCGACACGGAGTCGCCCTCGCGCGCCTTGATGAGGGCGCGGGCCACGGGCGAGATCCAGCTGATGTAGCCACGCGCGTGGTCCGTCTCGTCGAGGCCCACGATGCGCACCGTGAGCTCGTCGCCCGCGGAGTTGGCGTACGTGACCGTGGCCGCGAAGAAGACCTGGTCCGTCTCCTCGCGAATGGCGGGGTCCACGACCTCCGCGTTCTCCAGCCGCTTCGTGAGGTAGCGGATGCGCCGGTCGATCTCGCGCAGCCGCTTCTTGCCGTACTGGTAATCCGCGTTTTCCGAACGGTCGCCGTTCCTGGCCGCCCACGACACGATGTTCGTCACCTCCGGGCGCTCCACCTTCACCAGGTGCGAGAGCTCGTCGCGCATGCGCCGCCAGCCGTGGGGCGTCATGTAGTTCTTGGAGCCGGCGGGGATGGGTTGCGGCTCCTCGAGGTCGTCGAGGTCTTCGGAAGCGTCGCTTTCCTTCGTGAATGCCTTGCTCACCGGAGCCCCTTCACGAATTCGCGGATGCCGTCGAGCAGCATCTCCACCGCGATCGCGGTGAGGATGAGGCCCATCAGGCGCTCGATGGCGTGCATGGCGTGCTCGCCCAGCCAGCGGTGCAGCTTCACGCCCGCGAGGAGCACCACCGTGGTGATGAGCATCGTCACGCTGATCGCGGCGGCCCACATGCCGATGCGGTCCGGGTCCCGCGAGGCCATGAGCATCACGGTGGCGAGGGCCGAGGGGCCGGCGATGAGGGGCGTGGCCAGCGGCACGATGAGCGGCTCCCCGGCCACGCCCTCGCCGAAGGTGCCCTCCAGCTTCGCGAACACCATGCGCAGGGCGATGAGGAAGAGGATCACGCCGCCGGCGATCGACAACGAGGTCTGCGACAGGTGCATCACCGCGAGGAGCGGCTGCCCGCCGAACATGAAGCCGAGCAGCAGCACGTAGGCGATGAAGCACTCGCGCACGACGATCACGCGCCGGCGCTGCTCGGCGATGCCGCCCAGCATGGCGTTCACCAGCGGCATGTTGCCGAAGGGGTCGGCCACGAGGGTGAGGATGATCACCGCCGAGAGGAACTGGTTGTCCATGGGATCGGGAACCGGGGAATTGGCCATTTTACGCGAGGGCCCGGGCTCCCTCCGTGCGAAAATGCGCCCGTGAACGCCCCCGCCGCGCCCGCCCCTTCCCGCGTCGAAACGCTCGCCTTCGTCTGCCTGCTGGCGGGAGGCTGCGCCATCGCGTTCGCGCCCATCTTCGTGCGCCTCTCGGACGCGGGCCCCGTGGCGAGCGCCTTCTGGCGCACCGCCATCGCCGCGCCGCTGCTCTGGCTCTGGGCGCTGCGCGCGGATCCCGCGCCGAGCCCGGTGTCGATGAAGGCGCTCGCGGGCGCCGGCGTCTTCTTCGCCTGCGACCTCGGCGTGTGGCACTGGTCGATCATGTACACCTCGGTCGCCAACTCGACGCTGCTCGCCAACCTGGCGCCCATCTTCGTCACGCTGGCCGGGTGGGTGCTCTACCGGCAGTCGGTCACGCGCGTCTTCCTCGTGGGCATGGTGACGGCCATCGCGGGCATGTTCATCCTCGTGGGCCCCAACTTCGCCGTCGGCGGCACGCGGCTCGCCGGCGACGCCCTGGGCGCGCTCACGGCCGTCTTCTACGCGGGCTACATGCTCTCCATCAAGTCGGCCCGCGACGCGGGGGCCTCAACCGCGCGGCTCATGGCGTGGAGCACGACGATCACGGCGCTGGCGCTGCTGCCGGTGGCGCTCGCCTCGCCCCAGCCGATGCTGCCGCAGGGCCCGCAGGGCTGGGTCGTCCTCGTGGGGCTCGCGCTCGTGACCCAGATCCTCGGGCAGGGGCTCATCGCCTACGCCTTCGCGCACCTGCCGACCTCGCTCTCCTCGGTGAGCCTCCTCATCCAGCCGGTGATGGCGGCCCTCTTCGCGTGGGCGCTCTTCGGCGAGGCCATCGGCATGGCCCAGTTCGTGGGTGGCGCGGTGGTGCTCGCGGGGATCTGGCTCGCGAAGCGCGGAAGCTAGCGCGGCCGCTACCGTCCGCGCCGCGCGAGGGGCGTCCCGAAGAACTCGCGGAGGAGGAAATCCTCGAGCCCTTCGTTTTCCTGCGGCGCGGCCGACAGCGTGATCGTGCGCCCCAGGCGGTAGGACTCCCAGCGGAAGTCGCCGCTGTAGTGCTCGCGGATGAGGGCGATCATGCGCCGCACGACGGCGCGCTCGATGTCGCCGCCCGGCTCGGTCTCCACCTGGATGTACTCGCGCCAGCGCCCGCGCCCGGCCCGGCTCCACCCGTTGAAGGCGAACTCCGCCGTGCTCACGCCCATGCGCGTGATGGAGAACACGCCGCCCGTGCCGTCGCTTCGCGCGAGGCTCTCGATGTTGCGTTTGAGTCCCGAGTCCTCGGATTGCCCCGCCGAGCCGGACTGGGCCTCGAGTTGGCGGAGCATGTCCGCCTCCGCGAGCCGCCGGCGCTCG
>JBBIJT010000228.1:0-2614 GCA_037445795.1 Betaproteobacteria bacterium | reverse complement strand
GTGCAGACGAAAAGGACGCTTGCCGCTCTCTCAGCCACCGCCCACCTCCATCAGCCGCTCCCGCGCGATGCGCAGCTCGTCCCGCAGGTGCGCGGCGCGCTCGAACTCGAGGTTGCGCGCCGCCTCGAGCATCTCCTTCTCCAGCTTCCTCACGCGCTGGTCGAGCTGCTTCTCGCCCAGCGACTCGATGGCCGCCGCCTCCTTGGCCAGGCGCTTGGATTCCTTCGCCTCGTCGGCGTCGTAGACGCCGTCGATGAGGTCCTTGATGCGCTTCACCACGCCCTTCGGCTCGATGCCGTTGGCCTTGTTGAACGCGACCTGCTTGGCGCGGCGGCGCTCGGTTTCCCCGATGGCGGTCTTCATCGAGTCGGTCATGTTGTCGCCGTAGAGGATGGCCGTGCCGTTGATGTGGCGTGCCGCGCGGCCGATCGTCTGGATGAGGGCGCGCGCCGAGCGCAGGAACCCCTCCTTGTCGGCATCGAGGATCGCGACCAGCGAGACCTCCGGGAGGTCCAGGCCCTCGCGCAGCAGGTTGATCCCCACCAGCACGTCGAAGAGGCCCGTCCTCAGGTCGCGGATGATCTCCACGCGCTCGACCGTGTCGATGTCCGAATGCAGGTAGCGCACCTTGACGCCGTGCTCGGCCAGGTAGTCCGTGAGGTCCTCGGCCATGCGCTTGGTTAGGGTCGTGACGAGCACACGCTCCCCGGCCGCGACGCGCTTGTTTGCCTCCGAGAGCAGGTCGTCCACCTGCGAGCTCGCCGGCCGCACGATCACCTCCGGGTCCACGAGGCCGGTAGGCCGGACCACCTGCTCCACCACCTGCGAGGCGTGCTTCGCCTCGTAGTCGGCGGGGGTGGCGGACACGAAGATGGCCTGGCGCATCTGACGCTCGAACTCCTCGAACCGGAGCGGCCGGTTGTCGAGCGCCGAGGGGAGCCGGAACCCGTAGGCCACGAGGGTCTCCTTGCGGGAGCGGTCGCCGTTGTACATGCCGCCGACCTGCGGGATGGTCACGTGGCTCTCGTCGATGAACATGAGCGCGTTCGACGGCAGGTAGTCGATGAGGGTGGGCGGCGGCTCGCCGGGGGCGCGGCCGGAGAGGTGGCGCGAGTAGTTCTCGATCCCCTTGCAGAAGCCCAGCTCGTTCAGCATCTCGAGGTCGAAGTGGGTGCGCTGCTGCAGGCGCTGGAGCTCCAGGAGCTTGCCCTCCTTCTGGAAGAAGTCGAGCCGCTCGCGAAGCTCCGCCTTGATCGCCTCGATCGCCTTGAGGACCGTCTCGCGCGGCGTCACGTAGTGGCTCTTCGCGTACACCGTGAAGCGCGGCACCTTCTGCCCCAGCTGCCCGGTGAGCGGGTCGAAGAGCGTGAGGGACTCGATCTCGTCGTCGTAGAGCGAGACCCGCAGCGCCGTCTCGCCCAGCTCCGCCGGGAAGATGTCGATGGTGTCGCCGCGCACGCGGAACGTGCCGCGCCGGAAGTCGAGGTCGTTCCTCGCGTACTGCATGCCCGCGAGGCGCCGCAGGAGGTCGCGTTGCGGCACGGGGTCGCGCTCGCGCAGGATGAGGCGCATCTCCTGGTAGTCCTCGGGGTCGCCGATGCCGTAGATGCACGACACCGTCGCCACGATCACCGTGTCCGGGCGCTCCAGCACGCTCTTGGTGGCCGACAGGCGAAGCTGCTCGATGTGCTCGT
Source organism: Betaproteobacteria bacterium (assembly GCA_037445795.1). Classification (GTDB taxonomy): domain Bacteria; phylum Pseudomonadota; class Gammaproteobacteria; order Burkholderiales; family Usitatibacteraceae; genus FEB-7. The sequence continues at coordinate 920 of JBBIJT010000228.1, read as the reverse complement.
TGATCGAGCTGTCCTTCTCGATGTAGAGGTCGCGCGAGGGGACGTAGGCCTCGGGCTGGTAGTAGTCGTAGTACGAGACGAAGTACTCGACCGCGTTCTCCGGGAAGAACTCGCGCATCTCCGAGTACAGCTGCGCGGCGAGCGTCTTGTTGTGCGCGATGATGAGCGCGGGCCGGCCCGTGCGCGCGATCACGTTCGCCATGGTGTACGTCTTGCCCGAACCCGTGACCCCCAGCAGCGTCTGGTAGGCGAGGCCGTCGTTGATCCCCTCCACCAGCGACTCGATGGCGGCGGGCTGGTCGCCGGCGGGCTCGAAGGGACGGTGGAGACGGAAGGGGCTGCCGGGAAAGGTGACGACGTCGGGCATGGGGCGGAAGCGAAGCGGCGAATCGGCAATTCTAGCAAGGCGAGCGATTCCGCCGGCTTCGGTGGGGGGAGTGTGGATAAGCCTTCGCGAATTCCTGGGCGCGCAAGCGTGACCGTGGGATGGGTGCCCGGAAATTCGAGGCCAGGCAACACACGCCAGGCCTCGAATTTCCACCCATCCATTGTCGACGTTGCTGCGCTCCGTCGACCTACACGGCCGCGCGCCAAGGAATTCGCGAAGGCTTATCCACACTCCCCCCGACTCTACCCCGCACTCCGTGGGACGGGCGTGCCGATTCGAGAAGACACCGACCTTGCCCGGCCTCCACAGCCCGACGCCGTCACCACCGCCCCCACGGAGTGAGAGGGGAGGCAGGGGAGAGTTCCATCGGCATCCTTGGCTCGCGACCGCGTAGGACGACGAGGCGAAGCTTCGTCGTTGTTGGATGGGTAAAAAATCGGGGCCTGGCGTGTGTTGCCTGGCCCCGTTTTTTTTGGGCACCCATCCCGCGGTCACGCTTGCGAGCCCAGGATGCCGATGGAACTCTCCCCAG
>JBBIJT010000227.1:0-2644 GCA_037445795.1 Betaproteobacteria bacterium | reverse complement strand
CCCAAGGCCGAGCGCCTCGCCCACCTCGAGATGCTGCGGACCGTGTTCGACGGCAACGTCATCCTCCTGCCGCTGGCCGACGACGGCAACTACGTCGCGTACGCCTTCCGGGACCCGGCCTTCGAGCCGCGCTGGCGCTGGATGGCGCGGGAGGCGGAGGCGATGCACGCGCGCTACGGGATCGACTTTCCCCGGCTCGCGCAGCGGCTCGAGCGCAGCCGCAAGCTCGGCTACCTTCGGCGCGAGATGCACGCGCCGGAGGTCCGCACCCGGCGCCTCTAGCCCTTGTCCGGGTCGGCGGAGGTCACGAGCTCGCGCTCGTCGAGCTCCTCCTCGATCACGCGCGCCGTCTCGTCGTTGATCTCGTCCGCGCGCAGCAGCTCCCGCAGCCGCGCCCGCTCGGCCGCGATGCCGTCGAGCCGAAGCTGGCGGGCGGCCGCGATGTGCTCCGCGCGCACCGACGCCACCTCGGGCGGGCTCTCGCGCAGGTCCACCTTGCCCTGGTAGCGGGAGAGCAGCGCGGCAGCGAAGCGCCGGTCCTCCTCGTCCTGGAGCCGTTCGAGGGAGGGCTTCACCACGGCGATGGCGGCCTTCGCGAGCTCCACGCGCGCGCGCGCCTCCTCGAGGGGCCCCTCCGGATCGTCCTTGGCCTGCAGGCGCGGGATGATCCACGGGAGCGTCAGGCCGTTGAGCGCGAGCGTGAGGATGATGGTGGCCGCGGCGAGGAAGACGACCAGCTCGCGCTGCGGGAAAGGCGCGCCCGCCTGCGTGAGGAGCGGCACCGAGAGCGCCGTGGCGAGCGTGATCGAGCCGCGCACCGCCGCCCAGCTCACGAGGAACATGCGGCGCGCGTCCGGCCCCTCGCTCCCGCCCGCCCAGCCCCAGCCGAAGTGGAAGCGCGCGTAGCCCGACCCCCAGACCCAGCCGATCCGCAGGGCCATGAGGATCACCCACAGCGCGACCGCCCAGTACGCGAGGTGCAGCGCGTCGTAGCCCGCGACGCCGGCGATCATCTGCCGCAGCTGCAGGCCCAGCAGCACGAACACCAGGCCGTTGAAGAACCACGCGATCATGCGCCACACCTCGCGGGCGTGGCGGCGGCTCTCCGGCGAGAGCCCCTTCGCTTCCTGGCCGCCGGCCCACAGGCCCGAGGCGACGACGGCGAGGATGCCCGAGACGTGCAGCGCCTCGGCGACGAGGTAGGCCGCGTAGGGCACGAGGACGGTGAGCAGCGTCTGCACGACGGGGTCGTCCTTCTCCAGCCGGAGGAGGCGCTCGCGGAACCTGCGCCCGATCCACTCGATCAGGATGCCGACGCACATTCCGCCGCCCGAGAGGATGACGAACTGGCCCGTCACCAGGTCCATGCTCGTGTGCCCCGCGGCGACGGCGGCGGCCACCGCCAGCTTGAAGGCGACGAGGCCCGTCGCGTCGTTGAGGAGGCTCTCGGCGTTCACGATGTGCGTCACGCGGGCCGGCAGCGGCACGGTGGCGGTCGTCGCCACCGTGGCCACGGCGTCGGTGGGCGACACGATCGCGCCGAGCGTGAACGCCACCGCGAGCGGGATCGAGGGGATGAGCCAGTGGATGAAGTAGCCGACCGCGACCACCGTGAGCACGACGAGGCCCAGCGCGAGGAGCAGCACCGGCCTCAGGACATGGATGAGGTCGCGCCTGGGAAGCACGCGCGCATCCGCGAAGAGCAGCGGGGGAATGAAGAGCAGGAGGAAGACCTCCGGGTCGATCTTCACGGCCTGCAGCCCCGGCAGGAACGACGCGGCGGCGCCCACGACCACCAGGAAGATCGGCAGCGGCATGCGCGACCACGGCGCGAGGACCCCGCCGACGGCGGTGAGAACGATGGCGGGAGCGAGGTCGACGACTTGCATGGGGTGCCCGGGAAATGCGGCGATGCGGCATGCCATGTTCGCATCCGGCGCGGGCCCCTGGTTTGCGGCAACGCAAGAAGCGGAAAAGCCCGCCGAAGCGGGCCTTTCCGTTGAAGCGGCGCCCTCACCCCCAACCCCTCTCCCATGGGGAGAGGGCCGGGGTGAGGGGTGCGGGACTTACATGTCCATGTCGCCCATGCCGCCCATGCCGCCCATGCCGCCGCCCATGCCGCCCGGCATGCCTTTTTCTTCCTTGGGCAGCTCCGCGACCATCGCGTCGGTCGTGAGCATCAGGGCCGAGACGGAGGCCGCGTTCTGCAGCGCGCAGCGCGTGACCTTGGTGGGGTCGAGCACGCCCATCGCCACCATGTCGCCGTACTCGCCGGTCTGGGCGTTGTAGCCGAAGTTGCCCTTGCCCTCGAGGACCTTGTTGACGACCACGCTGGGCTCGTCGCCGGCGTTGCGGGCGATCTCGCGCATCGGCTGCTCGATCGCGCGCAGCACGATCTTGATGCCGGCTTCCTGGTCGGGGTTGTCGCCCTTCACCTTGGCCACCGCGGACTTGGCGCGCAGCAGCGCCACGCCGCCGCCCGGGACGATGCCTTCCTCGACGGCCGCGCGGGTCGCGTGCAGCGCGTCCTCGACGCGGGCCTTCTTCTCCTTCATCTCGACCTCGGTCGCGGCACCCACCTTGATGACGGCCACGCCGCCGGCGAGCTTCGCCACGCGCTCCTGCAGCTTCTCCTTGTCGTAGT
>JBBIJT010000226.1:0-2680 GCA_037445795.1 Betaproteobacteria bacterium | reverse complement strand
GACTTCGCGTTCTCCTCGTTCACGCGGGCGCGGAAGGCCTCGAGGTCGGTGATGTCCGCCTCGTCGAACTGCGTGACGTGCGGGATCATGACCCAGTTCCTCGCCAGCGCGGGCCCCGAGATCTTCTTGATGCGCGAAAGCGGCTGCAGCTCGATGGGGCCGAACTTGGCGAAATCGACCTTGGGCCAGGCCGGGAGCCCCAGGTCGGCCAGGCCGCCGCCGGCCGCGCGGGGCGCCTCGCCGGCGCCGCCCGCGAGGGCGGACTTCACGAATCCCTGGACATCCTCCTTGAGGATGCGCTCCTTGGGGCCGCTGCCCTTCACGCGGGCGAGGTCCACGCCCAGCTCGCGCGCGAAGCGGCGTACGCCCGGGCTCGCGTGGGGCGGTGCGCCGGCCGGGGCAGGCTCCGCGGGCGCCGGGGCCGTCTTGGGCGGCGCGGCGGAAGCGGCGGGCACGGGTGCCGGTGCTGGTGCGGGTGCAGGGGCGGGCGCGGGTGCAGGTGCGGGACCGGGCGCGGCGACCGCGCCTTCGGTCGAATCGAGGACGAGCACGACGCTGCCCTCGCTCAGCTTGTCGCCCACCTTGACGCGCATCTCCTTCACCACGCCCGCCGCGGGCGACGGAACTTCCATCGTCGCCTTGTCGCTTTCCAGCGTGACGAGGGAATCCTCCTTCTTGACCGCGTCGCCGGACTTCACCAGAAGCTCGATGACGGGCACGTCCTTGAAGTCCCCGATGTCGGGGACCTTGACCTCGATGGCCGCCAAGGCTCTCTCCTTGCTTTGTTGTTCGTGGTCGCCGGGGGCCGTGCTCAGACGGTCCAGGGCGCGGGCTTGTCGGCGTCGATGCCGTACTGCTTGATGGCCTCCGCGACCTTCGCCGCGGGAATCTCGCCTTCCTCCGCCAGCGCCTTCAGGGCGGCCACCACGACGAAGTGGCGGTCGACCTCGAAGAAGCGGCGCAGGTTGTCGCGCGAGTCGCTGCGGCCAAAGCCGTCCGTGCCCAGCGCCTTGTACCGGCGCGGAACGAATTCACGGATCTGGTCGGCGAATGCGCGCATGTAGTCGGTCGAGGCGACGACCGGCCCCTTGGTTCCGGCGAGGCACTGCTCGACGTAGGAGAGGCGCGGCTTCTGCGCGGTGTGCAGCATGTTCCAGCGGGCGCATTCGAGCCCCTCGCGGCGCAGCTCGGTGAAGCTCGGGCAGCTCCACAGGTCGGAGGCCACGCCCCAGTCGGTGGCGAGGAGCTGGGAGGCGGCGATCACCTCGCGCAGGATCGTGCCGCTGCCCAGCAGCTGCACGCGCGGGCCCTTGCCCGACCCGCCGCCCGGCAGCCGGTACATCCCCTTCAGGATCGCCTCGCGGGCGCCCTCGGGCATCGCCGGGTGGGCGTAGTTCTCGTTCATCACCGTGATGTAGTAGAAGACGTCCTCCTGCTCCTCGACCATGCGGCGAAGGCCGTCCTGGACGATCACCGCGACTTCGTAGGCGAAGGTCGGGTCGTAGGACCGGCAGTTGGGGACGATCGACGAGAGGATGTGGCTGTGACCGTCCTCGTGCTGCAGGCCCTCGCCGTTGAGGGTGGTTCGCCCGGCGGTGCCGCCCAGCAGGAAGCCGCGGGCGCGGCTGTCGCCGGCGGCCCACACGAGGTCGCCCACGCGCTGCAGGCCGAACATCGAGTAGAAGATGTAGAAGGGGATCATCGGCACGTTGTTGACCGAGTACGACGTGGCCGCCGAGATCCACGAGCAGGTCGCGCCCGCCTCGTTAATGCCCTCTTGCAGGATCTGCCCGTTCTTGTCCTCCTTGTAGAACATGAGCTGGTCGCTGTCCTCGGGCTCGTAGAGTTGCCCGACGGAGGAGTAGATGCCCAGCTGGCGGAAGAGGCCCTCCATGCCGAAGGTGCGCGACTCGTCCGGCACGATCGGCACGACGTTGCGGCCGATGTTCTTGTCGCGCACGAGCGTCGTGAGCAGGCGCACGAAGGCCATCGTCGTCGAGATCTCGCGCCCCTCGCCGGTGGCCTCGAGCAGCGGCTTGAACGCCTCGAGCTTCGGCGCGTCGAGGCTCACCGTGCGGCGGCGGCGCTGCGGCAGGGCGCCGCCCAGCCTGGCGCGCGCCTCCCGCAGGTAGGCCATCTCCGGCGAGCCTTCGGCGGGCTTGTAGTAAGGCAGCTCCGCCAGGCGGTCGTCGCCGATCGGGATCGCGAAGCGGTCGCGGAACTGCCTGAGGGCCTCGATGGGCATCTTCTTCTGCTGGTGGGCGACGTTCTTGCCCTCGCCGACCGAGCCCATGCCGAAGCCCTTCACCGTCTTCGCGAGGACCACCGTGGGCTGGCCGCGGTGGTTCACGGCGGCGTGGTAGGCCGCGTAGATCTTGTGCGGGTCGTGGCCGCCGCGGTTGAGGCGCCAGATGTCCTCGTCGGACATGCTGGCGACCATGGCCTTCAGCTCCGGGTACTTGCCGAAGAAGTGCTCGCGAACGTAGGCGCCGTCGCGGCTCTTGAACTTCTGGTACTCGCCGTCGACCGCCTCCTCCATGCGCTGGCGCAGGATCCGCTTCGTGTCGCGGGCGAGGAGCGGGTCCCAGTAGGAGCCCCAGATGACCTTCAGGACGTTCCATCCGGCGCCGCGGAAGTGGGTCTCGAGCTCCTGGATGATCTTGCCGTTGCCGCGCACCGG
>JBBIJT010000225.1:0-2684 GCA_037445795.1 Betaproteobacteria bacterium | reverse complement strand
CTGGCGCTGGCCGCCGGAGAGCTGCTGCGGCTTGCGGTCGAGCACCTCCGCGAGGCCGACCTGCCCGGCCACCTTCGCGAGACGGTTCCGGCGCTCCTGCTCCGGCGTCTTCCGGACCTTGAGGCCGAAGACGATGTTCTCCTCGACCGTGAGGTGCGGAAACAGCGCGTAGGACTGGAACACCATGGACACGCGGCGCTTGTCGGGGCTCAGGCGGCTCACGTCGCGCCCGTCGATGAGGATCCTGCCCTCGGTCACGTCCTCGAGCCCGGCGATGAGCCTCAGCAGCGTCGACTTCCCGCAGCCCGACGGCCCCAGCAGCACCACGAACTTCCCGCTCTCGGCGCGAAAGCTCACGCCGTCGACCGCGTTCGTGCGGCCGAAGCGCTTCGTCACCTTGTCGAGAACGATTTCCGGCACGCGGGTTCCTCGGAACGGGTCAGGCGCAACCAGGGGGATTCTATTACGCGGGGGGGTGAGGGGAACAACCGGAGGGGACATAATTGGGCCATGAAGCTCATAACCTGGAACCTGCAGTGGGGCCGCGGGCTCGACGGCCGCGTCGACCTCGGGAGGATCGTCGCGCACGCGCGGTCCATGGCCGACTTCGACGTGCTGAACGTCCAGGAGATCGCGGACAACTTCCCCGGCCTCGAAGGCAACGACGACGCCGACCAGTTCGCGCAGCTCTCCGCGCTGCTGCCGGGCTTCACGGCGGTCCCCGGCTACGGCGTCGACCTCGAGGGCCCCGGGGGCAGGCGGCGGCGCTTCGGCAACATGATCCTCACGCGCCTGCCGGTCGTCGCGGTGCGCCGCCATGCGCTGCCGTGGCCCGCGGATCCCGGCAAGGAGTCGATGCCGCGCGTGGCCATCGAGGCGACGCTCAAGCTCGCGATGGGACCGGTGCGCGTGACGACCACGCACCTCGAGTACTACTCCGACGTGCAGCGCCAGGCGCAGGCGGTGCGGCTGCGCGAGCTGCACGACGAGGCCTGCGACCGCGCCGCGCGGCCCGGCTACCCGACCGCGGAGAACGGCCCCTTCGACCTCACGGCCCAGACGCCCTCCGCCATCCTCACGGCGGACTTCAACTTCCCGCCGGAGAACCCCGCCTACGACCAGATCCAGAAGCCGCTGGCGAGTGGCGGGCCGGCCTACCGCGACGCGTGGACCCGGGTGCACGGCCGGCGCCCGCACGACCCGACGTTCTGCCTGCACGAGTACCGCTACGCCAAGGCGCCCTACTGCTGCGACTTCGTGTTCGTGAGCGAGGACATCCTCGGGCGCGTGCGCTCGATCGAGGTCGACACGGCGACGAAGGCCTCCGATCACCAGCCCGTGCTGGTGGATTTCGACGACCGATGAGGCGGCTGGTCGCTGTCGCGCTCGTCGCGTGGGCGGGCTGTGCCGCTGCCCAGCCCGCGGCCGTGGCCGAGTGCGCGAAGCGGGGCAAGGATGGCCGGGAGTGCCTGCTCCAGGCGATGCGGGCGCATCCCGCCAAGTCCGCGGCGTTCTGGAAGGCGGTGCAGTCGCGGCCGATGGCCGAGCGCCTGGGTCCCGCGCCGCCGGAACTCGTGGAATTCCTGCACCTCGACAACGCCGCCAACGGCTTTCCGGAGAAGCCGCGCGCAAGCCGGCCCTCCGACGAGTTCATGGCCGACCTGCGCGGCGCCATAGAGGACCTCCCCCCGGCCGTGCGCCGCGCCTTCGACGCGAACTTCGCCGGCATCTGGCTCGTGGACGACCTCGGCGGAACGGGCTTCACCGATGCGTACGTGGATGCGAACGACCGGCAGGTGGGCGGCTACATCGGGCTCGATGCCGCGGTGCTCGGGAAATTCACCGCGAACGCCTGGGCCACCTGGAAGGAGAACACGCCCTTCAGGCCGGGCGGAGGCTGGACGCTGGAAGCGCGAATCGAGGAGAAGGCAGGCGACGACCGACGCGGCGCCATCCGCTACATCCTCCTGCACGAGCTGGGGCACGTGCTTTCGATCAACCGCAACGTCCACCCGCGCTTCGATCAGGCGCCGGCGGACTCCCCCCCCGATGCGAGGTTTCCGTTCTTCGACCTGTCCTGGACGATCGACCGCAAGGAAGACCGCTACGTTTCGCGCTTCGACGCGGAATTTCCCGCGCGCCGGTCGGTGGCGTATTACCTCGGCGCCAAGCTCGCGGCGGCCGACATGGCGCCGGCCTACGAGGCGCTTGGCAAGACCAACTTCCCGACCCTCTACGCCGCCACCTCGCCCGGCGACGACTTCGCCGAGTCCTTCGTTAGCTACGTGCACACCGTGCTCATGAAAAGGCCGTGGGAGATCACGATCCGCCGGGACGGAAGCGTCGTAATGGCCTACCGTACCTGCTGGGAAGAGCCGCGCTGCGCGGCGAAGCGCAAGATCCTCGAGGACCTGCTCCGCTAGGCACGTAATCAGATTAGGAAAACTAATCTGATTACAGACTTCGAACCGCGAGCCCGAGGACCAGGAGGCCGAGGACGACGGCGATGCCCAGGAGGATGCGCGTCTGGCGCCGCTGCGTGACCTCGAGGGCCTGGATCGCGCGCTCGATCCGCCCCGGCGCGTCGTCGGCCAGCACCTTGTGGACCAGGCGCGGCAGGTGCGGCAGCGTCTTGCCCCACATCGGCGCCTCGTTGCGGATCTGCTTCCACAGCCCGCGCGGGC
>JBBIJT010000224.1:0-2740 GCA_037445795.1 Betaproteobacteria bacterium | reverse complement strand
ACCTCCGCGAAGCCTTCCGGCCCCAGCGCCGCACGAAGGTGGAGCGAGGCCGCGAGCCCGATGCCGCCGCCCAGCCAGTGGGGGCAGAAGGTGGCGCCGTGGCGCTTCGCGAGCAGGGCGACGTCACGGCAACCGGAGAGGCCGCCCCACTTCGCGACATCCGGCTGGATGAAGGCCAGGTACTCGGCGGAGAGCGCATCGGCGAACTCGTCGAGGCCCCGCAGGTTCTCGCCGGCCGCCAGGGGCACGCCGCAGCGGCGCGCGAGCTCCTGCCACGCCGGGATGAACTCGTCCGCGGCGATGGGCTCCTCGATCCAGTGGGGGCGGAAGGGGGCCAGCTCGGCGATGCGCTGCACGGCCTCGTCGAGCGACCAGGCCTGGTTGGCGTCCACCATGACCACCGCGTCGTTGCCGAGCGCGGAGCGGATGCGCGCGAAGTTGGCCTGGTCCCGCTCCGGCCCGAAGCCCACCTTGAACTTGAATGCGCGGTAGCCTTCTTCGCGCTTCTCGAGCGCCACCCTCGCCACATCGTTGGGGCCCAGCCCGCTCGCGTACACCTGCGCGCGATTGCCGCCCTCGGGGCCGCTGGCGAGGAGCTGCCACAGGGGCGCACCCACGCGGCGGCCCGCCATGTCCCACAGCGCCTGGTCGATGCCGCCGACGATCTGCGCGAAGGGGCCGTGCTCGCCGCACTGGATCGCGAGGCGGCGCACCTGAGATTCGAGCTTCCCGCGGACCTGCGACGGATCTTCGGTCGTCATGCCCTCGAGGAGCGGCGCGAAGAGGCTATCGACGAGGCGGGCACGGTGCTCGGCGCCCACCTGCGGAAAGTTGCAGAAGACCTCGCCCCAGCCCCAGGCGCCGTCCTTCGCGGTAATGCGCAGGAACAGCGCGGGGCGGCTCGTCATCGTGCCGAACGAGGTCTTGACCGGGGTCTCGATGGGAACCCGGAAGACCCAGCATTCGAGGCGGGTTAGGGTCATCGCGGTCGCTTCAGTCGACCGTCGCCCCGATGTCCTTCGCCACCTTTGACCACTTGGCGATCTCGCTCTTGATGTAGCTGCCGAACGCCTCCGCCGTGCCGCCCACCGGAGTGAGCCCGGCGGCGATGAGCTTCTCCTTGATCGCCGGATTGTCCTGCGCCTTGGCGAAGGCATCGTGCAGGCGCTTCACCACGTCCGGAGGAGTGGCCACCGGCACGGCAATCCCCTGCCACGCGACCGCCTCGAACCCGGGGAGGTTGCCCGACTCGGCGATGGTGGGAATGTCCGGATACTCGGGCGAGCGCTTGAGGCCGCCCACGCCGAGCGCGCGGAGCTTGCCGGCCTTCACCTGCGGCATCATGCTCGCCTGGTCCGCGATGGCCATGCTCACGTGGCCTGCGACGAGGTCGCCCACGAGCGCGCCGGTGCCCTTGTAGGGGACGTGCGTGATGTCCGTGCCCGTGGCCGCCTTGAAGAGCTCCGCGGCCATGTGCTGGGCGCTGCCGCTGCCCGACGAACCGTAGGAGAGCTTGCCGGGGTTCGCCTTGGCATAGGCGACGAGCTCCTTTACGTCCTTGGCCGGCACCGCGGGGTTCACCACCAGCGCGTAGTTCACCATCACCGTCTGCATGACGGGCGCCAGGTCCTTCACCGGGTCGTAGGGCATCTTCTTGTAGATGCCCACGTTCATCGCGAGGGTGGCGACGTTGCCCACGAGGACGGTGTAGCCGTCGGCGGGCGCTTTCGCGACGGATTCCGCGCCGATCATGCCGCTGGCACCGGTCTTGTTCTCGATGACGACGGGTTGGCCGAGGTTCTCCGATAACGCGGGCTGGACGATGCGGGCGTAGACGTCGACGGCACCGCCTGGGGGGAAGGGGACGATGAGCTTGACGGGTTTGGTGGGGTAGGACTGGGCGAGGGCGATGGTGGCGAAAGCCAAGCCGACGAATGCCAGCAGTCGGGAAAACAAATGGGTGAACGGATTCATGGAATTTTCGAAGGCGGTCGTGGAGTGCTGAACCTACCATGACCAGCGCGGCCGTGATCGCCAAGGCCACTGCTCGATTGCGAAGGCGGGAATGTTGTCTTACACTTTTGTAAGGATTGTTATTAATGGTAAGACATATGGCCACTGCCACCGTGACCTCGAAGGGCCAGATTACGATTCCCAAGTCCGTGCGGGAAGGCCTCGGTGTGGACGCGGGCGATCGGGTCGAGTTCGTCGAATCGGCCAAGGGCGTCTATACCGTGGTCGCCGCCTCGCGCGACGTGCGGGAGCTGAAGGGCGTGATCGCCAAGCCCGCCCGGCCCGTCAGTGTCGAGGCCATGAAGCGGGCGATCGCCAAGCGAGCCTCCCGGCAGTGATCGGCCTGGATACGAACGTCGTCGTCCGCTACGTCGTCCAGGACGACGAGAAGCAGTCTGCCGCCGCCTCGCGGCTGATCGAGAAGTCGCTCTCACCCGAGAATCCCGGCTTCATCTGCCTGGTCACCCTCGCGGAGATCGTGTGGGTTCTCGAGGAGTGCTATGGAGCGGACCGCCGGAAGGTGGCTGCCGTTGTCGAGGGCCTTCTATCCTCGCGTCAGCTGCTGGTTGAGCAATCGGACATCGCCTGGAGGGCGCTCAAGGCGTGGACGGGCGGCTCCGCCGATCTGGCCGATGCCTTGATCGCCCAGGTCGGCCTGGCGGCGGGATGTTCGAAAGTGGCGACGTTCGACCGTGGGGCGGCCACGCTGGAAGGGTTCGAGCTCTTG
>JBBIJT010000223.1:0-2878 GCA_037445795.1 Betaproteobacteria bacterium | reverse complement strand
CCGCGCGAGACCGGCGCCGCGCCCCCGGCGGACGAGGCGCGGCCGGCGAAGGCCGACACGCGCGCCCCGCGGCGCAAGACGAAGCTGTCCTTCAACGAGGCGCGGGAACTGGAGCTGCTCCCGGGCCGGCTCGAGGCGCTGGAGGCGGAGCAGAAGGCGCTCGCCGACGCCCTGGCCGACCCCGCCCTCTACCAGGACCGCACCGTGGACCTGAAGGCGCTCAACGCGCGCCATGCCGAGATCGAGGTCGAGCTGCTGAGGCTCCTTGCGCGCTGGGAGGAGCTCGAGGCGGCCAAGGCCGCGCTTTCCTGACCCCGGGAGCGGGGGGGCCTAGTGAACCCGCGCCGACCGGATGCGCGCGAGCTTCGCGGCGTAGAGGTCGTGGTCGCGCCGCGTGGTGCTGTTCTCCATCGCGAGGGCCAGGTGCTGCCTGGCCTGCTCGTCCTCGCCGAGCTTCGCGAGGGCCTGCGCGAGCCAGAAGTGGAACTCGTGGTAGTACGGCGCGCGGTCGACCTCCTTCGCGAAGAGGTCGCGGGCGGCCCGGTAGTCGCCCCGCTGCATGGCGGCGAGGCCGCTGTTGAAGTTCGCGAAGGGCGGATTGGGCTCGAGCTCGGCCACCCGCCGCTCGAGCGCGTTCGCCTCGGCCGTCCGGCCCAGGGTCGAATAGGCGTTCGCCAGGTTCGACATCACGTGCGTGTTGCGCGGTTCGCGCTCCAGGGCCAGCGCGAGGACGTGCGCCGACTGCGCGGGGTGGCCCTTGCGCTGGTAGATGACCCCGAGGGTGTTGTAGGCGGTGACGAAGTCGCGGTCGCTCGCGACGGCCTCGCGGGCGAACCAGTAGGCGTCGTCGAGGGAGCCCGCGGCGAGCGATTCCGCCGCCCGGTTGTTCATGTACATGGCGACGATGGTCCGCTCGGGAATCACCTTCCAGTTGATGCCGCGCAGGTCCGGGGGCGGCAGGAAGTCGACCGTGAGCTGCTCGCCGTCGTCGAGGCGCGTGCCGAGCTGCGGCGGGCGGCGGCCGAGCGTGAGGTTCACGTGGCCGATCGACAGGTAGATGTCGCCCTGCCGGCTCCACGTCTCCTCGACGAAGACCTTCTGGTACTGCACTCCCACGCCAAGCTCCTTGGCGAGGGCCGCCGTCATGATGACGAGCGACAGGCAGTTGCCGGTGCGCGCGTCGAAGGCCTCCGCGGCGTTGCGCGTGTAGGCGGCGTCGTACTCGAGCTTGAGCTGCGCCTTGTTGCGCAGCGCGTCGAGGAGCGCCTGCTGCCGGCCCTTGGAGCCCGGCAGGTCGCCCAGCTCCGTGGCGAGGTAGCGCGTCATGGCGGGGCTCGCCGCGAAGACCTGGCGGGCGTCCACGGGCGCCGAGGGCGGGCCGAAGAGGCGGTCGGCGAAGACGTCGACGGCGACGGGGGAAGGCGGCGCGACCGCGCATGCGGCGAGCGCCAGCGAAGCAAGGGCGGGTGCCAGGGCTCTCATGGGTTGCCTCCTTCGGCCAGGGGGACATTGTGCCCCCGAAAGCGGGCGGACGGCGTTACCGATCTTGACCCCTAGTCGAGCTTCACCTTCAGCGTCGCCGCGATCAGGGCCTTGTTCTCGGGGCTGTCCCACTCGCGGGCGCCATAGACCTTCTTCAGGACCTTTCCCTTCGCGTCCACGAACACGGTGAGGGGAATGCGGTTGGCGCCCAGCATGTTCTCGAGGAGCAGGTCCTTGTCGATGTAGTTGTCGAACGACACGCCGGCGCCCACCACGAAGGCCTGCGCCTTCTCGGCGTGGTCGTCGGTCGAGATCCCGATCACGTGGAACTGCCGCCCGTTGTGCCGGCGCGCGAGGCGGTCGAGGGAGCCCATCTCGGCGCGGCACGGCCCGCACCAGCTGGCCCAGACGTTGATGACCAGGGGCTTGCCGCGGAAGTCGGAGAGCTTGCGGTAGTCGAGGGTGAGGCCGTAGAGCGGCGCCTCGCGCAGCGTGGATCCCACGGGCACCTCCCCCGGCGTGGCGGCCGTGGCGGGCAGGGCCGCGGCGAGCAGGAGGCCCGCGACGAGGGCCTTCATGCGGGCCTGCGCGCCACCAGCTGCACCACGGCGCCTTCGCCCGTGTGCAGCCGGCCCTCCATGACCCGTCGCACGGTCTCGACGCCGTGCTCGATCACGAGCCCCCCCAGCTCGCGGCGAAGCCCGGCGAGCGTCATCATGAGGTCCGCCGAAGGGGGCCCCCCGGTCTTCAGCGCGAGCTGGTCCGGCGTGTAGGCCTCGAGCAGGAATACGCCGCCGGGACGCAGCCACCTCGCCACCTGGCCGTGCACACGGGCGCGGGCCGCGGCGGGCAGGTGGCAGAAGATCGACACGATGGCGTCCCACGCGTCCGCGCCGGCGTCGAACGCTGCGAGGTCCGCAACGGTCGTCCCGAGGGGGACGCCGCGCTCGCGGGCGAGGCGCCGGGCCTTCTCCAGCCCCACGGCGGAGGCGTCCACGGCGTGGGCCTCGAAGCCCTGCTGGGCGAGCCACACGGCGTTGCGCCCCTCGCCTTCGCCGAGGCAGAGCACGCGGCCGCGCGGAAGCGAGGCCACGCGCGAGACGAGGAAGTCGTTGGGCAGCGTGCCGTAGACGTAGTCGTCCGCGGCATAGCGCTGGTCCCACATGCGCCGCCGCCCCTACTTGGTGAGTGCCGCGTCCTCGATGAGGACGGCGTAGGAGTAGCCCTGGCCGAGGTTCACGTCGGTGCGGACCGTGCCCTTGGCCTTGACCACGTCGCCCACGGCGACCTTGTCCTTGGTGGTGACGATGACGTCGTGGGTGGCGTCGGCGGCCTTGCCCGAGCCGTCCTGCAGGTGGACCCAGTTCTTGCCCATGACGTCGTTGGTGACCTTCAC
>JBBIJT010000222.1:0-2884 GCA_037445795.1 Betaproteobacteria bacterium | reverse complement strand
CGCGGACGTGCCGCTGCCGCGCATGACCGTTCCCGCCGAGCCCGCCGCGGCACCGGCGCCGGCGCCCGCGCAGGACGCGCGCTCGCGCGACGCGCTGCGCTCCCGCGACCGCTGAGGAGACGACGATGAAGAAATCCGCCGCCGCCGTCCTCGTCACCGCCGTCGTGGCGCTCCTCGTCCTCTCGATGAGCGTTTACACCGTCGACCAGCGCAAGGCCGCCATCAAGTTCCAGCTCGGCGAGGTCGTGTCGATGCAGACGGACCCGGGCCTTTACTTCATGGTGCCGGTGCTGCAGAACGTGCGCCTGTACGACACGCGCATCCAGACCTACGACTCCAAGGACGCCGAGCGCTTCCTCACCAGCGAGAACAAGAACGTCCTCGTCGACTCGTTCGTGAAGTGGCGCGTGATCGACGTGCGCCAGTACTACGTGTCGGTGCGCGGGGACCCCACCGCGGCCGAGGCGCGCATCTCGCAGACGGTGAACGACGCCCTGCGTGCCGAGTTCGCCAAGCGCACGGTGCACGACGTGGTCTCGGGCGAGCGCGACAAGATCATGGACACGGTCGCCGAGAAGGTGGACAAGGACGTGAAGGGCATCGGCGTCGAGGTCGTGGACGTGCGCCTGAAGCGCGTGGACCTGGTGCCGGAGATCTCCTCGGACGTCTACCGCCGCATGGAGTCGGAGAGGAAGCGCGTTGCCAACGAGCTGCGCTCCACGGGCGCCGCCGAGGGCGAGAAGATCAAGGCCGACGCCGACCGCCAGAAGCAGGTGACCGTTGCCGAGGCCTACCGCGACGCCCAGCGCATCAAGGGCGAGGGCGACGCCCAGGCCGCGCGCATCTACGCCGAGGCCTACGGCCGGAACACCGAGTTCTACAGCTTCTACCGCAGCCTCGAGGCCTACCGCGCGAGCCTGCGCAACAAGGGCGACGTGATGATCCTCGAGCCCAATTCGGACTTCTTCAAGTACCTGAAGAGCCCGGGCCGCGGGAAGTAGGGCGGCCGGGCGGTGGCGGACGTACTGCTCGCGGGTTTCGCGCTCATGCTCGTGGTCGAAGGCATCCTTCCCTTCGCCGCCCCGGCGGTGTGGAGGGCGACCTTCAAGGCGCTCACCGAGATGAACGACGGGCAGATCCGCTTCGCCGGCCTGGTGTCGATGGTGGCGGGGCTCGCGATGCTGTGGTTCCTGACATGACGATGGTGAGCGGGAGGCTCGGCCCCCTCGCCCCTACCTTTGCCGCCGCTCCCCTCTCCCTTGGGAGAGGGGTCGGGGGTGAGGGGCGCTTGTCCACGTGCCGGCCTGTGGCGCGTTCTTGCGTCATGGCCTCCCGGCGTCTCCCCGCCACAACCGTCCAGCGGACTGCGTTCGCGCGCCGGCTTCGCGCCGGCACGACGGAGGCGGAGAATCGCCTGTGGTACTACCTCCGCGATCGCCGTCTCCAGGGCGCCAAGTTTCGCAGGCAGGTTCCGATCGGGCCCTACGTGGCCGACTTCCTTTGCCTGGAAGCATCGCTCGTCGTCGAGGCGGATGGTGGCCAGCATTCGGAGCGCATTGCGCACGACGAGGAAAGGACTAGGTTCCTGGAGGCGAGGGGTTACCGCGTGCTGCGGTTCTGGAACAATGACGTCATGGTGAACATCGAGGGCGTGATGGAAGTGATCGGTCGGGCGCTCGCGTCCGATCCCCTCACCCCCGGCCCCTCTCCCAAGGGAGAGGGGAGCATTGCCGTCGCCCCCGGCTCCTCTCCTGAAGGAGCGGGGAGATAAGCATGAGACGCTGGCTGCTCCCGGAGCACATCGAGGACATCCTTCCCGCCGAGGCGAGGACGGTGGAGCGGCTTCGGCGCGCGATCCTGGATCTCTTCGCCGCCCACGGCTACGAGCTGGTGCAGCCGCCGCTCCTCGAGTACACGGAGTCGCTGCTTTCCGGCACGGGGAGCGACCTCGACCTCGCCACCTTCCGCCTGGCCGACCGCCTCTCCGGGCGACAGCTGGGCATCCGCGCGGACCACACGCCGCAGGTGGCGCGCATCGACGCGCACCTGCTCAACCGCGAGGGCGTCACGCGGCTCGCCTACTGCGGCAGCGTGCTGCACACGCTTCCGGCGGGCATGACCACCACGCGCGAGCCCATCCAGATCGGCGCCGAGCTCTACGGCCACGCGGGCCTGGAGGCGGATCTCGAGGTGCTCCGGCTCATGTCGCGCGCGCTGTCGGTCGCGGGCGTGGGCCAGCTGCACCTGGACATCGGGCACCCGAGCATCTACCGGGCGCTCACCGCGGGGGCGAAGCTCTCGGTCGAGGAGTCGGAGGCGCTCTTCCACGCCGTGCAGCAGAAGGACGCGCCGGCGGTCCTCGGCATGCACGACCTCCTGGGCGGGCAGCGCGCGGAGGCCATCGCGCGCCTCACGCGGTTGAACGGCGGCACGGCGGTGCTGGAGGAGGCCGCCAGGGCCCTGCCGCGAAACCCCGACATCACCAACGCGCTGGACGAGCTCTCTCAGCTCGCGAAGCGGGTGGCCTCGCCCGGCCTCGAGGTGAGCTTCGACCTCGCGGAGCTGGGCGGCTTCAACTACGAAAGCGGCGTGGTGTTCGCGGCCTTCTCGCCGGCCTCGCCCGATGCGCTCGCGCGCGGCGGCCGCTACGACGAGGTGGGCCGCTCCTTCGGGCGCGCGCGCCCCGCCACCGGCTTCACCATGGACCTGCGTCGCCTCGCGGCGATCGTGGGCCCCACGGCCCGCGCCGCGGCCATCCTCGCGCCCTGCGTCGAGGACAGGGCGCTGGACGAGGAAGTGGCCCGCCTGCGCGCGGCGGGCGAGACCGTGATCGCGGACCTGCCCGGCCACGGCGCCTCGCGCGCGGAGCTGGGCTGCGACCGCA
>JBBIJT010000221.1:0-2990 GCA_037445795.1 Betaproteobacteria bacterium | reverse complement strand
ACGAGATGGGCTTCGCCAAGGCCGTGGCCAACCGCGTGATCTTCATGGACCAGGGGCAGATCGTGGAGCAGAGCCCGCCCGAGGAGTTCTTCAACCATCCGAAGAGCGAGCGGACGAAGGACTTCCTCTCGAAGATCCTGGGGCACTGAAACCTGCCCGTGCCCTACCACGCGCCCGTCGACCGCTTCATCGCCGAGCTCCAGGCCTTCTCCCGGCCGCGCGTCTTCAATCCCTGGGCCGATCTCGATCGCACCAACGATTTCGGTCCCGAGGCTCCCGCCATCCGCCGCGACCAGCTCCGCCGCTATCTCTCCGAGCGGATCGGCCGCGCGCGCCTGCTCCTCGTGGCGGAGGCGGCCGGCTACCAGGGCGCCAAGTTCAGCGGCATCGCGATGACGAGCGAGCGGCAGCTCGTCGGCTCCCCGTCGTCGCTCGAAAGCGTCTACTTCGACGGCGCCAAGCAGCGCACGAGTCGCGAGTCGGTCCGCCCCGGGGGCTTCACGGAGCCCACCGCCACCATCGTGTGGGGAAAGATGCTCGAGGCCGGGCTCGCCGGGCGCGAGTGGGTCAACTGGAACACCTTCGCGTGGCACCCTCGCGGCGCCACGGCGCTCTCCAACCGCACGCCCACGCCCGACGAGCTCGTGGCGGGCCGTCCGGTGCTCGAGTCGTTCCTCGCGCTCTACCCGAAGGTGCCCGTGGTGGCCGTGGGAGAGAAGGCGAGGGCGACGCTGCAGGAGCTGGGCGTGGAGGTCGTCGCGGCGGTGCGTCACCCGGCGAACGGCGGGGCGACGAAGTTCCGGGAGGGGATAGAGAAGCTGTTGAGGTGAGAGGCGGGTGAGGGTCAGCCGTTCACCGCCTTCGAATCGGTCGGCGCCTCGTCCCTCTCCTTCATCCCGTAATCCCTCGTCACGTCCGCCACGCACAGGCGGTAGTCGCGGAAGTACTTCTCCCGCCCCAGCTTCTGCAGGGCGCGGTGCTCGGGGAGCTTCCTCCACTCCTCCAGCGCCTTCTCGTCGCGCCAGTACTGCAGCGACACGAGCTTGCCGGGATTGGCGAGGCTCTCGAAGCGCTCGACCGAGATGAACCCGTCGATCTTCTCGACGAGCGGCCGGATGCGCGCCGCCGCCTCGAGGTAGGCGTCGCGATAGTCGGGGTCGGGGGTGACTTCGAAGATCACGGCGATCATCTGGCGGCTCCTCCTGTGGTTGCCTTCGCGTGCCTCCTCGCCATCTCCGCGACCATCGCCGTGAACTGCTCGGCGATCTCGTGCTCCATGAACTCCCGGGTGACCACGAGGGACGCGAAGAGGCCCGGCTCGAATTCCGCATGGTAGTCGAGCCTCGTTCCCCCCGCTTCCGCGGTGAGCCGCAATAAGGAGTTGTACTTCGTCGCGCTGCCGCGGACCTGGACCGCGTCGATGGACGCCGGGCGATCCAGCACCAGCCTGCGCTCCGTGCGGAAGTTGAAGCTCAGGAAGCCGAACTGCGCCAGCCCCACCTGCTCGATGTGGACCACGTTGCCCTCGCGCGCGACGATGCGGCTCTGGCGCAGGTTCGGCACCCACTCGACCATGTGGTCGACGTCGGTGAGGACGTCGAAGGCGAGGGGCCGCGGGACGGGCGCGAAGAGGACCGCATCGCAGACGTAGGCGCCCTTGTCTTGCGTGACGGAGATGCTGCGGACGTAGCCGGCATCCGCCCGTGCCAGGACGGGGGCCAGCAGGCAGCCGACGATGAGCAGGGCGCGTCGCATGGGAAGGAATCGCTTCCCAAGGCTAACACCTCCGGGCACGCGATCCTTCCGTTGCCGAAGCAATCCCGGCCACGCCCCTCCTTTCCGCTTTCCGGGGAGCTACCATAAGCCGACCGGATTCCGGCACGGGGAGGGCCCGAATGAAATACGTGAACCTCGGCGCGAGCGGCCTCAAGGTCTCGCGCATCGCGCTCGGCATGATGACCTTCGGCACGCCCGAGTGGCGGCCCTGGGTCCGCGACGAGGCCGCGGGGCGCGAGGTGGTGCGCAAGGCGGTCGAGCTGGGCATCAACTTCTTCGACACCGCCGACATGTATTCGGCGGGCCTTTCGGAGGAGATCACCGGGCGCCTGTTGCGGGAGTTCACCCGCCGCGAGGAGATCGTGGTGGCCACGAAGGTCTTCTTCCCGGTGATGAAGGGGTTCCAGGGCGGCAACGCTCCCGGGCCCAAGCCGGTCGTTCCGCCGAACCTCTCGGGGCTCTCGCGCAAGCACATCCTGGACGCCGTGGACGCGAGCCTGAAGCGCCTGGGCATGGACTACGTCGACCTCTACCAGGTCCACCGCTTCGACTACGCCACGCCCGTCGAGGAGACGATGGAGGCGCTCGACAGCCTCGTGCGCGCGGGCAAGGTGCGCTACCTGGGGGCCTCGAGCATGTGGACGTGGCAGTTCGCCAGGATGCAGCGGGCGGCAGAGGTGGCGGGCGGGGCGAAGTTCGTCTCGATGCAGAACCACTACAACCTCGCCTACCGCGAGGAGGAGCGCGAGATGAACCCCTACTGCCTCGACACCGGCGTGGGCCTCATCCCGTGGAGCCCGCTCGCGCGCGGCTTCCTCGCGGGAAACCGTTCGCGGGAAGACAAGGCGCGCGGGGGCGACTCGCGCGCGAGCACCGACGACCTGGCCCAGAAGTACTACTACCAGGACGCGGATTTCGACGTGGTGGAGGCGCTCACGGCGCGGGCGAAGCTGCTGGGCGTCTCGAACGCGACGCTCGCCTACGCGTGGCTCCTGCAGCGCCCGGGGGTGACGGCGCCGATCGTGGGCGCGAGCAAGCCCTGGCAACTGGAGGAGGCGGTGAAGGCCGTGGACCTGGCGCTCTTGCCAGACGACGTCGCCGCCCTCGAGGCACCCTACAAGCCCCACCCGGTCCTGGGCCATTCCTGATGGGTGACCGGACCTGGATCCGCCAAGCCGTCCGCCGCATCGAGGCGGACTTCAACCGCTCCGCCG
>JBBIJT010000220.1:0-2993 GCA_037445795.1 Betaproteobacteria bacterium | reverse complement strand
CGCGCGCGAAAAGGTCAGCACCGTGCCGCCGGCCGCCAGGCCGTAGCCGACCAGCACCGCGGCGTTGGCGGTGACCACGCCCCCGAGGATCGCCAGCGTGGCCTCGGTGATGCGCTGGGCCCCGTGGCGGGCGGTGGCGGCGCGGCCGCGCGCCGCGACCCGGCCTCCCGCGTGTACAAGCTCGTGGACGGAAAGCTCGTCGCGGTGCCGGTCCAGATCGGCGTCTCGGACTCCATGTACACCGAGATCACCGGCGGCGACGTGAAGGAAGGCGACAAGCTGGTCACGCGCGACCTATCCGGCCAGGGCGGCCCGCAGTCGCAGATGCGCCTTCGCATGTTCTGACGCCATGGGCGGTCGCTTCATCGAAGTCGAGCACCTCGGCAAGCAGTACGAGACGGCCGCACCCGGCACGCCTCCGGCGCTGCAGGAGGTGTCGCTCGCGATCGCCCAGGGCGAGTTCGTGGCCGTGATGGGGCCGTCCGGCTCGGGCAAGTCCACGTTCATGAACATCGTCGGCCTGCTGGACTCTCCCACAAGCGGCGCATACCGGCTGAACGGCAAGGACGTGGCCGGGCTTTCCACCGACGAGCTGGCGCACGTGCGCAACCGCGTCTTCGGCTTCGTCTTCCAGGGCTTCAACCTGCTCAAGCGCATCACGGCCCAGGAGAACGTGGCCCTGCCCATGGTCTACTCGGGCCTCCCGGGCGCCGCGCGCCGCAAGCGCGCGCTGGAGCTGCTCGAGATGATGGGCCTCGCCCCGTACGCCGACGCGATGCCCAATCGCCTCTCCGGCGGGCAGCAGCAGCGCGTGGCCATCGCCCGCGCGCTCGCCAACCACCCCCAGCTCATCCTCGCCGACGAGCCCACCGGGAACCTCGACACGCAGACGAGCGTCGAGATCATGAACCTGTTCACGAAGCTCAACCGCGAGACCGGGGTGACCATCCTCCTGGTCACGCACGAGAACGACATCGCGGGGTTCGCCAACCGCCTCATCCGCTTCAAGGACGGGCACGTCGTCCACGACGGGCCGGTCGTCCACGAGGTAGCGGCGTAGGGGCCACGGCGCGATGAACTTCCTCTCCATCCTCCGCGAGGCGGCCCGCTCGCTGGGCGCCAACAAGCTCCGGACCGGGCTCACGATGCTGGGCATGGTGATCGGCGTGTCGGCCGTGGTCCTCATGCTCGCCGTCGGCACCGGCGCCCAGAACCAGGTGAACCGCGCCGTCTCCTCGATGGGAAGCAACCTGCTGGTCATCCTCTCGGGCAGCACCAGCACGGGAACGCTGCGAATGGGCTCCGGGAACGCGCCTACCCTCACCACGGGCGACGCGGACGCCATCGCCAAGCTGCCCGGCGTGCAGGCCGTGGCGCCGATCTTCCCGGGCGGCGCGCAGCTCGCCTACGGCGTCAACAACTGGGGCACGCAGGTCATGGGCGTGACGCCCGAGTACACGTCGGTGCGCGACTGGCCCGTGGAGAGCGGCGACGCGATCAGCGAGACGGACGTGCGAAGCTCCACGCGCGTCGCGCTGCTGGGCGCCACCGTGGTCGAGAAGCTCTTCGACACGGAGGACCCCGTCGGCAAGACCATACGCATCCGCGGCCAGCCCTTCCAGGTCGTCGGCGTGCTCAAGAAGAAGGGCCAGAGCCTCGACGGGCGCGACCAGGACGACTCCGTCCTCGTCCCCATCACGACGGCGCAGAGCAAGCTCTTCGGCAACCGCTTTCCGGGCACCGTGCGCTTCATGTTCGTGCAGGCGGTGAGCCAGGAGGCCACGACCGTCGCGGAAAGCGACATCACGCTGCTGCTGCGCCAGCGCCATCGCATCCAGCCCGACGCGGACGACGACTTCACGGTCCGCAACCTCACGCAGGTCGCGGAGGCGGCCTCGGCCACCGCGCGCATTCTCTCCCTCATGCTGGGCGCCATCGGCTCGATCTCGCTCGTCGTGGGCGGCATCGGCATCATGAACATCATGCTGGTGTCGGTGACGGAGCGCACCCGCGAGATCGGCATCCGGATGGCCATCGGCGCGCGCCAGCGCGACGTCCTGATGCAGTTCCTCATCGAGGCCCTGATGATCTGCATCGTGGGCGGGCTCATCGGGATCGCGATCGGCATTGCCGGCGCCTTCGCCGTCGGCCGCGCCATGCAGATCGAGGTGGCCTTCTCGGCGTGGGTGATGCTCGTGGCCTTCGCCGTTTCCGCGGCGACGGGGATCTTCTTCGGGTTCTGGCCGGCCCGGCGTGCCGCGAGCCTGCGGCCCGTGGAGGCGCTGCGCTACGAGTGAGGCGCGCCCGCGCACGGGGGCCGTGCGCCCGGGCGCGAGAGCTCGGGGTTCGTGACGGCCTCGAGAAGCCTCAGCTCCGTCGCACGCTGGCCGTCGCGAACCCAGTAGGCGCGGGCGTCCGCGAGCAGGCGGCGAGCCGCGGCCGCATCGCCGCGACACGCGAGCGCCGTGGCGGTGGCGAGGAATGCGTACTCCGTCGCGACGGAGCGGATGCCGCGGGCGTCCTGCAGGATGGCCGCGCCGCGGGACGCCATGCCTTCGGCGTCCCTCTGCCCCACCGCCCGGAACAGCTCCAGCCAGCGCCGCTCGCCCTCGGGCAGGGCCTTGGCGCAGGGCGAGTCCGCCGCGACGCGCCACACCTGCGCGGCCGTCTCGGGGTGAAGGTGCGGATTGACCGCCTCGGCGACGACCAGGAGTGCTGGCAGGATGCGCTCGAAACCGGGGTCGTCCCGGCAACTCGTGGCCCACGACCTCACGGCACGGCCCGCCAGCTCGCGCACGGACGCCTCGCGAGTGGCCGCACGCGCCGGGTGTGCCCCAACCACCTCGTCGTGCACGCTCCAGGCTTCCGCGCCCGCGGCCTGGCGTCGCCGCGCGGGCGCGTACGCGCCGGGAAGGAGGACACCTGATGGCGGACACCGGTGCCCGCATCCTGCTCGTGGACGACGAGGAGGCGATCCTCAAGTTGCTGCGCTT
>JBBIJT010000219.1:0-3039 GCA_037445795.1 Betaproteobacteria bacterium | reverse complement strand
CGCGAAGCAGTTGTCGCTGACTTGCTGAAGTCTCATCCGGGCGTCCCGGCCTAGGGCGAGCCAAGTAGCAGGTAAATGGACCAGTTGCCGCCCTTGCCCGCGCCCACGCCAAAGTAGGCGGGACCCGCGGACGTGGCCGCCCCCAGGAACGCGGACCCGGACCACAGCGTGCCCGTGGAGGGGGACCCGTCGAAGCGCTTGGCCATCCTCCCCGCCTCGAGCGATCCACCGACGAACACGCCGCCGCCCAGGATGTCGGGGAGCGGGATCGTCTTGTTGTAGTACATCGCGCGGCCGAACGCGTACTCGCGTCCCGCGAACTGGTTCACGCGGTAGCCCGAGAGCCTCAGCGGCCCGCCCAGCGTGAAGGACTCGTAGGCGGGCATCTCAGAACCGATGTCGGTGCCGCCGGCGGCCAGCCACCCCACGGTGTGCGGCCCCCAGGACGTCGCCCCGCGCACCACGCCTTCGAGCCGCTGGTAGACGCGGTCCGACCCGAACGCATCGAGCGATCCGTACGCCGAGGCATCGATCGCGAAGCCGCGCGTCGGGAAGAAGGCCGAGTCGGTCTGGTCGATGAACAGGCCCGCCCGCATTCCGGCCGTGGTCTCCTTGATCGACGGCAGGGCCAGGGACCCGGTGTCGACGCTCGCATCGACGCGCGACCACACGGGCCCGGCGCGCAAGACGCCCCAGGTGCCGAGATTCAACCCCGCGTCGAAGCCGCCCTGTCCCACCTTCGCGAGGTACTCGGCGATCTTCTCGTCGCCCGAGAAGACGTCGCGGGTCTTCTGCCCGATCTTGGCATAGGGGGCCACGAACCAGCGGCCCTCCGCGTTCACCGGTTGGTAGAACTCGCTCCACAGGTGCGTGTCCCGCCCGATCTGGGCCTCGGTGAGCCACTCGCCTCCTAGGCGGTTGAGCCACGTCCGGCGGTACTGGAAGAGCAGGTTGAACTGGTTGTCGCCCTGGAAGTCGGTCGCGAGTCCCAGGCCGAAGCGCAGGTAGTCGGGTCCCCAGGACTTCTCCTTCGGCTCGATCACCATCGCGCGCGGGCCGCCCTCGCCGGTGATGTGATAGCTGATGCCCTCGAAGCCCCCGCGCCCGTAGATGCGACGAAGGTCCGCGCCGATCTTCTCCTCGGAAAGCGGCTCGCCCGGCTTGCTCTCCACCAAGGCCTCGAGCACCTGCGGATTCGAGCGCTCGGGACCCGCGACGCGGATCTCGTCGACGGTGCCCAGCGCCTTGTTCCCGACGACCTGGGTGGCACGCAGCGCCGCGTACTGCTCCGGCGGCAGGCTGTAGCGCCCGAGCGAGGCGGCCAGCGCGCGCGTGGCCTCCTCGCCGATCCGGATGGCGTCCACCGAGCGGTCGAACTTGCCCGACGAGATGTCGCCCAGGTCCGGCGCGATGAGCACGTCCTTGGTCCCCATGCTCTTCAGCTGGTCGTCGACCGTCTGCTTGCCGAGGAAGTTGATGAGCTGCCCGACGACGGAAAGCGCCGAGGTGATCTCGCCGCGCTTCATCGGCGGGGTGGAGATGTTCACCGCGATCACGACGTCGGCGCAGAGCTTGCGCGCCTCGTCGATCGGCAGGTTGTTGGCGATGCCGCCGTCGACCAGCAGCTTCCCCTCGAACTCCACGGGAGTGATTGCCCCCGGCACCGACATGCTGGCGCGCATCGCCTGGGCGACGCTGCCGCGCTCCATCACGACCGACTCGCCGGTCTCGATGTCGGTCGCCATGGCGCGGAACGGGATGGGGAGCTTGCGGAAGTCTGTGATGCCGAAGGCCGGGGTCGTGAGCGACCGGAAGAACGACTCGATCGACACGCCCGCGATGACGCCCTTCGGCAGGGCGAGGCCGCCGTCCTTCACGCCGAACTCCGGGGCGAACAGCGTCTTGTAGTCGTCGATCTTTCGCCGGATGGCGATCTCCTCGCGGGGCGGCTGGTCCCGGAAGATCGCATCCCAGTCGGCCGCGAGCACCTTCTTCTCCATCTCCGCGGGCGAGGTTCCCGCGGCGAACGTGCCCCCGACGATCGCCCCCATGCTCGTGCCGGTCACGCAGTGGATCGGGACCCGGAGTTCCTCCAGGACCTTGAGAACGCCGACATGGGCGATGCCGCGCGCCCCGCCTCCGGAGAGCGCCAGCCCGATGCGGGGCTTCGCCGCGGGCGCGGCTTGCTGGGCCGCCAGTTCCGGGCCATGCGCAATCAGCATCGCCATTGCCGCTGCGACGACCAGGGACCGGACCGGTCGCCTCGATGAAGCAATCATGGACTTCCTCCCGGGAATCTCCCGAATCCGCCCGTTTACCAGCGGAACACCGCCGCGATCGCCGGCCCGTTGAAGGTCATGCTCTTCCCGCGGGGCGTACCGGCTCTTCAGGCCGATGATCGCGTCCCGGTTGGAGAGCTTCGCTTCCGCGGTTCACTTGATGGTATAGCCCTCGCCCTCGAGGCATGCGGCTCGCGCTTCGCGCGACGACCACGCCGGCCGCGGCGCCGGAGCTTGCATGGCCGCCCGTCAACAGTCCGACACGAATCCATGCGGTCTTCATCAATCGCTCCCCATTGCGGGGCCTTGGCCCACCGTTCCGGTGGCAAACAAGATCAACTATTTCGCCGGGGCCATGGAGCCGTCTATCGGAAATCCGCAAATCGCGAACATGGCATCCCCTGCTATCAGCTCGCGCGCGCCGTGACGGCCGTGAGGATGCCTTGCAGGATCGCGAGCGGCGGCGGCGGGCAGCCGGGGATGGCCACGTCGACGGGAATGACGTTCGACACGCGCCCGCAGCTCGCGTAGCTCTCGCCGAAGAGGCCCCCGGTCGAGCCGCAGTCGCCCACGGCCACCACGAGCTTCGGATGCGGCGTGGCCTCGTAGGCGATGCGAAGGGCGTGCTCCATGTTCTTCGCGACGGGCCCCGTGACGAGGAGCATGTCGGCATGGCGCGGGCTCGCCACGAAGCGGATGCCGAGGCCCTCGAGGTTGTAGTAGGGGTTGTTGAGCGCGTGGATCTCGAGCTCGCAGCCGT
>JBBIJT010000218.1:0-3117 GCA_037445795.1 Betaproteobacteria bacterium | reverse complement strand
CGGGGCATTGTGCGGGTGCCTGCCTCAGACCGAAAGACTTCTCACACAGTCTGCGCGGGCGCCCTTCTTCGTGACACGGGCTGCGGGGAGGCCTACCGCTCCTCCACCTTCGCCTTGCCGCGCAACTCCATCACCAGCTTCTGCACCTGCTGCTGCTGCGCGCGCTGGCGGAACTGCTCCTTGAGCTCGTCGAAGCCGGGCACCTTGAGCGGGCGCACGTCGTCGAGGCGGATGACGTGGTAGCCGAAGTCCGTCTTCACCGGCGCCGTCGTGGTCTGGCCCTTCTTGAGGGCCATCAGCGCCTCGGCGAAGGGCTTCACGTAGCGGGCGGCGGGGCCCCAGTCGAGGTCGCCGCCGTTGTCCTTGGAGCCCGGGTCCTTCGACTTCTCCTTGGCGATCTTGGCGAAGTCGCCGCCCTTGCCCAGCTCGGCGATGATCGCCTTGGCGTCGTCTTCCTTGTCGACGAGGATGTGGCGGACCTTGTACTCGTTCTCGCCCATCGACTTCTTGAATTCCTCGTACTGCTTCTGGAGGTCGGCGTCGGTGATGGGGTTCGCCTTGACCTCGCTCTCGAAGAGCGCGCGCACGAGGACGGCCTGGCGGGCCATCTCCATCTGCGCGGCAACGTCCGGGTTCTTGTCGAGCCCGCGCTTCTGCGCCGCCTGCACCAGCACCTCGCGGTTGATGAGCTCCTCCTTCACGGCGCGCTGGCGCTCCGGCGTGTCCGGCTGGCCGCTCGCAGTGAGCTCCTTGTTCATCATGTCGATGCGCGACTGCGGGATGGTGACGCCGTTCACCACGATCTTGCCGGCGGCGGCGGACTTCTTGGGTGCCGCCTTTTCCTGGGCGACCGCGCCGACGGCGAAGGTGCCCGCGACGATCGCGACGGCGAGGCTCTTCAGGGTTGAATTCATTGGTATTCCTTTTCGTGGGGTCAGAACTGCTCGGGCGCGAACGCCTCGATTTTCAGGGCGTGGATCTCGCGTTTCATGAGGTCGCCCAGGGCCTCATAAACCATTCGATGCCTCGCCAGCGGGGGCTTCCCGCGGAAGGCTTCCGAAACGATGGTGAGCTGCCAGTGCGCGCCGGTGGCGCCGTGACCGACGTGCAGGTGGTCCTCGTCGACGAGCTGGACGCTCTCCGGCCGCAGGACGGCGAGGCGCTCGCGGATGGCGGACTCGAGGCTCACGGCAGCACCTTGCGGAAGGGCTTCACCGTCACCTTCGCGTAGACGCCGGCGGCCACGTACGGGTCGGTGCTCGCCCAGGCGATCGCGAGCTCCCTCGAGCCGAACTCCGCCACGACGAGCGAGCCCGAGAAGCCGGCTGGGCCGGGGTCCTCGGCGTCGACGAGCGGGTGCGGGCCCGCGATCACGAGGCGGCCCTCGGTCGCGAGGGCCTTCAGCCGCTCGACGTGGGCGGGGCGCGCCGCGAGGCGCTTTTCCAGGGAGCCGGGGACGTCCTCGGAGAGGATGGCGTAGAGCATGGGGGGTCAGGTCTTGGTGACTTCCGGTGCGGGCGGCGAAGCGGGCTTCGCCTCTTCGTCGTCGGGCAGGTACTTCGAGATCCAGAAGGCCTGCGCGATCACGAAGGCGAGCATGAGCCCCATGCCCCCGAAGAGCTTGAAGTTCACCCAGGTGTCGGTGTCGAAGTTGTAGGCCACCCAGAGGTTGAGCGACCCCTTGAAGAGGAAGAAGATGCCCCAGGCCACGCACAGCTTCGTCCACGCGTGCTCGGGCATCGTGATTCCCTCGGACATCACGGCCTTCACGAGGTTCGTCCCGAAGGCTAGGCCGCCCAGGAAGACCGTGCCCGCGAGCCAGTAGAGCACCGAGGGCTTCCACTTGATGAAGGTCTCGTCGCGCAGCAGCAGCGTCGCGCCGCCGAACAGCACGATGATCACGAGGCTCATCCACTGCATGTTCGCCACCTTGCGGCCGCGGGCGAGCACGTAGCCCACCTGCGCGATCGTGGCCACGATGGCCACGGTGGTGGCCACGTAGATGCCCTGGAACTTGAAGGCGACGAAGAAGAGGATGACCGGGAAGAGGTCGAAGAGCAGCTTCAAAGGCGGCAAAAGCCTCGCAAAATCAAACCGCTATTTTCGCCCATTCAGCGGGCGGCTGTCCATTTGAGGTGCCGGGCCTCGATACGTTCCCTTACGGCCGGCGCGACCCCGGGCGCGAGGGCGAGCGCCAGGGCCTCGGCGTAGAAGCCCGCCCGCTCGTCGGGAAGCGCGCGGTCGAGGGCGTCGAAGGCGTGCTCCATCATGGCCTCGTCCTCGGTGCGGATGGCCGTGATGGCGAGGTTGGCGTGCAGCAACCGCCACGGCCGCTGCGGGTTGGACCGCTCGAGGTCGGCCTCCAGGCGGGGGGCGACGTGAGCGAGGATTCCCTGGGTGAGGGCGAAGACGGCGGCGAGCTCCGGCCGCGAGCGCGCGTCGTTGGCCCGGCGTGCCAGGGCGTTCACCACCGGCTCGACGGGGTCCAGCGCAACGGCGTGGCGCACGGCCCACAGGGCCACGCCGAGGACGAAGTCCGCCGTCTCGGCCAGCAGCTCGTGCGATGGGGCGAGAAGCGCGGCCGATTCGAGGTGGGCGAGGTCGGTGAGGACGGCGGCCACCAGCTCCGCGAGGCCCTCGACGGCGATGGGGCCCGAGCCGCCGTGCTGGCGCTCCAGGGCCTGCAGCGTCTCGATGCCGCGGCCTGTCCGGTCGGCGTGCCCGGCGAGGCCGGAACCCGCCGCGATGGCGAGGGCCCGCAGCCGCGGCGCGCGCGCCCGGAGTTCCGCGGTGGCGACCTGGCCTTCGTCGCCGAAGGCGATCTTCTTGATTTCCATGGGGAAAGTGTTGGCGGGGGCGTTGGGGAACGCCCCCCGGAAAAGGGGGAGCGGGGGGCCGATTCTGCTATAATTTCAACTGGTTCCTCAAATCCCGCGCCGTTTGGACAATTTCGACCTGCACAACCATTCCATTGCTTCGGACGGGACGCTCACGCCGACGCAATTGATCGAGTTAGGGGCGCGCCACGGCGCGCGGGCGATGGCGCTCACGGACCACGATACGGTCGACGGCCTCGAGGAGGCTGCGGGGGCCGCACGCAGGTGCGGCATCGGGTTC
>JBBIJT010000217.1:0-3171 GCA_037445795.1 Betaproteobacteria bacterium | reverse complement strand
CGGGGCATTGTGCGGGTGCCTGCCTCAGACCGAAAGACTTCTCACACAGTCTGCGAGGCGGGCCTTCCGGTGACGCGGGTGGAGCGCCAGCCTACATCTTCTCCGCCTCGTGGCAGGTGCCGCAGGCGTTCGTGTACGGGATCGGCATGGCCTTGCCGGGTTCCACGCCCTTCACGCCCTTGTTGGTGATGCGCGGCACGTCGAAGAGGTGCGAGGTGATGTCGTTCATCCAGTAGTTCTTCCCGTCCTTGGCGTCGATGCCCTTGCCCAGGCCGGCGCCCGTCTGCATGGTCTTGGTCATGTGGCAGTCCACGCAGGCGATCTTGCGGGTGTGCGGCTCGCCGACGGTCTTGGCTGTGTGGTCCTTCATGTCCACCTTGTGGCAGGAGGCGCAGAGCGTGTCCTTGCCGTCGCGCGCCTCGGCCTTGAGCTGGAACTTGATTCCGGCCTTGCCGTGCGGGTCGTGGCAGTTGGCGCAATTGAGGATCTGGTCACCGTTGATGTAGTGCTTCGAGCGGACGAGGTCCGTGGCCTGCTGGTGGTGGCTCTTGGAGTGCACGCCATCGGGCCAGAAGTCGCCCTGCGCCGCGTCCTCGCGCGTGGTGTAGTTGACCAGGTATTCGTTGCGGCTGATGCCGGGGGTGAGCATGCGGCCGTCCTTGTTCACCGGCTGGTCGTTCTTCAGGTTGCCCTGCGGACGGCTGTGGCACTGGTTGCAGATGACCATGGAGCGCTCGGAGGCGAGCTTCGCCGGGTTCACGATCGTCGAGGCCTTGCGCCGCAGGGGCGCCTTGGCGTGCTCGGAGCCGGGGCCGTGGCAGGACTCGCACCCGACGTTGAGCTCGTTGGGCACGCCGTCGCCGTCGATGTCCATCTCGCCGTTGGGATCGTTGGCCGCGCCGACCACGAAGCCGCCCTCCACCGTCGGCGTGAGCGTGTAGCCGGTGTAGTGGCAGGAGGCGCACTCGATCTCGAAGGACTTCTTGGCCGGCGGGTCGGCGAGCTTCTTGGTCGCTTCGTTGTAGAGCCAGTCGCCGTGGTAGTCGCGCCACGCCTTGCGCGCGCGGTCGGCGTAGGAGTCCTTGCCCTCGGTGTTGTACTGCAGGAACGGATAGGTCGAGTTGCCGACGCGAAGGAGGTAGCGCTGCTTGTACACCGGGCCGCCGTAGGTCCTCTCGACCGGGTAGATCCGCGGCTTGTCGGCGGGGTCGCGCACGTTCTCGGTCCTGAGCTTCAGCGAGCCGTCCTTGTCGGTGAAGAAGGTCGCCGTGAAGCTCACCGACTTCAGGTCGGCGGGCGCCTTCTCGGAAATGAGGTACTTGTCGAACCCGCGGCCCTTGTCGTAGCCGTGCAGGTAGAGCTTCAGGCCCGCCTGCAGCTTCTTCAGGCCGTCGTTCATGGCCGGGAAGCGCGACGTATCCTGCAGCCCGCTCGGCTTGCCCACCACCATGATGCCCTGCTTGTGCGCCGTCTTCCTGAAGTCCGCGTAGTCGTCGTGGCACTTCATGCACTTGGAGCTGCCGACGAAGACCGCGTTGGACGGCACCTTGCCGGACACCTGGATGGCCAGGGGCTTCGCCGCCAGTTCCGCCGTCGTCATCGACTTGTTGGCGAGCGTGCCGCCGGGCAGGTGCTTCTCGTCGGAGGGCACGACGTACACGAAGTACTTGCCGGCCACGGCGTTGGCGAAGCCGAACTCGCCCCTGCCGTCGGTCTCCACGTGCTGGTACTTGTCGCCGTTGGCCGCGATGTTGTCGTCCATCGGCTCGTCGTCGTCGACGTTGCGCCGGATGTTGAAAGACGGCGCCTTCTTCATCTTCGCCACGTCGGCCGCGGGCACGAGGTACACCGTCGCCCCCGAGATCGCCTGCTTGCCGCCATCCGTCACGGTGCCGCTGATCGCCTGCGCGAGCGCGCCCGCCGGCGCGAATGCGAGGACGGCAGCCATCGCCATGCCCGCCAACCCGAATCGTGAATGCGAACTCATGTTCCTACCCCTTTTCCCCTGTGGATTTTCGGTTCCGCGCGGCGCCCTTCGGCGGCCCGTGCGACAGCTCTTCCTCGAACAACTCCGTGAACAATTCCCAGACCCTGTCCTTCGCCGCCCGCAGCGCCTTCCTTCCCACCGGGGTGGCCACGTACGTGCGCCGGCTGCTCTTTCCGACCTTCTCGACCGTCGACCTCAGGTGCCCGCCCCGCTCCAGGCCGTGCAGGATCGGGTAAAGCGTGCCCGGGCTCAGCCGGTAGCCGTGATGCGCGAGCTCCTCCATGATCCCCTGGCCGAAGATGGGCTCCCGGGAAGCATGGTGAAGGACGTGCAGCCGGATGAGGCCGCCGTAGATCTCCTTTTCCTTCATCCTCGAAAGTCGTTATCGAAGGATGCTATCGAAAATCGATGGCGTCTGGGCGCATTCTACGCGGGCGCCGGGGGGGGTGGACAACCCGGCGGACTGACGAAGATCAAGCGCCGGCGATTTCGCCGCCGGGCCGCCGGGGCGCGCGGCCGGCTCCCTCGCCTTCCGGCGTCAGGAGCCCGTGAGGGATTATCATTCCGGTAGGCGCACCGTCCCCGCACCGTGTCGCCACGCCCCGCACCGCACCGATACCCGCTCCCGACATGGTCACCCGGCTCTTCTCGCGCACTCCCCTTCACGAGCATCCCGAGGCCGCCCAGCGCGTCCTGGGCGTGGCGCAGCTCGCTCACGCGGCGGTCGAACTTCGCGCGCGCCGCCTGCTCCGCCTGCTCGCGGTCGAACCGCGCCTGCAGCGCCCGCCGCGCCGCGTCGCAGCGCTCGAGCCTGGACGTGTCGCCCGCCATGTCCAGCACGTGCCAGCGCCGGTTGAGTTCCACGACCGCGGTGAGGATGGGGCCGGGGGTTCCCGCGAGGGCCTCGAGCTGCCCGAGGATCGCGTCGGCCTCGGTGGCGCGCCCCTCGCTGTCCTTCATCGCCTCGAGCCGCTGCTTGGCGAGCTTCGCGACGCCGCGGTCCTTGGCCTTGGCCGACCCGGCGAGCGTGCGCAGCCCCTCGGCCGAGCGGACGCACTCGGCGGCGGCGAGGCGCGTCTCGGCGTGACCGGCCGTCATGGCGAGCTCGACGAGCGCCGCCTCGTCGCGAAGGCTCGCGATCGCGGCGAGCCAGCAGGCGGCGAAGCGCCTCTTTGGTCGCGACA
>JBBIJT010000216.1:0-3186 GCA_037445795.1 Betaproteobacteria bacterium | reverse complement strand
TCGGCGCCTCCAATTTCTTCGAGCTCGCCGTCGCCGCCGCCATCAGCCTCTTCGGGTTCCAGTCCGGGGCGGCGCTCGCGACGGTCGTGGGGGTGCTCATCGAGGTCCCGGTGATGCTGCTGGTCGTCCGGGTCGTGAACCGCAGCAAGGGCTGGTACGAGCAGGGCGTGAAAGGATGAAGCCATGACGAACGACGTGAAGGAAATCGTAAAGGCCCGCTACGGCGAGGCGGCGCGGCAGGTCCGCTCGGGCGGCGGCGGGTGCTGCAACTCGGGGATCGCGCAGTCGAGTTGCTGCGACCCCATCACCTCGAACCTGTACGGGATCGAGGAGGCGGGCGCCATTCCCGAGAAGGCGTTGCAAGCCTCGCTCGGCTGCGGCAACCCCACGGCCCTCGCGGAATTGAAGCCCGGCGAGACGGTGCTCGACCTCGGGGCCGGCGGCGGCATCGACGTGCTGCTTTCCGCGCGGCGAGTCGGGCCCAAGGGCAAGGCGTTCGGCCTCGACATGACGGACGACATGCTCGCCCTCGCCGAGGAGAACAAGCGCAAGAGCGGCCTCGCGAACGTGCACTTCCTGAAGGGCGAGATCGAGAACATCCCGCTGCCGGACAACTCGGTGGACGTGATCATCTCGAACTGCGTTATCAACCTCTCCGGCGACAAGGACCGCGTGCTGCGCGAGGCTTTCCGCGTGCTGAAGCCCGGCGGGCGGTTCGCGGTCTCGGACGTGGTCGTGCGCGGCGAGGTGCCCGCGGCCCTGCGGCGCAGCGTCGAGCTGTGGGTCGGCTGCGTGGCCGGCGCGCTGTCGGACGACGACTACCGGGCGAAGCTCGCGGCCGCCGGGTTCGTGGACATCGACCTGGAAGCGACGCGCGTCTACGGTGTCGAGGACGCCCGGGGATTTCTCGCCGGCGAGGGGATCGACGTCGACGCCATTGCGAAGGAAGTCGATGGGAAGTTCATGAGCGCCTTCGTGCGGGCCGCGAAGCCGGCCGCATGCTGTGCCCCTTCGTGCTGCGCAGGCTAGGGCGCCCCTACTTCATTCGGTAGCCCGCGTGGCAGGCAACGCACTGCTGCGTCACGCGGGCGAGCGCCGCCAACGCGGGCTTCATGTTGCCGGTGGCGCCCACGTTCGCGGCTTCCACGGCGAACCGGCTCGCGGCGCGGTGCATCTCCGAGCCGATGGCCTGCATGCCCGCGGGCATCACCTTGGCCACGTGCTCCGCATCGTGCGAGGCGAGGGAGGTCATGCCGAGTCGCCTCTCTGCCACCCCTGCCGCGCGATCGAACGCGCCGTCCGCCAGCGCCTGCTGGATCTCCTGAAGCGCGAGGAGGTGGTCGCGCATGTTGGCGAGGGTGTGCGTGCGCATGGGCTCGGGGAAATCCACGGCGTGGCGCGCGTCCGCGGCCGGCGGCTGCGCCTCGGGCGCGTGGTGCCCGGCGTGCTGCGCGAACGAGGGGCTACTGGCGGCCAGGGCGAGCAGCCCGGCGAGAAGCGAAGGGGAAATGAATCGCATGACGGTCGGAAGAGGAAGGGAATCACCTCCGAGTGTAGCCGCTCCGGCGTCGTGCCGATATGATCGTGCGATGCCTAATCGAGCATCCCGGCCGCGCAATCGCTATGACCTCGCGGAGCTCTCGGGCGCCTTCGGCGACTTGGGCACGCTGGTGCCGTTCGTCGTGGCCTATCTCTCCATCGTGCGGATGGATCCTGCGGGCGTCCTGCTGGGCTTCGGCGCGGTGATGATCGCCACGGGCCTGTGGTACCGGACGCCGTTCCCGGTTCAGCCGATGAAGGCCATCGGCACGGCGGCCGCGACCCACGCGGCGGGCGTGGCGGTCACTCCCGCCGTCGTCGTGGGGGCGGGCATCGCCACGGCGGTGATCTGGCTGGCGCTGGGCGCCACGGGGCTCGCGAAGCGGCTCGCGCAATTGATCCCCCTCCCCGCGCTGCTGGGCGTGGTGATGGGCCTGGGCTTCGGCTTCATGATCGAGGGAACCCGCATGATGGCCGGGTCGCCGTGGCTCGCGGCGGCTCTTCTCGCCCTGGCGCTCCTCGCGCACTCGCGGCTGCCGGTGATGTTGCTGCTGCTCGCGGCCGGCGTGGCCGTGGCGCTCTTCCGCGAGCCCTCGCTTGCCGGCAGGCTCGTCGCGATCGAGCCCGCCTTCCGGTGGCCGGACCTCGCCTGGGGCTCGCTTTCCGCCGGCGACCTGTGGACCGGCGCGGTGCTCCTCGCGATCCCGCAGCTTCCCCTCACCTTCGGCAATGCCCTGCTCGCGGTGACCCGCGAGAACAATCGCCTCTTTCCGGACCGGCCCGTCACGGAGCGTGGTGTGGCGCTCTCGACGGGCCTCGCGAACCTCTGGTCGAGCGCGGTCGGCGGCGTGCCCGTCTGCCACGGCGCGGGCGGCATGGCGGGGCACGTGAAGTTCGGGGCGCGCACGGGCGGGGCGACGGTGATCGTCGGGGTGCTGCTCACGATCCTCGCGCTCTTCTTCGCGGGGTCCGTTCAGCTCCTGCTGCAGCTTTTCCCTGCGCCGGTGCTGGGCGTGATCCTGTTCCTCGCGGGCGCGGAGCTCGCGCTCTCGAGCCGCGAGGAGACGGGGGAACACGTCGAGCGCTTCGTGCTGCTCACGACCGCCGGCATCGCCGTCTTTCACGTCGGCGTGGCGGTCCTATACGGCATCCTCGCCTTCCACACGTCGAAGCGCGGCTGGCTGAAGCCCTGAGAGGCGCCTAGCGGCCCTCGTCGTCCTCGTCGGCCGGGATGACGATCACCCGCGTGCGCTTGGGCCCCGCGGCGTAGCGCTCCAGCTCGACGAGCACCGGGAAGAGCTCCTCCAGCTTCGCGCGCGCCTCCGGCTCCTTGTCGAAGACGTAGAGCCGGCCTTTCGGGTCGAGGACGTCGTGCCAGAGGCGATGGTCGGTCTCGTCCTCCTGGACCTGGAGCTTGAACTTCGGCGGCTTGGGCTTGGGGTAGGGCATGGCTGGCGAAGGTCATTGTAATGCCGTGGCGGGTGTGTGCAGAATCCGCCGGTCGTAGCTAAAACAACACTACCTGGGGAGGGGAAGATGAAGCGCAGCATCCGCAATTTCGCGGCCGCCGTGGCCGCGCTGTTACTGGCGGCATCCGCCGTCGCGCAGGAGAAGAAGGCCGAGCTGCTCTGGCTCGGGCAGGCCGCC
>JBBIJT010000215.1:0-3186 GCA_037445795.1 Betaproteobacteria bacterium | reverse complement strand
CATCAGCGTCGTGGAGTCGAGCCCGCCACGGGTCTTCGATGAATCGGCCCTGCTCGCCGTCCGCCGTGGCCGCTTCGACACCGAGGGCTCGCTGCCCGCGGGCGCGCCGCGCCGCGCGCGCCCGCGCCCGGGGTCGTTCCCGTCGCCGTGGTTGGGGGCTTGGGCGCCGCCGCGGCGGGCGGCGGATTGGCCGGGTCGTACTTCGACTGCTCGACGGCCCACTGGTGGCAGGCTGCCTCGTCCTTCTTCTGCTGGTCGGGCGACTGGCCCTTGGCCGGGTAGACGTACTGCTGAGCGATCGCGCTGGCGGCGAAGGCCGCGAGCACGGCGGCAAGAAGACTCGTGCGGCTCGATTTCATGGGATTCCTTTCGTGTCGGGGTACCGGATGATTATCGATGGCGCGCGGGGTCGCCAATTGCCGCCGGTCAACTTCCGCGAACTATCGACGGCCACCGCCCCCGCGCGGCATGGCCGTCGGCCGGGGAGCGGGCATCGGCCGCGCCGGCGGGGTGGCGATGGGATGGCTCGGGGCCACGGGCGGCGGCTTCGCGATCGGGTGTTCCGGGCGCGGCGGGCCGATTGCGTCTGGCGGATCGGCGCAGCAGCCTCCCCAATACCACGCATCGTCGTAGAAGGCGGAGCCGTAGAAGCCACCCTCGCCGGACCCGTCGATGGCGCAACCCGCAGCGAGCAGCGCGGCCAGCGCGCCCGCGGAAAGCGCCGCGCGAAGCGCGCGCAAGTTGCCTGCGAGCCGGCGCGTCATCGTGCACCCCCTTCCGCGCCCGCCGGATACGCCCAGTTCACGACGCCGACGAGGCCGCCGCTCGGATCGGCGATCACGGCGACGTTGCCGTCCAGCAGCTCGGGGCGCGGCGCCACGACGAGGCGGCCGCCCGCCTGCTGCGCGCGGCGCAGCGTCGCGGGCACGTCCGGCACGAGGACGTAGGGAAGCCACCCGGGCCTGGTGTCCCGCAACTTGAGGACCGTGATGCCGGCTCGCGCGTAACCACCCGTCGCGAGAACCCACCGCGGGCGTGCCGCGTCCCCTTCCGGCACGCTCACTTCATAGCCAGCGAGCCCCGCGTAGAAGCTCGCCGCCTTCGCCGGATCACGCGAGAAGAGATCCACCCAGAAGACGTCGCCGTCGGCCACGGGCGAATCGGGAGGATCGCCATCCGCCGCCGCCAGCACGCCGAAGAGCGCGCCTTCGGGGTCCTTGAACAGCGCGTGCGTGCCTCGCCCCGGCAACGCCGCGGGTGCCATCACGACCTGTCCGCCTGCCTGCTGCACGTATCGCGCGGCCTTGGCCGCATCGGGCACCGAGAGGATGGAAAGCCACCGCGCCCCGACGGGCGCCCCTGCCGGCCGAGTCGCCTTGAAGAGGCCGCCCACCTTGCCGCCAGCGTGCTCGATGAGGGTGTAGGACGAAGGGCCACCCGCCTCCCGGAACTTCCAACCGAAGACGGTGCCGTAAAAGACACGCGCGCCCGCGGGATCCTCCGTGGCGAGGTCGAACCAGATGAACTTGCCGGGAAGGGTGCGACCCGGAGCGCCGTCCGGACCGAGCGGTGCGGCCGCGGTACTGGTGGCGAACAGGAATGCTGCGACGCAATACAACCAGCGGGTCATCGTCAGGGCACCTCGTGCGCAACGCTACCGTCCATGCTGATGCGCCCGCCGACCCCAGTCAAGCAATCGTTGGGAGGGGCGGGCCAGTAACAGTTAGTGTTACATTTTTTGCTGCAATGCAGCATAATGGCGGCCGGCAATTGTCCGCCTTGAAGTCGTTTCCCTCCGTCATCCTCAGGAGTCAACCACAATGAAGAAACTCGCCGTGGCCGCCCTCGTGGCCGCCTCCTTCTCCGCCCTCCCCTCCTTCGCCCAGCAGGGCTGGTACGCCGGCTTCGGCCTCGGCGTCGGCAACCTGAACCAGTCCGGCCAGGACATTTCCGGGCTCGCGAATGCCCAGCTGGACGACAGCGACACCACCTACACGATCCGCGGCGGCTATCGCTTCCACCCGAACTTCGCGGTCGAGGTCGGCTACTACGACCTCGGCAAGTACGGCTTCAGCGGCAACCTCGGCACCACCTACGTGAGCGGGTCGGTCAAGGCCAAGTCCTACGGCATTTCCCTCGTGGCCATCGCGCCCATGGACCAGGTCGACATCTACGGCCGCCTGGGCTGGGCCGAGTCGGAGCTCAAGGCCAACGCCAACGCCACGCTCGTCACGGCCAACTCCTCGGACCGCCAGGGCGAGGCCACCTACGGCCTCGGCGCCCGCTGGAACTTCGCGAAGAACATGGGCGTCTTCGCCGAGTGGATGAAGAACGACAAGATCAGTGTCGACAGCTACGTGGCTGGCATCGACTTCCGCTTCTAGAGGCGTTTCCCGCGCCGCCCGCGCCGAGCGCGGGCGGCGTTCTCATCTCGTGCCGGCTGCGTCGCGCAAGGGCAGGCGGCAGATGCATACCGAGAAGTCGTCCGGGTCGCGGGCCACCGCGAAGCCGAGGCGCGAGGCGAGCCGCAGCATCGGGCGGTTCTCGGCGAGGACGAAGCCCACCATCTCGCGAAGCCCCCGCCGCATCGCCGCGTCGATCAACAGCGTCATCAGCGTCCGGCCGAGCCCGGCGCCGGCCCGTTCGTCGACGACGGTGACCGCGAACTCGCAGTCGTCACCCTTCGACCCGATGACGAACGTCGCGGAGCCCACGATGTCGATACCGTCCGCGGCAGGCACGGTCGCCGCGATGGCGAGGCCCTTCTCCGGGAACGACTCGAGCACCTTCCGCAGGCGCGGCACGTTGGCCTCCCTCACCGCGTGCATGAAGCGCAGGTAGCGCGTCTGCGCGCTCAGCCGTTCGAAAGCCTGCAGGAGTTCCTCCTCGTCTTCCGGGACGATGGCGCGAACCTGCACCACACAGCCGTCGCGCAGCGTGACCTCGGCGGGCTCGAAGGGGATCGGCACGGCGAGGAGATCCCGGGCGCTTCGGCGCCCTAGCGGGACGCCGACTTCTCCGGCGCCTGCTCCGGCGGCGGCGGGGCCGGCGCGAAGCTGCCGCCCAGGGCCAGGTGCAGGTTCACGCGCTGCACGAGCCGCTCACTGGTGGCGCGAGCGAGCGACGACCGCGCGGCGGAGGTGGCGATGAGCTGCTGCTGCACGGCGCGCTGGTCGACGGTGCCGA
>JBBIJT010000214.1:0-3277 GCA_037445795.1 Betaproteobacteria bacterium | reverse complement strand
GCGAAGCGGCCCCTCGACGTCGATGGGCCAGGCGTTGCCGACGACGCGCGGCGGCCCGCCGCGGCGCAGGAAGGCGAGCCGGCCCGGCATCGTGTGGCGCCGGCCCACGTTTGTCGCAATGCAGGCGATGCGCGCGCCGTCGGGGCTGTAGCGCGGCGCCTCGTACGACCAGGACGCGTCTCTCGCGAGCGTCGTGACGCGGCGGGTGGCAACGTCGATCTCCGAGATCGCCGTGGGATTCACGGCGAGCTTGCGGGGCGCCGGGTCGTGCACGAAGGCGATGCGCCGGCCGTCGGGGGAGACGTCGAAGTGGACCGCGCCGGGCTCGACCCGCGGAAGCTCGTGCCCCGTGCCCTCGAAGAGGTCCGTGATGCGACCGCTCGCGAGGTCCAGCAGCAGGAGGTGCGGCACGCGCCCCATGGGCAGGTTGCGGTCGAAGTGGCGGTACTGCGCCTCCGAGGTGACGTAGGCGCTCTCCTTGCGCTCGCCGAAGGCCTTCTGCTCGCGATCCTGTGCCCGGCTGCCCTTCACGCCCGGCCGCACCCACGAGACGAACGCGATGCGCCGCCCGTCCGGCATCCACTTGAAGTCCTCGATGCCGGGGAGGAAGTTCGACTTGCGCTCCGCCTCGCCGCCTGCGGCGTCGATGACGTAGAGCTGCGACTCCATGTCCTTCACGCCCTCCTGCTCGCGCTTCGCGAGGAACGCGATGCGATCGCCCTTCGGCGACCAGGCGGGCTTCGCGTCCTTCTCCCCGCAGCGGGTCAGCCGCTTCGGGGCACGGGCCCCGGTGGGCAGCAGCCAGAGGCTGGTGGCGCCCCTGTTCTCCCGCATCGAGTACGACGTGACGGCGCAGGCAGCGGCGGAACCGTCGGGCGCGAGGGCGAGGCTCGCGATGCGTTCCAGCCGCCAGAGCATTTCGATGTCGAGTGAGGAGCGCGATGCCATGGGCGAGGTGCAGTCGGACGGCGCCCTTTATACCGCAGGAAGGCCGGAGTGCAAAGCCGAAGGGCGCGCGGGCCGCGACGGAGATGGAGGCGCAAAAAAACGCCCCGACCGGCGGGGCGAGGAGGCGTTTCGTACCCGGAGAGGAATAGGCGGAACGCCGAGAACTTCTTTCGGCGCAATTCAGTCGGGCATCTTGACGGCCTTCAGTTGACTCCTGGCCCCTGCACGACGACGGGCTCCTGACGGCCGGCACTCGGCCGCTTGCCGGCCCCGAGCGCGCGACCGCAGTGGCCCGACCAATGCTGGAGCTGGTCCATGCGCACGGGGAACCGGATTCCATAGAGTGCCGGACCGAATCGCCACATGTCGATCGCCAGGCGCGAAGCCTCGGCATCGCCGCCATCCGCGACGTGCGCGATGACCTCGAACGCCTCGGCGTAATGGCCCCTGTCGTATTGGTACATCGCGTCTTCCAAGCCCTCGGGCGACGCGCTCTGGGCCTGGCCGCAGAAGGGCCACGCAATCACCGCGACCGAGATTGCCCGGTAGATCGCGCCGAGGCCCGGCTTCGGCATTCGTGAGGCGGCAAGTGTGCTCATGTTCGGTTCTCCCGCAAGTGAACTGGAAGGCGGCCCGTCGGCTGGCCGACGAGACGGCGCACCGGAGCGCAACGCCACTGTACGGGTGCTGTCGAGGCGGGAAACCATCCCCGCATGGGGCATGGCCCCCCCGTCTCACCGGTCCGATACCCCCTCCGCAGTGGGGTGACAGCCGGAACGGGATCGGCTATGTTCGCGCAAACATGAAACACGCCGCGGGACTTTCCACCCTTCGTGCCCTCAGCCGCTCCGGACTGGCGGCGGAGACTTTCATCCCGGCGGCGCTCGAGACGCTGCACCACGTCATCCCGTCCTACCGGAACCTGTTCGACTGGACGGACGAGAAGGGCAACCTCGTCCGCTATTTCTACGAGGGGCCGATCGACCAGGCGATCGCCTCGCATTACTTCGACGAGTTCCACAACCGCCGCGAGGGCGAGGTGATGCCGAAGTTCCAGCAGGCCGTCACCGGCCGTGCGGTCGTTCACGGTGCCGACGAGCTGGACAGGCCGGAGTTCTTCCGGTCAGCCCTCTACAACGAGATCTGGCGTCCGCAGGGACTGCACACGCGTGTCGAGGCCATTGTCCGCGGGGCTCGCGGGCAGCCGCTGGGATCTCTCGTCCTTTACCGGGGACCGGGAGATTCGTCGTTCACGCACGCGGAGGAGCAGGTGCTCCACCAGGCGGCCCTCTACGTCTCCCGCGGGCTGGAAGCCGCCCAGGAATCCATTTTGCCGGCCGAATACGCCGGCGTGCCCACCCGGCGTGGCGCGCTCAACCTGGGCCCCGGGGGCGAACTGCTGCACCTTTCGGCGGACGCCCTCAAGCTGCTGCTGATGGCCCATGGCGGCGTGACGCCGGAGACGGTACGCAAGTCGCCGCGTCGCGAGGATTTCGGGACCCTCAGCATGCTTTGGCAGCACCATGAGCGCGGGCGTGGCCTCAGCCGCGAGGGCCTTTCGCTCACGATCGACAATGCCTGGGGGCGTTTCGTCTTCGACAGCGAGGCGCTCGCTCCGCTGAATCTTGCGGAACCGCCCCTCGTCCACGTCGGCATCCGGCATCTGGAGCCCAAGGTCGTCGTGCTGCGGCGCGCTCTCGAAAAGCTGCCGCTATCGATCACGCAGCGAGAGGTGTGCGCGTTGCTCCATGGGGGGCGCTCGCAGGCCGAGATCGCCTCGGCCCTGTCCATCGCCCCCTCGACCGTAGCGGACCACGTGCGCAAGATCTACTCGAAGCTCGACGTGCACTCGGTCGGCGAGCTGTCGTCGCGGATCCGGGAGATCGCGGTCGAGATCGCCGGCTAGGGTTTCCCGCAGGGGCCTTCCACGCCGGAAGGCGCACATCCCCGCGAGACCAATCAGCGCGGCACCCCACCGCCGGGTGGAGTGGCACCCTCGACCGCAGGCAGGCCCCCCCGCCCACGATGTCGCGCGCCGAATCGCGCGATCGAACAGGACGACTCCCGTGGCAGCCATCGCCTTTCTCGGCACCGGGCTGCTCGGCGCCGCCTTCGCGGAAGCCGCCGCCATGCGCGGCGACTCGGTCACCGGCTGGAACCGCACGCCCGACAAGGCGCGCGCACTTCCCCCCTTCGGCATCAAGGCCGCGGCGGCGCGCGAGGCGGCATCGTGAGGACCATGCGGAAGCGGGATTCGCCGGAGCGCATG
Source organism: Betaproteobacteria bacterium (assembly GCA_037445795.1). GTDB lineage: Bacteria > Pseudomonadota > Gammaproteobacteria > Burkholderiales > Usitatibacteraceae > FEB-7. The sequence continues at coordinate 60 of JBBIJT010000214.1, read as the reverse complement.
CGCTGGTAGGCCTCGAACGCGCGCTCCAGCGGCACGGTCTCGATCATCGGCCGGATGTCG
>JBBIJT010000213.1:0-3292 GCA_037445795.1 Betaproteobacteria bacterium | reverse complement strand
CTTCTTCTCCTACATCTGCTTGAAGAGGTGCGAGTAGATCCGCGAGACGGTGAGCACCTCGTCCTTGCCCTTCACCTTCACGTGGGCTTGTCCGCGGAAGTCGCGCGTGACGCCGGCGATGGCGTTCACGTTGACGAGGGTGGAGCGATGGATCTGCCAGAAGACTTCCGTGTCGAGGCCGTCGAGGAGCTCGCGGATGGGCGTCTTGATGAGCGCCTCGGCCTCCTCGGTCACCACCCGCGTGTACTTCTCGTCCGACTGGAAGAAGAGCACGTCCGCCACGGGAATCAGGCGCAGGTTCTGCCCGAAGCTCGCCTTGATCCACTGCAGCTTCTCCTTCGGGGGGACGCCGCCGCGCAGCTGCGAAGCGAGCTGCGAGACGATCGACTGCAGGTCCGGCGGCGGACTCGCGACCTTCGCCTTGAGCCGCTCGACCGCCATCGCGAGGCGCTCGTCCGTGTAGGGCTTGAGCAGGTAGTCCACCGCGCCCGTCTCGAAGGCCTGGATGGCGTACTGGTCGTAGGCCGTCACGAAGACCACGTGCGCGCGGTTTCCCACGTGCTTCGCCACCTCCACGCCCGTCATCTCGGGCATCTGGATGTCGAGGAACATGAAGTCGGGCGCGCGGTCCTCGAGCGCCTCGAGCGCGGCGGCGCCATCTTCGACCGAGGCGATGACCTCCAGCTCCGGCCAGAGCTTTGCGAGCTTCGCCTGCAGCTGCTCGCGCAGGATGGGCTCGTCTTCGGCGAGGATGGCGGTGGGCATGCCGCGAGTTTACCGCGGCCGCGCGGGACGCTGCACCAAGGGAGAGCGGCTACTGAATCACCTCGTCCGCGCGCGCCAGGATCGACCCGGGGATCTCGATTTCCAGCGCGCGCGCAGTCTTCATGTTGACTGCGAGCAGTACCCTCGAGTCCAGCTGGACAGGGATCGCCGCCGGATCTTCGCCACGGAGAATCCTCACCGCGATCGCAATCTGTAGCTTCCACATGTCACGGAAGGGCGATCCAAGCGTCAGAAACGCCCCCACCCTTGCCGGCCCGGGACCGGCAGCAAAGAAGCCGGGCATCCCGGATGCGAGCTGGATGGACAGCACTTCGCCGGACGACGAGAGAGGATTGCTGTAGGGAATGAATCCGTCCGCATGGGTACCGCGAAGCGCCTGCACCCGAGCGTCGCCGCTCAACTTCTGCGCGAGGTAGATGATCGATAGGTCGAGTCCAACTCGCGCCGCCTTCGACGCCATATCCGCGCGGATCCTCAGCCAGACAGGGTCGTTTCCGTCCTCATCGGGATCCACGCCCGTCAGCCATGCCACTCGTCGCGCCCGGGGAAGCACTTCCTTGACGATCTCCAGGAGCTTCAACTGGGCGTCGAACAGCTCGGAAGACACGCCGGTGATGTTTCCTCCGGGACGGCCGAGACTCCGCACGATTCCATGCAGGACCGGATCGCTGATTCCGACGAAGACGATGGGAATATCCCGAGTCAGTTGCTTGAAGAACTTGGTCTGCGACGCAGCGTTCGTGAGAATGATGGCGGGGCGACTTGCCACCAGCTCTCGTGCAATTCCGGCGGCTCTTTCGGAGTCGTTCCCCGAATACACGAATGTCTCCACGACATCCCGCCCCGGTACCAGGCCATGGGCCGTCCACACGGAATTGCGTGTCCTCCGGCTATTCTCGATGCCCCCTTCGGACGGCACTTCCCCAGCCACGAAGAAGATCACCCGTTTCGGTCGCGCGGGCGCTCCTGCCGTTTTCCAAGAGCTGCCCAGCGCCATAAGGCCCAGGGATGCCACGAGAACCCGACGACGGTCCATGAGTCTGCCTCGCTCGATCGCGCGGCCGAGGAACGGCTGTGCGATCCGGATGGACCAGCTTACGCCCGTTCAGGTTCTCTTGAGCGCCCGCTTGAGGATCTTGCCCGTCGCGGTCATCGGCAGCGACTCCACGATCTCGACGATCCTCGGGTACTTGAACGCGGCCATCCGCTCCTTGCACCAGGCGACGATCTCCTCGGGCGTGGCGCGCTTGCCGGCCCTCAGGACGACGACCGCCTTCACCTCCTCGCCATGGGTCTCGTGCGGCGCGCCGATAACCGCCACCTGCGCGATCGCCTCGTGGGTCATCATCACCTCCTCGAGCTCGCGCGGGTACACGTTGAAGCCGCCGCGGATGATCATGTCCTTGAGACGGTCGACGATGTAGAAGTTGCCCTCGGCGTCGCGGCGGCCGATGTCGCCGGTGTGGAACCAGCCGTCGCGGATGGCCGCCGCGGTGGCTTCCGGGTTGCGGTAGTAGCCCTTCATCACGTTGTGGCCGCGCACGACGATCTCGCCCGTCTCGCCGTAGCGGACGGCCACGCCCGACTCGTCCACCACGCGCACCTGCGTTCCCCACAGCGCCTTGCCGACGCTGCCCGGGATGCGCGGGAACTCGAGGTAGCTGAAGGTCGCCACGGGGCTCGTCTCCGAGAGGCCATAGCCTTCGAGGATGGCGATGCCGAAGCGCTCCTCGAAGCGGCGCATCACCTCGACGGGCATCGCGGCGCCGCCCGAGATGCCGACGCGCAGCTTCGTCGCGATGGCCTTCAGGTCGTGGCGCTCCTCCGCGCCGGGCAGCGCGAGGATCGCCTGGTACATCGTCGGCACGCCCGCGAAAATCGTCACGCCATGGCGCTGCATCGTGGCGAGCGCTGCGTCGGCGTCGAAGCGCGGCATCAGCGCGATCGTCGAGCCGCACCAGAAGGCAGCGTTCATCTGGACGCTCTGGCCGAAGGAGTGGAAGAGCGGCAGCGCCACGAGGTGACAGTCGTCCGCCGTCATGCGCGTGATCATGCAGGAGGTCTGCGCGTTCATCGCGAGGTTGGCGTGCGAGAGCTCCGCGCCCTTGGGCTTGCCCGTCGTCCCCGAGGTGTAGAGGATCACGGCGGTGTCGCTCGCCTCGGTGACTGCGCATTCCCCCGTGGCCGGCTGCGCCTGCATGAGGGCCCCGAGCGTCGTCGCGCCCTCGACCGGCGAGGGTTTCGCCGGGTCGGCCGTGATCATGACGAGGGTCGGGCAGGCGCCGTACTGCGTGAAGCCCGCGTGGCCTTCCCTGCCGAGCGGCAGCTCCGCCGTGCCCTCGAAGCAGAAGAACGCCTTCGCCTGCGAGTCGGCGAGGTGGTAGGCGATCTCCGGCGCCTTGCTGAGGACGTTCACCGGCACGACCGTCGCGCCCGCCTTGAGCGTGCCGTAGTAGACGATGGGGAAGTACGGCAGGTTGGGGCAGGCGATGACCACGTTGTCGCC
>JBBIJT010000212.1:2083-3303 GCA_037445795.1 Betaproteobacteria bacterium | reverse complement strand
TCGAGCTGCTCGCGCTCGACGCGCCGCACCTCTTCGCGCGGCCCGGCAATCCCTACGTCGACGCGACCGGCGCCGAGTGGCCGGACAACGCGCAGCGCTTCGCGGCGCTGGCCCGCGCCGCGGCGGACGTGGGCCGGGGCGCTCTCCCGGGCTTCGCGCCCGACATCGTCCACGCGCACGACTGGCAGGCGGGGCTCGCGCCGGCCTACCTGCACTACGACGGGGGGCTCCGCCCGCGCACGGTGATGACCGTGCACAACCTCGCGTTCCAGGGGCAGTTCCCGCAGGCGCTGCTCGGGGAGCTGGGCCTGCCGCCGGCCGCCTGGTCGATGGAGGGCGTGGAGTACTACGGGACGATCGGCTTCCTCAAGGCGGGCCTCGCCCTCGCCGACCGCATCACCACGGTTTCGCCGCGCTACGCGATGGAGATGCGCACGCCCGAGTTCGGCATGGGGCTCGACGGGCTCCTGCGCGCCCGCGCCGGCTCGCTCGCGGGCATCCTCAACGGCATCGACACGGCGTACTGGGACCCGGCCTCCGATGCGCACCTCGCGAAGAGCTTCGACGCGAAGCGCCTCGCGAACCGCTCCGCCAACAAGGAAGCGCTCCAGGCAAGGCTCGCGCTCGCCCGCCGCGCCGACGCGCCCCTCTTCGGCGTGGTGAGCCGCCTCACCTGGCAGAAGGGCATGGACGTGCTCCTCGAGGCGGTGCCCGACCTGGTCGCGCTGGGAGGCCAGCTCGCCCTCATCGGCTCCGGCGAGGCGGCGCTGGAGACGGGGTTCCGCGAGGCCGCCGCGGCCCTCCCGGGCCGCGTCGGCGTGATGATCGGTTTCGACGAGGCGACGGCGCACCTGGTGCAGGGCGGCGCCGACGCCCTGCTCGTGCCGTCGCGCTTCGAGCCGTGCGGGCTCACGCAGCTGTGCGCGCTGCGCTATGGCGCCTTGCCGATCGTCGCGCGCGTGGGCGGCCTCGCCGACACCGTGATCGACGCGAACGAGATGGCCCTCGTCGCCTCCGCGGGAAACGGCCTCCAGTTCTCGCCCGTCACCCGCGAGGCGCTCGCCCTCACCCTCGAGCGCGCCGTGGGCCTGTGGCGGGACCAGGCCACGTGGCGCAAGCTCCAACTGCACGCGATGGCCGCCGACGTGGGCTGGGGCCGCCCGGCGAAGCAGTACGCGGCTCTCTACCGCGGCCTCGTCGCGCGGCCGGCGGCGTGAACC
>JBBIJT010000212.1:0-2071 GCA_037445795.1 Betaproteobacteria bacterium | reverse complement strand
GAACCGCGGCCGCGCGACGGGCCCACGAGCGCCATGACCCGCCTCGAGCCCGGCAGCCCCGAGACCCTCGGCGTCACGGCGGGCGCGGACGGCGCGAACGTCGCCGTCTGGTCCGCGCACGCCACCGCCATCGAGCTGTGCCTCTTCGACGCGGCGGGCGAAACGGAGGTCGGGCGCGTGACGCTGCCCGAGCGAACCGGCGACGTCTTCCACGGCTTCGTGCCGGGGATCACGCCGGGCAGCCGCTACGGCCTTCGGGCGCACGGCCCCTGGGACCCGCGCCACGGGCACCGCTTCAACCCCGCCAAGCTCCTCGTCGACCCCTACGCGACCGCGCTCGACCGCCGCTTCGCCCCGCACCCGTCCGTGTTCGGCCAGCGTCCCGACGGCAGGACGCGCAACGACGACGACAGCGCGCCGCACGTGCCCAAGGCCATCGTCGCCGACCCGCCATCCGCGCGGCCGCGCCTCGCGCCGCCCGTGCCGTGGGAGCGAACCGTCGTGTACGAGCTGCATGTGCGCGGCTTCACCCGGGCGCACGCGGCCGTTCCCGAGGCCGTGCGCGGCACCTGCGCCGCGCTTGCCCATCCCGCGGCCGTCGCGCACCTCGCGAACCTGGGCGTCACCACGGTCGAGCTGATGCCGATCGCCGCCTGGGTCGACGAGCGCCACCTGGCGCCCCTGGGCCTCACCAATTACTGGGGCTACAACCCGGTCGCCTTCATGGCGCCGGATCCGCTCCTCGCCCCCGGCGGCATGGCGGAGCTCGCCGCGTGCGTCGCGGCGCTGCACGGGGCCGGCATCGAGGTGCTGCTCGACGTCGTCCTGAACCACACGGGCGAGGGCGACGAGCACGGGCCCACCCTCTCGCTGCGCGGACTGGACAACGCCTCGTACTACCGCACGCGCCACGGCGACGCCTCCCGCTATGCCGACGACGCGGGATGCGGCAACACGCTCGCCCTCGACCGCCCCGCGGCGCTTCGGCTCGCGATGGACACGCTTCGCCACTACGCGATCGGCGCGGGCGTCGACGGCTTCCGCTTCGACCTCGCGACCACGCTCGCGCGCCGCGATTCGGGCTTCGACCCCGCCGCGCCCTTCCTCCAGGCGCTCGAGCAGGACCCCGCGCTGCGCGGGTTGAAGCTCGTCGCCGAGCCCTGGGACCTGGGCCCCGGCGGGCATCGCCTCGGCGCCTTCCCCGCGGGCTGGGGCGAGTGGAACGACCGCTACCGCGACACCGTGCGCCGCTTCTGGCGCGGGGACGAGGCGACCCTGGGCGACTTCGCCACGCGGATCGCGGGCTCCGCGGACGCCTTCGCGCGCCGCGGCCGCCCGCCTTCGCGCTCGGTCAACTTCGTGTGCGCGCACGACGGCTTCACGCTCGCGGACCTGGTCTCGCACGGCCGCAAGCACAACGAGGCCAACGGCGAATCGAACCGCGACGGCACCGACGCGAACCACTCCTGGAACCACGGCTGCGAGGGCCCGTCGGCGAATGCGGGCGTGCGGGAAGCGAGGATGCGCGACGCGCGCGCCCTGCTCGCCACGCTCTTCCTCTCGCGCGGCACTCCGCTCGTGTCGATGGGCGACGAACTGGGCCGCACGCAGCGCGGCAACAACAACGCCTACGCGCAGGACGGCCCGCTCTCCTGGATCGACTGGGCAAGCGCCGACGAGGGGCTCGCCCGGTTCGTCGCCGCGCTCGCCCGCCTGCGCCGCGAGCGTCGCGCGCTGCATGCCGACCGATGGCTCGCGGGCGAGCCCGTAGACGACAGCGGGATCCCCGACGTCGAGTGGCGCCGGCCCGACGGCCGCGTCATGGCGCGGGAGGACTGGGAGGACCGCCACGGCCGGGCGCTCGTGGCGGCGCTCCATGCGCCCGCGAGCGGCGAGTCGCCGGCCGACCGCGTGGCGATCGCCTTCAACGGCGGGCATGCCGCGATCGAGGTGCGCTGGCCCGACGCGCGCGAGGGATTCCGCTGGCGGCGCGCGATCGACACGGCCGCGGACGACGGCTCGCCGGTTGCCGCCGGCGCCGCGACGGGGACCGTGGCCGCGCGCGCGGTCG
>JBBIJT010000211.1:0-3320 GCA_037445795.1 Betaproteobacteria bacterium | reverse complement strand
CGACGAGGCGGGGCAGGCGCACCTGGAGGATCACGGCCTCGACGTTCCTCGCGAGGCCGCTGTCGCCGCCCGCGATCGCGGCGACCAGCGCGCGGGCCACGTCGCCCGTGGCCACGGGGAAGCGGCCCACCGACAGGCTCCAGGCCATCAGGCCCGCCAGCACCGCGAACGCGACGCCGAGCCATAGCGGAAAGCGCGCCCGGTCGAGGATCATCGCGGCGCGACGCCGGGCTCGGCGAGGAGCCTCTCGACCTGCGCGGCCGTGGGCTCCTGGTGGTAGAAGCGCCGGTGGAACTCCGCGATCTCGCGCGGGTAGTCGAAGCGGAACTCGCCTGGGTAGAGGATTTCCGCGAGCCACAGCAGGCCGAGGAGGCGGTTGGCTCCCGGCGGGTAGTCGAACCAGCCGAAGGGCAGGTGCGGCGAGAGGAAGACGCGTTTCCTGCGCACGGCGGTGACGCTCTGCCACACCGGCATCTTCCACACGTCGCGCATGAAGTTCGGGTCGTTGGTCACGATCACCGGCGGGTCCCACAGCACCACCTGCTCGAAGCCCACCTGCGCGAGGCCGCCCCGCTCGCCGCCGGCGACGTTCCTCGCGCCGAGGAACTCGATCATCTCGACGTTGATGGACCCGCCGAGCCCCGTTACCAGGCCCTGCGGCCCACGGGCGTAGTACACCTGCGGGCGCTTGTCCGCGGGGATCGCCGCGATCCTGGCCTTGAGGGGATCGACGCGGCTTCGCCAGTAGTCGGCGAACTCCCGGCCGCGGGCCTCGGCGCCCAGCACCTTCGCCAGCTTCTCGATCTGCTGCGGCGTGGTCTCCAGGCGCCCGTCGAGCAGCACGTACGGGATGCCCGTCTGCTGCTGCACCCGGTCCGCGAGCGACGCGAAGGTGGCCGCGGTGGAGCCCACGTCGACGATGAGGTCGGGCTTCGCCTTGAGCACGACCTCCACGTTGGCCGTGTTGCCGCGACCGGTGAGGCGGCCGAGTTCCGGGAGGTTGCCGTACTTCGCCGGCACCCATTCCTTTTCGTTGTCGCGGAAGGCGCGCGTCCAGCCGATGAGCTTGTCGGGCGCGAGGGCGAAGACGAGGACGGAGGCCGGCGGGCCGGCCGCGTAGACGCGGTCGACCATGTCCGGCAGCGCCACCTTGCGGCCGGCGTCATCGACGAATTCCCTGGCGGCCATGGCCGCCACCGGGACGACCGCGGCAATCGCCAGGAGGGCGACCTGCGTCCAGGTGGGTGCGCGAGAGTTCAGGGGAGGGCCCGTTGCTTTGCCTTGGATTGGCCATTATCCGCGATCGCCAGGGACTCACGGCCGCGTCGGGCCCGGCTACGGTTTCGCCGGCACGGCCTCGCCACCAAAGAGCGCAGAAAGGGTGAGCAACTTCCCGCCGGCGCGGCAGGCGTAGCCCGGAAGCGCATCGATGGCGGCGGCGATCCCGGGGTCGCGGGCCGCGTCGAGCAGGGCGCGGACGTCGCGCCGGCCGAGATTGGGCGCCTCGATGCCGAGGTAGTAGCGCTCGGTGGCGACGGGCACGAAGTCCAGGCCGAAGCGGCTCGCCGCCGCCTCGAGGCCGAACCCCGCGTCGGCCTGGCAGCCGGCCACCAGGGCCGCGACGGCGGAGTGGGTGATCTCCTCGTTGTCGTAGCCCCGGATCGCGTTGCGGTCCACGCCGGCCTCGCTGAGGAGGAACTCGAAGAGGGCGCGCGTGCCCGAGCCTCGCTGCCGGTTCACGATGCGGACACCCGGGCGCGCGAGGTCCGCGACGCAGTGGATTCCCTTGGGGTTGCCGCGGGCGACGATTAGCCCCTGCCGGCGGGTCGCGAGGGGGATGAAGCGCAGGTCGCTGCCCGTGAGGCCCTCCGCGTAGCGCCGCGCCAGGAGGCTTCCCAGCGGGCCGTCGGCCACGTGGAAGCCCGCCACCACGCAGTCGCCGCGCAACAGGGAGGCGAGCGCGTCGAAGCTGCCGCGGTTCTGCAGGTCCATCGCGAGGCCGCGCGCGGCGAGGCGCTCGCGCAGCAGCGCCACGGCGAAATCGTGGCTCGCGTGCACGACGAGGGCGCGGTCGGGCACGCCGAGGGCCCGGTTCACCTCCCGCGTGAAGTCGCCCGCGAGGCCCTCCAGCTCCGGCGCGAGCCGCGACTGCACGCGCCGCCCCGCCCACAGCAGCCGCTCGCCGAGGGGCGTGAGCTTCGTGCCCTTGCCGCGCCGCATCTGCACGAGGGGCGAGCCGAGGAACGCGCCCCAGTTCTCGATGAGGTTCCAGGCGTGCCGGTAGGAGATGCGGGCGAGGCGCGCGGAGTGGGTGAGCTTGCCCGACTGGGCGATCCCGTCCAGCAGCGCGATGAGCATCTGGTCGAGCTCGCGCTCGTCCCGGCCCGATCGCACGCGCCAGACGGCGCGGAGGTCGACCTCGATCATGGGGTCCTCACCTGGGCGTCGCGAACCCGTAGGCGCCGAGAATGGCGCGGCCCTCCGGCGAGAGCAGGAAGTCGGCGAAGCGGCTGCCGGCAGGCTTCGCCCCGTTCATCACGGCGAGGCCGTAGTCGGCGCCCACGTTGAGGCTCTCGGGGATCGCGACGACCTGCAGCTGCGGCTCCTCCTTCTTCGCGAGGATCGCGTTGGTGCAGTAGGTGAGGAACACGTCGGCCTCGCCCTTCGCGACGATGACGCCGTAGACCGTGCGGTCCTTCGGCGGCGGCGGCGAATTCGGCCCGCCGGTGAGCTGCAGGGCCTTCGCCTCCAGCGCCTTCTGCGCGCCGGGCTTCAGCCTCTCCGCGTTGGCGAAGAGCTGCCACGCGTAGTCGCCCGAAGGGTCGGCCCTGGGCGTCGAGATGCCCAGCTTCACCTTCGGGTCCAGGATCGTCTCGAGGAGCGCCTGCGGCGACACCTTCACGTTCGCGCCGGCCAGGGCGCAGAGCGTGTTACGGGCGAAGGCGCGCACGGGGCCCGCCTTGCCGGCGTCCGCGAGCGCCTTCGGGTGCTCCATGTTGGCCGAGGCGAAGACGTCGCTCGCCTCGCCCTTCTCGAGCCGGCCCTTGAGAAGCCCCGAGGGCCCGAACTCGAAGGCGACCTTCGCACCGTCGGGCCGTTTCGCGAACGCGTCGGCCGCCTCGGTGAGCGCCGCCTTGAGGCTGCCGGCGGCATGCACCTTGACGGCGTCCTGCGCGGCGGCGGGCATGGCCACGAGGGCGGCGGCTGCGAGGAGGAATCCCGCGCGCATCGTCACTGGCCGGGCCTGGCGTTGGGGAAGAAGAGTTGCTCGCCGTTGATCTTGTAGCTCGCGATGGCCGCCTGGCCCGCGGGCGAGATCA
>JBBIJT010000210.1:0-3390 GCA_037445795.1 Betaproteobacteria bacterium | reverse complement strand
CGCGGGGTCCTTGGCGAGCGCCTTCTGGATCACCCAGTCGAGCTGCCAGGTGATGCTCGGGTTGTGGGTCGACGGGTTCGCGGGGCGGTCGTGCATCACGCGCCGCAGGATCTCGACGTTGTTGCCGGTGAACGGACGGGTGCCGGTGAGCAGCTCGTAGAGGATGACGCCGACCTGGTAGAGGTCCGTGCGCGGCGTGACCTCCTGGCCGCCGAACTGCTCCGGCGCCATGTAGTGCGGCGTGCCCACGACGTCGCCCACCATGGTGAGGGTGGACGTGTCGATCCTCGCCACGCCGAAGTCGGTGATCTTGATGCGGCCGTCGTCGTTGATGAGGATGTTGGCGGGCTTCAGGTCCCGGTGGATCACGCCCTGGCCGTGGGAGTAGCCCAGGCCGTCGAGCACCTGCCGGATGATGTCCCAGGTGTCCTTGAACCCGTAGCGCGTCACCTCCTTGAGGTGGTGGGCCAGCGACTTGCCGTTCACGAGCTCCATGACGATGCAGGCCATGTCGTCGGTCTCGATGAAATCGTAGATCGCGGCGATTCGCGGGTGCGTGAGGCGCCCGACGGCCTCGGCCTCGTGCCGGAAGCGGCTGATGACGTACTCGAGGTCCGCGGGGTCCAGCAGGCCCTTGTCGATCACCTTGAGGGCCACCGGGCGCTTGATGCCGGGGTCGAACCCGCGCAGCACGATGCCCGTGGCCCCCTTGCCCAGGATCGACTGGACTTCGTACTTCCCGATCTTCTCCGGAATCTTCATGGGCTCAGGGCTCCCCGGCGGCGAGTTCCGCCGGCGGCTGGAATGGCAGGACGACCGTGAACACGGTGCCCTTGCCCGGGGTCGAGTGCACGTCGATGCGCCCGCCGTGCTCGGCGACGATCTTGTAGGCGATGGAAAGGCCCAGCCCCGTGCCCTTGCCGACCTCCTTGGTGGTGTAGAAGGGGTCGAAGATCCTTGGCAGGACCTCGGCCGGGATCCCCTTGCCGTTGTCGGCCACCTCGATCGCGATGGCCGTGTCGCCCTCGCGGCGCGTGGTGACCACGATGACCTTCTCGGGCTTGTCGAGGGCCTGGGCGGCGTTCGTGACGAGGTTGAGCAGCACCTGGTTCACCTGGGAGGGGGAGCAGGTGATCGAGGGGATCTCGCCCAGGCGGCGCTCGAGCGTGACGCCGCGCAGCTGGGGCTTCGCGATGACCAGCGTGGCGTTGACGCCCTCGTTCACGTTGAAGCTCGCCACGCGGCTGCGGTCCAGCCGCGAGAAGTTCCTCAGGTTCACCACCAGCTCGCCGATCTGCTCGATGCCGTGCAGGCCGTCCTTCGCGAGCGACTCGATGTCGCCGAGCACGTGGTGCTCGCGAAGCCGGGCGAGGCGGGAGGAGAGCTCCCCGAAGGCCTCCTGGAGCTGCGACGGGTCCGGCGCCTCGGACTGCAGGAGCGCCATCAGCCGCTCGGCCTGCCCGAGCGCGCCTTCGAGCTCCGGCAGGCGGTCGCGCACGGTGGCCACGCTGTTCTTCACGTAGGCGAGGGGCGTGTTGATCTCGTGGGCCACGCCGGCGACCATCTGGCCGAGGGACGACATCTTCTCGCTCTGCACCAGCTGGGCTTCCGATTCCTTGAGCCTCACGAGCGCCTCGGACAGCTCCCTCGTGCGCTCCTTCACGCGCTTCTCGAGGCCCAGGTTCGCCTCGCGAAGCGCCGCCTGGGCGGCGATCACGCGCGCCGCGAGCCAGCCCACGCCGACGAGCAGCGCCGCGGCGCCGTGCGGTCCGGCTCCTTCTCCTCGAGCGCGGCCTGGACGGAGCGCGAGATCGTCTGCGAGAGCAGGTCGACGCGGCCGCCCACGGTGAGGAAGGCGAATTTCTGGGCGGCGCCGCGCTCCTCCACGCGCGCGGCGAGGAGCGCCCGCAGGGCCCGTTCGACGCGCGCCCCGCGCTCCGCGAGCGCCGGGGCCGTGGCCGCGGCGGCCTCGCCGATCGTGGCGATCCGTGCCTCGAGCGGGCCGCCGGCCGCCTCCGCCGCCCTCGCCTCGGCGACGAGGGCCTTGGCTTCCCCGGCGAGGGCGACGTAGCGATCGGCGCGGCGCGGGTCGCTCAGGCGCCAGCGTGGCGGCGGCGGAGGCGGCCTCGGCGAACGCGCTGGCCGACTTCGCGTGCCGGGCCTTGAGCTCCTCCCACGCGGCGGACTTGCCGGCCATGCCCTCGCGGATCGCGGGCAGGGCCGCGGCGACCTCGGGCCGGCCGGTGGCGCGATCGAGCTCGCGCAGGATGCGCGCGAGGGTCGGGCCGCGGTCGGCGCCGGGGGAGCCGCCCGTCGCGAGCCGCCCGGCGTCGGCGTCCCAGCGCGTGTCGATCTCCTTCAGCTCGCGCAGCAGCGAGAGGACCTCGGCGTCCTTCTTGAAGTCGATGGCCTCGGTGCGCGAATAGAGGAACGCGAGCGCGCCCAGCAGCGCGATCGCGACGACCGAGAGGAACGCGCCCTTCGCAGCCCGGCTCGACGTCATGGATGGGGATCGCCTCGTGGTTCGTGGGCCGCTCTGGCGGCGGCATTCTCTTGCCCGTGATTGTCCCGCGATAAGCGCGGGGAGTCTGTTGTTCGCATCACGCGGCGATTACAAGTGTAGCCGCAAAACGCGCTCCGGCCGGGGCGCCCTCACTCGCCGAGGTAGGCCTGGCGGACCTGCGGGTCGTGCAGCAGCGCCGAGGCCTCGCCGGCCAGCGTGACGAGCCCGCTCTCCAGCACGTAGGCGCGGCCGCTCGCCTCGAGCGCGAGCCTCGCGTTCTGCTCGACGAGGAGCATCGTGACGCCCTCCGACGCGATGAGGCGGATCACCTCGAAGATGCGGTCGACCATGATGGGCGCGAGCCCCATGCTGGGCTCGTCGAGCAGCAGCAGGCGCGGCCGGCTCATGAGCGCGCGGCCGATGGCGAGCATCTGCTGCTCGCCGCCCGACATCGTGCCGGCCGTCTGGCGGCGGCGCTCCTTGAGGCGCGGGAAGAGCCCGAAGACCCGCTCGGCGTCCGAGGCGATGGCGGCGCGGTCGTTGCGCGTGTACGCGCCCATGGCGAGGTTCTCCTCGATGGTGAGCTGCGGGAAGACGCCGCGGCCCTCGGGGACGAGGGCGATGCCCTTCCTCGCGATCTCGTGGGACCTGCGCCCGGCGATGTCCTCGCCGTCGTAGACGATGCGGCCGCCGGCGTGGGCGAGCCCGGTGATGGCGCGCAGCGTCGTCGTCTTGCCCGCGCCGTTGGCGCCGATGAGGCAGACGAGCTCGCCCTGCTCCACGACGAGGTCGATGCCCTTCACGGCGCGGATGCCGCCGTAGTGGACCTAGACCTTTTCCAGCGAGAGGAGGGGCATCGCGCGCTCGGCCCGCCTCACCGCGCCACG
>JBBIJT010000209.1:0-3393 GCA_037445795.1 Betaproteobacteria bacterium | reverse complement strand
CGGGTGAGGAACATCTTCATCTGCTCCGGCGTCGTGTTCTGCGCCTCGTCGAGGATGATGAACGAGTGGTTGAGGGTGCGCCCGCGCATGAAGGCGAGCGGGGCCACCTCGATGGCGCCACGCTCGAAGAGGCGGTTCACCTTGTCGTAGCCCATCAGGTCGTAGAGCGCGTCGTAGAGCGGGCGCAGGTACGGGTCCACCTTCTGGGCGAGGTCCCCCGGCAGGAAGCCCAGCTTCTCGCCGGCCTCCACCGCGGGCCGCGTGAGCACGATGCGCTTCACGGCGTCGCGCTCGAAGGCGTCGACCGCGGCCGCCACCGCGAGGAAGGTCTTGCCGGTGCCGGCCGGCCCCACGCCGAAGGTGATGTCGTGGGTCTGCATCTGCTGCAGGTACTGCGCCTGGCGGGGCGTGCGCGCCGAAAGCTCGCTCTTCCTCGGGAGCCTGAGCTGCGGGGATTCCGGCGCGCCCTCGGACGGCGTCCGGGCGATCTCCACGAGGCCCAGCTGGATCTCCTCGACCGACAGGTCGCGGGCGGCGAGGTCGTAGAACTTGCGCAGCGCCCGCGCGGCGAGCGCCACCTGCCCCGGCTCGCCGGTGATGCCGAAGCGCTCCGAACGCCGGGCGATCGTCACGTCGAGCGCCGTCTCGATCTGGCGCAGGTTCTCGTCCAGCGCGCCGCAAAGCATCGCGAGCCGCGCATTGTCCACGGGCGAGAACGCCACTTCCTGGGTCCGGCTCTTCGCTGGCATGAAAAAAAGGCCTGCCGGGACGTCCGGCAGGCCTATTGTAGCGGGGACGGGCGCCTAGACGCCGGCGCGCTGGAGCGGGGCCTTGAGCGCCTCGGTGAGTGTGTTGAGGCTCTCGTTGAGGTGCGCCTTCGACTCCTTGGACATTCCGGCCTTCGCCAGCGCGGCGCGGATCTGCTGCTGCAGCTCGATCGCGTTCTCGCGCTGCAAGCTGCGCGCGTCCGCGGGCGTGGTCGCCGCGGGCTTCACGAGCGCCCCCGCGACGCGCCGAAGGTGCTCGCGCTGGAGGTTCCGGCGCATCGACGTGATCTCCTGCCCGGTCCTGAGCTCCGACCAGATGGCGCCCTGGAGCATGTCGTACACCTCCGAGAGCCTCATCGCCTTCGAGCGCTCGGCGACCTTGTCCTGGCTGTCGAGGATCCGCGCGGCCACGCTGTCGGCCATGAGCTGGTCGAGGACCGACCGCTGCACCTTGAGGACCGCCGACGCGACCGAGACGTCCGGGTTGTCCGGCCGCTCGAACTGGTCGACCGCGATGCGGCTCACGAACTCCGGCTTGAAGCGGAAGCTGTCCGCACGGAAGAAATCGTTCGTGATCATCGTGAGCGCCTCGCGCTGGCGCGCCACCGGCGTGGGCTCGTAGATGGGTTCCTTGCTGCCGGCGCGAACCCGCAGGAAGCGCACCCCGCCCACGTACTTAGCCGCAAGCGGCGCCACGCGCGCGAGCTGCCGCCAGCCGTTCTCGAAGCTGCGGGTGAGCCGCTCGTAGCTCTCGCCGCTGGCAACGGGCAGCGCCTCGAGCTTGTCCCAGAGCTCGCGCGAGAGCTTCAGGCGCCGGCGGTAGTACTCCAGCGGGTCGGCGCCGAGATCGAAGCGGTTCACGTCGGGGTCGATGCCCAGGGTCTTCGCGTAGCCCGCGTCCTCGTCGGTCGCGTACGAGAGCGCCGGCTCGGAGGAGCGGGCCGCGATGCGGGCGAGGCTCTCCTTCTCCTGCCCAGGGGCGAACTCGCGGTAGGCGTACTCGATCGCCCAGTAGTCGTACTCGCCCAGGGTGCTCATCACGTACTCGCCCTGGGCCTCGCCCTTCACCGCGAGGTTGAACGGCGTGTAGTCCATCACCGAGGAGGTGATGCCGTGCGCGTGCGTGAACGCCTTGTCGGCGATCTGCTTCTGCGTGTAGACCGTGGAGGCGCGGAAGTTGTGGCGCAGCCCGAGGGTATGCCCGACCTCGTGCATGATCACGTCCTTCACGTAGGCCTGCGCGAGCGCGTCGGACTCGGGGCTCGACATGTCGAGGCCGCGGGTCTCGAGCAGGTCGGCCGCGAACTCGAACTCGCGCGCCGAGGCGTCCAGGTAGTTGCAGGCCAGGTAGCCGCGCGCGGACCGCTGCACGGGAACGGCGTCAGAGTGCGGCATCTCCTCGCCGAGCGGGCGGGCGAAGTCCTCCGACACGAGGCGCCGCGCCCCGCGCGCGAAGACGTCCGACATGCCGATGTCGGCATCGAGGATCTCGCCCGATCGCGGATCGACGTGCGAGGGCCCGATGGCGAAGCCCACGTCGTCGCCGGTGAACCAGCGGATCGAGGCGTGCCGCGAGTCCATCGTGTCGAAGTCGTCCTGCTCGGTCTGCTGCTTCACGACGATCGCGTTGCGGAACCCCGCCTTCTCGAAGGCCTTGTTCCACTCGAGGATGCCGTCGGCCACGCTCTTGCGGTACTTCTCGGGAATGTTCTTGTCGAGCCAGTAGGTGATCGGCACCTTCGGCTCCGAGACCGCGGCCGAGGGATCCTTCTTCTCCAGGCGCCAGCGGTTCACGATGTAGGAGCGGCGCTTCGGCGTCACGTCGTCGGAGTAGTCGACGCGCTCGGTCACGAAGTGCCCGACGCGCTCGTCGGCGACGCGGGCCGCCATGGGGGCGGCCGGCAGCGGCACGAAGTTGTACTGGAAGGCGACGAAGAAGCTGCGCGGGTCCGGCGTCGTCTTGGGCGGCGGCGGCGTGGGCACCGGCGGCGGCGTGAGCGGCGGCGCGGCCAGCTTGGGCACCGCGAAGTGCGCGTTCACCTGGAGGCTCGTCTCCGCGTCCCCGTTCGTCACGCGGCTGAAGCTCGTGTTCTTCGCGTCGATGGCGAAGGGCATGCGGAAGGCCGTCTCGACGAGCGTCGAGTAGCCCAGCAGGTCGCCGAACAGGAGCGCGTTCGCCTCGATCACGACCGCCTTCGTGTCGGGGTTGGGCTGGGCGGCGAGGGGCGCCGAGGCGATGAGGCTGTCGGAGAACGACTCCTCCACGAAGCGGGCCTGCGGCGTGCCCGGCTGGGCGAAGAACCGCGTGTTCTTGGCGATGAGCTGGACCTGGTTGCCGATCTTCTTCCACACCGCCACCTGGCTGCCTTCCACGGGGCTGAAGGAGCCGCCCATCTGGCTGCCGTAGAGCATGCGCTCGCCGACCGATCGCGGCACGTTCATGGAGAAGAAGAACGGCTTGTCGAACTGGTCGGGCTTGATCTCCATCCAGACCTTCTCGTCCTTCTGGTGCAGCGTGAAGTAGCCCGGGATCGCCTTGGCGTCCTTGAGCACGTCCTTGAAGGGCCGGGGCTGGCCCGGCGGGGTGGCCGGGGCCGCGGGCACGGCGGCCGGGGCGGCGCCCGGC
>JBBIJT010000208.1:0-3399 GCA_037445795.1 Betaproteobacteria bacterium | reverse complement strand
GGTAGAGTCCCGGATTGTGATTCCGGTTGTCGTGGGTTCGAATCCCATCAGCCACCCCACCCCCCTCGTGCGCGGACCGTCCGCCCGGCGGCCGAGCCGCGGGGACCGATTGACGCCGCTGCCGCAAGGGAGGGAACCCATGATCAGACCCGTTCGCATCGCCGCCGCCGCGGCTGCATGCCTCGCCGCCGCCTTCGCGCTGGCCCAGGCGCCCGAGGCCGAGGGCCTCGTCCCGGTGAAGGCGAAGAACGTCGACAAGGCGTGGCTGCTTCCGGGGGCCGACTTCCGGCCGTACAGGAAGGTGCTGCTCAAGCGCGCCGAGGTGGCCTTCCAGAAGGGGTGGCTGCGCGACATGAACAGCGACACCATCAGCAAGGTGAACAAGGTCACCGAGGCCGATGCCCTGAAGATCGTCGACGCGGCGCGCTCGGGCTTCGACCAGATCTGGGCGGAGGCCTTCCGCAGGACGGGCTACGAAATCGTCTCGCAGTCCGGCGAGGGGGTGCTCGAGGTTGCACCGCGCGTGGTGGACCTCTACATCAACTCCGTCGACGCCCCCAGCAGCGGCATCGGCCGCTCCTACACGGTCCAGGCCGGCGAGGCGACGCTCCACATGGACGTGCGCGACTCGCGCCTGGGCACGCTGATCGCCCGGGTCTCGGACCGCCGCGAGACGATGAGGACGCCGACGGCGCAGATGACGTCGGCCGGCTCCACCGGGGCGCAGTTCGCGCAGCTCTTCGCCACCTGGGCGGTGGCCACGGTGAAGGGGCTCGAGGAGCTGAAGGCGATGTCGCCCCTGCCCGAGGATCTCAAGCCGGGGGCAAGGGCCCCGAAGAAGTAACGGCCGCCGGCGCGCTCAGCCCTTGCGCCGGTTGCGCACGAGCCAGTCGTCGACGAGCGCCACCGTCTCGTCGACGGCGGCATTGCGGATTCCCCTCTGCGCCGCCACCGCCTGCACGAGCCGGTCGACGCGCTCGATGTACTGGGCCCCGCCCGCGAGGGCGCGCGCCGCCGACGAGGGGCTGCCGAGGGACTGCGCCGCGGCGGCGTACTTCTCGAAAGGAACGAGGTCGCCGCGGTCCGCGCCCAGCGACACGCAAAGCTCCACGACCCATTCGTAGACGGCACGCGAGGCCGCCAGGTCGCCGTGCACGGCTTCCTTGATGGGCCGCACGGCGTCGGCCTGGACGCAGCGGTAGTTGCCGGCGAGCAGCATCGCCCACTTCGCGAGCGGAACGAACACGGAGTCGTGCACCTTGAGCTTCACCGGCAGCTCGAGGCGCTCGCCGCCCGTCTCGAAGCGGGAAGCCTCGATGTCCGCGGCGAGTTCCCGCAGGATCGCGGTGTGCGCGTCGGAATCGAAGCGGGCCGCCTTGAAGTTCGTCGGCAGGCGCACCTGCAGCACGTTGACCTCCTCATCCGGCGGGCGGAACGCCTGCGGGTCGGGGCTGCAGAGCGTCATGAGCCGCGGGTCGAACCCGTTCCACACCGACGCGTCGGTGTAGCAGTCGACGCAGCGGGCGGCATCGACGCCGGGGATGCGCCGCAGGTAGGGCAGCGGCGGCATGTTCATGATCGACATGCAGGGCACGCGCGATTTCGCGACGGCATCGAGGAGCTCGCGTACGCCGGGCGAGCGGTACTGCGGCTCCTGCATGGCGAGCGCCACGAGGTCGTGGTCGGCGGGATTCACCGCGCCGGGCACGTCTGCGCTGAGGCGCCCGGGCAGGGTCTTCGAGTTCACCTCGACGAGGCCCTCGCGGCCTTTCACGGGCAGGCGCACGACCGCGCCCTTCGCGTTGATGAGCGCCGCCTCCGCGGGCAGGCAGACGAGCTTCGCCTCGTGGCCGGCGGCCGCGAGCTTCACGCCGAGCAGCGAGCCGTACGAGGCACCGAGAACCAGGACTTTCCGGGTCGACATGGACTTCTCCTCCTTGCTTGTGGCGGGATGGGCGGGCCGGGCAACTCGTGGATGCCCGACCCCTTCTGCGCGCCCCCTCTTGTACGGCCATGTTAGGCCGCGACCGCCCCTGCGATGGGCCACTGGCGGATGAAACGGCTGTTACCGCCCGGGCGGTAGTAGGCCGCGTGCCGACTCAGGCCTGGCGCCGCATGAGCCGCTGCTTCTCGCGCTGCCAGTCCCTTTCCTTCTCCGCGTCGCGCTTGTCGTGCTGCTTCTTGCCGCGGGCGAGCCCGATGTCCGCCTTGATGCGCCCCTTGGCGAAGTGCAGGTTGAGCGGCACGAGGGTGTAGCCGCGCTGCTCGACCTTGCCGATGAGCCTGGAGAGTTCCGCGCGCTGCAGCAGGAGCTTCCTCGTGCGCGTGGGGTCGGGGTGCACGTGCGTCGAGGCCGTGGGCAGCGCGCTCACGTGCATGCCGATGATGAAGGCCTCGGCGTCCTTCACCACGACGTAGGCCTCCTTGATCTGCGCCCGCCCCGCGCGGATCGCCTTCACCTCCCAGCCCTCGAGCGCGAGCCCGGCCTCGTAGCGCTCTTCGATGAAGTAGTCGTGGAAGGCCTTGCGGTTCTCGACGATGCTCATGGGCGGGAGGGCGCGTGGCGGGGAGTGAGGATCGGTCGCGCCAGGTTCGCATTCTACCGGGCGCGGGCCTTAAAATGCCGCTCGCATGCCCACCATCATCCGCAAGGTCATCGTCGACCAGCCCGCCGAGGCGATGTTCGCGCTCGTCGACGGCGTCGAGGCCTACCCGCAGTTCCTGCCCTGGTGCAGCGGCGTCGAGGTCTTCGGCCGCACGCCCACCGAGACGCACGCGCGCATCGACATCGACTTCCACGGAATGCGCAGCCACGTCGCCACGCGCAACCGCAACGAGCCGCCCGAGTGGATCCACCTGCAGCTCGCCGACGGGCCCTTCGAGCGCCTCGCGGGGCACTGGCACATCAGGCCGCTGGGAACGCAGGGGTGCGCGATCGAGTTCTCCATCGAATACTCCTTCTCGAGCCGCGCGCTGGAGGCGGTGATGGGGCCCGTCTTCGGCCAGATCATGGAGACCATCGTGGAGCGCTTCGTCGCGAGGGCTGCGGAGCTCACGCGCCCGGTGGAAGGCTGATGCGCGTCCAGGTCGTGGTCGCGCTGCCCGGGGGCCAGGACGTCGCGACGGTGGACCTCGCGGAGGGCGCCACCCTCGCCGAGGCGCTCGCCGCGGCGAGGGTGGCGGAGCGCCATCCGGGCCTTTCGCTGGCCGCCGTCGGGGTGTGGGGGCGCCGCCGCGATCCGGGCCAGGTGCTTCGGGAGGGAGACCGGGTGGAGGTCTATCGCCCGCTCAGGGCCGATGCCAAGGCGATTCGCCGCCAGCGGGCGGGCGTCAGGACTTCGACTCGATCTCGAAGCGCGCCCTGATCCAGTCGGCGCCCTTCTTCGCGATGCGGTTGAG
>JBBIJT010000207.1:0-3414 GCA_037445795.1 Betaproteobacteria bacterium | reverse complement strand
CGGCGCTCAAGCCCGTCTTTCCCGTGGTGCCCGGGGTGCTGGCCACCTGCGACGATCCGGCCGTGATGGGCTGCGACTTCTTCGTGATGGAGCGCATCGCCGGGATCATCCCGCGGCAGGAGCTGCCCGCGGGGCTGGGCTTCGACGCGGCGATGACGAGGAAGCTCTGCATCAACGTGATCGACAAGCTGGTGGAGCTGCATTCCATTCCCCTCATCCCCGAACCCTCTCCCGGGGGGAGGGCGGCCGGTGGCGAGGGCCTGCTTTCCCTGGGCAAGGGCGAAGGCTACGTGCAGCGGCAGGTGGAGGGATGGAGCCGGCGCTTCCGCGACGCGCGCACGGACGACGTGAGCGACTTCGAGGCGGTGATGGAGTGGCTCGCGGCCAACCGCCCGCCGCGCGAGGTGGCGATCCGGGTGATCCACGGCGACTACCGCTTCGACAACGTGGTGCTCGATCCCGCCGACCCGTTCACGGTCATCGGCGTGCTGGACTGGGAGATGGCCACGCTGGGCGACCCGCTCATGGACCTGGGCAATTCCCTCGCCTACTGGGTGGAGGCCGGCGACGACGAGTATTTCCGCGCCACGCGCCGCCAACCCACGAACGCGCCGGGAATGCTCACGCGCGACGAGGTGGTGGCGCACTACGCCGCGCGCACGGGGTTGCCGGTCGCGAACTTCGGCTTCTACCTGGTCTTCGGGCTGTTCCGCGTCGCCGTGATCGTGCAGCAGATCTGGCGCCGCTACCGCGACGGGTCCACGCGCGACCCGCAGTTCGCGCGGTTCGGCCCCCTCGTCGACTATCTCGAGGGCCGCTGCCGCCGCCTCGCCCGAATCTGATCTAATCGGATCGTAGATCCAATCCGGCCAGGACCATGAAGGAATTCAAGGACAGGGTGGCGGTGGTGACGGGCGCCGCCGAGGGCATCGGCAAGGCGATCGCGGAGGAGGCGGCGGCGCGCGGAATGAAGCTCCTGCTCGCCGACATCGACGCCGCGAAGCTCGATGCCGCGACGTCGGAGCTGCGGGCGAAGGGCGCCGATGCCGACGGGCTGCGCGTCGACGTGTCGAAGCCGGGCCAGGTCGACGACCTCGCGAGCCTCGCCTTCCGCCGCTTCGGCCGCGTGCACCTGCTCGTCGCCAACGCGGGGGTGGCCTGCGCGAAGCCCGTGTGGGAGACCACGCCCGGCGACTGGGAATGGGTCATGGGCGTGAACCTGTACGGCGTCACCAACGCGCTGCGGGCGTTCCTGCCGCGCATGATCGCGACCGGCGACGAAGGCCACGTCGTGGCGACCGCCTCGATGGCGGGGCTCCTCTCCCTGCCGAGCATGGCCGCCTACAACGCCAGCAAGCACGCGGTGGTGACGGTGATGGAGGGGCTGCACCACGACCTCGCGCTGCGCGGCTCGAAGGTGCGGGCGAGCGTCCTTTGCCCGAGCTGGGTGAGGACGCGCATCGCGACGTCGGAGCGCCACCGCACCGCCGGGGAGGCGACCAAGCTCGAGGCGCTGGACCCCGTGGCCGCCAAGGTCGTCGGCGCCGTCCACGAATCCGTGTCGCGCGGCATCGAGCCGGCCGAGGCCGCGCGCGCCCTCTTCGCCGCCGTGGAGAAGGGGCGCTTCTACATCCTCACCCACGGCAACTCGAAGTCGGGCGTGAAGGCCCGGCTCGAGGACATCCTGCAGGACCGCGTCCCCACCCTCGCGAGGCTCTGAGCCGGGGCGTCTGGCCGGCCCGAAAGCCCCTATCCACGGGGCTTTCCGGGCATTCGATTTCCCGCAAGAAAAAAATGTCTTCCGCGGACCTTGCGCCTGCCTTTTTCCTTTACTAGACTTTGTGCCTCGTCTTGCCGCCGGCCACTATATGTTGTGGATTCGGCGGTGAACAAGTTGTGGGCAAGCCCGGGATATTTCCGGGTTGTTCCTATCGAATCAGGATCTTGGAGAAAGTCCGGGGTCCGGCATTTCATAAACCGCCGGTGGCGTTCCAGGCGCCCGCCGGCCCAAAACAGCTCCATCACCAGGAGAGGAACCATGCGCTTGGCTTCCGACATCGATCCCGCGGCACCCCTTCCCAACCCGGTCCTGAGCGAGGAGGGCGGCCATTCGCCGGAGAGATACGCGGACTACAAGGTCATCCGCCGCAACGGCGCCGTCGTCGGCTTCGAGCCGGACAAGATCGCGGTGGCCGTCACCAAGGCGTTCCTCGCCGTCGCCGGGGGCACCGCCGCCGCGAGCGCGGGCGTGCGCGAGAAGGTGCAGGGCGTGACGCAGGCCGTCGTGAACGCGCTGGTGCGCCGCCACCCCACGGGCGGCACGTACCACATCGAGGACATCCAGGACCAGGTCGAGCTCGCGCTGATGCGCGCCGGCGAGCACCAGGTCGCGCGCTCCTACGTGCTTTACCGCGAGGAGCGCGCCCGCGAGCGCGCGGCCCGCGCGCAGGAGGCTGCCGAAGCCCGCCAGCCGAAGCTGCACGTGCTCGTGAACGGCGCCAAGGTGCCGCTCGACCTCGCATCCCTCGAGGCGCTCGTCGCCTCCGCCTGCCAGAACCTCGGCGACGCGGTGGAGCCGCGCCGCATCATCGACGCGACGCTTCGCGACCTCTACGACGGCGTGCCCATCGAGGAGGTGCACAAGTGCGCCATCCTCGCGGCCCGCATGCTGATCGAGCAGGACCCCGCCTACACCTACGTCTCGGCGCGGCTGCTGCTGCACACGATCCGCCGCGAGGTGCTGGCGGAGGAGGTGACGCACGAGCAGATGACCGCCCGCTACGCCGAGTACTTCCCGGCCTTCATCCACCAGGGCATCAAGGCCCAGCTCCTCGACGAGAAGCTCGGCACCTACGACCTGAAGCGCCTGGGCGAGTCCCTGAAGCACGAGCGCGACCTCAAGTTCGACTACCTCGGGCTGCAGACGCTCTACGACCGCTACTTCCTGCACATCCACGACCACAAGATCGAGCTGCCGCAGGCGTTCTTCATGCGCGTGGCGATGGGCCTCGCCCTGAACGAGGTGAACCGCGAGGAGCGCGCGATCGAGTTCTACGACGTGCTCTCGACGTTCGACTTCATGTCGTCGACGCCCACGCTGTTCAACTCGGGCACGCAGCGCTCGCAGCTTTCCTCCTGCTACCTCACCACGGTGGCCGACGACCTCGACGGCATCTACGAGGCCATCAAGGAGAACGCGCTGCTGTCCAAGTTCGCGGGCGGCCTGGGCAACGACTGGACGCCGGTGCGGGCGCTGGGCGCCTACATCAAGGGCACGAACGGCAAGAGCCAGGGCGTCGTTCCGTTCCTGAAGGTGGTCAATGACACCGCCGTGGCCGTGAATCAGGGAGGAAAGAGGAAGGGCGCCGTCTGCTGCTACCTCGAGACCTGGCACCTCGACATCGAGGAGTTCCT
>JBBIJT010000206.1:0-3447 GCA_037445795.1 Betaproteobacteria bacterium | reverse complement strand
CCCTCCTCGCCGTCGCGGCGCCGGCCGGCCCGACCGTGCGGTGGCTGCACAACCTGCTCGCGGCCGCGGGCCTCGCTGCCGCCGTGACCGCCGCGATGGCGTTTCGCGTCCCCGCGGCCACGGGCCGGCCGCTCCCCGCCGAGGCTCCCGCGCGGCCCTGAGCGGCGGGCGCGGTATCATGGGCGGACACAACGCCCGATACCGCCCCCCAATGCAACCCGGTGATCCGCGAACGCGCGGGCCGGACATTCCGGTCGAGCAGTTCCTCGTCAACCTGCCGATGTTCGGCGACCTGACGCCGGAGGAGGTCCGCCGCATCGCCGTCGGCACGCGGCGCATCTACGCGACGAAGGGCGAGACCCTCTTCACGCGCGGCGACCGCTGCGAGGGCTTCCACGTGGTCCTCTACGGGCAGGTGAAGCTCTTCGTCACCTCCCCGCAGGGCTCCGAGAAGGTGATCGAGATCATGGGCCCCGGCATCTCGTTCGGCGAGGCCATCCTGTTCATGGACATGCCCTACGTGGTCTCCGCGCAGGCGCTCAAGGACTCGCTGCTGCTGCACGTGTCGAAGACCCTCGTCTTCGAGGAGATCGACCGCGACCCGCGCTTCGCCCGGCGGCTGCTCGCCGGCATGTCGCGGAAGCTGCACCAGCTGATCCGGGACGTGGAGGCGTACTCGCTGCGTTCCGGGCTCGAGCGGGTGATCGGCTACCTGCTGCGCGACGACGCCCTCACCGACGGCTCCTCGCGCTCGACCAGCGTGACGCTGCCGGCCAACAAGATGATCGTGGCCTCGCGGCTCAACCTGACGCCCGAGTACTTCTCGCGCATCCTGCACGAGCTCGCCGACGCGGGCCTCATCGTGATGGAGGGGCGCTCCGTGAACGTCCCGGACGTCGAGCGCCTGCGCACGTACACGGGCTGAGGCGACGATGGCCGCGCGCAGGGCTCCCCGCCTCAAGGCCGCCCCGAAGCCGGCCCCGCTGCCGCGCGAGCTCGAGGACTGGCTGAAGGCCGCCGCGCTCGACGTGGCCGACGACGGCATCGTCATCTCCGACGCCTCGCTGCCCGACGCGCCCATCGTGTACGTGAGCCCGTCCTTCGAGAAGCTCGTGGGCTTCAGCGCCGACGAGATCCTCGGCACCAACTGCCGCATGGTCCAGGGCCCGGGCACCGACCGCGAGACGGTGAAGCAGATTTCCATCGCCCTGCAGCAGGGCAAGGTCTTCCAGGGCGAGATCCTCAACTACCGCAAGGACGGCACGCCCTTCTGGAACTTCCTGCGCATCGCGCCCATCCGCGATTCCACCGGCAAGGTCACGCACCACGTCGGCACGCAGTCGGACGTGACCGAGCTGCACCTCGCGCGCGAGCGCGAGCACGAGCTGCGCGACACCGTCGCGCACACCTCGCGCGTGCGCACGGTCGCGGCGCTGGGCGCCTCCCTCGCCCACGAGGTGAACCAGCCGCTCGCCGCGATCGCCGCCAACGCCGAGGCGGCGCTGCGCTTCCTCGGCGCGGACAACGTCGTGGAGGTGCGCGAGGCCCTCGAGGCGATCTCGGCCGACGCCCGCCGCGCCGGCGAGATCATCCTTCGCGCCCACCGGCTGGTGCGCAAGCAGCCGGTGGCGGCCGAGCCCGTGGACCCGCAGCGCGTGGCCGCCGAGGTTCTCGCCTTCGCCCAGACGCGGCTTCGCCACGCCGGCGTGAAGGCGCGCCTCGAGGCGGGCGCGAGTCTGCCGCGGGTGCTCGCGGACCCCATCCAGCTCTACCAGGCCCTCCTCAACCTCGTCCTGAACGCGATCGAGGCGATGGAGAACGAGCCCGCCGGCCTCGCGCGCACGCTCGGCATCGCGCTCGACCGGGAGGACGGCGGCGTGCGCATCCGCGTCTCCGACACCGGCCCCGGCGCCGACGACGAGGCGCTCGCCCGGATGGCGCAGACCTTCCACACGACGAAGGTGCGCGGCACGGGGCTGGGCCTGCTCGTCACCCGCTCGCTCGTGGAGGCCCACGGCGGCCGCCTCGCCGTGTCGAGGAACCGCGGGCGCGGCCTCACCTTCACCATCCACCTCCCCGGAGAAGACCAGAAATGATCGCCGCCGAAGGCGTGAGCATCTTCATCGTCGACGACGACCCGTCCGTGCGGACCTCCCTCACGCGCCTGCTGCGCGCGGAGGGCACCGACCCCCTGGCCTTCGCGACCGCGGAGGAGTTCCTCGACCACCTGCCCGGCATCGCCGGGCCGGCCTGCGCCCTCCTCGACATCGGCCTGCCGGGCAAGAGCGGCCTCGAGCTGCACGCGCGGCTGCAGGCACTGCGCCCCGAGATCGCCATCGTCTTCCTCACCGGCCACGGCGACGTGCCCGGCGCCGTGGCCTCGATGAAGCGCGGCGCGGTCGACTTCCTGCTGAAGCCCGTGGACGCGACGACGCTCATCGCCGCCCTCGCGCGCGCGGTGGAGCGCGCGCGCGCCGCCTCGGGCGACAAGGCGGTTCGGCGCGACATCGCGCTGCGCTACGGCGAGCTCACGCCGCGCGAGCGCGAGGTCCTCGCGCACGTGATCGCCGGCAAGCGCAACAAGGTGATCGCCTCCGAGATCGGCACCACCGAGAAGACGGTGAAGGTCCACCGCGGGCGCATCATGGAGAAGATGAAGGTGCGCTCCGTCGCCGAGCTGGTGCGCGCCGCCGACAAGCTGGGCATCCGGCCCACCCCCTCGCCGCCCCGCGGCAAGACGCCATGAAGACCAACAACCACCAGGACGCACTGCAGGCCCTCAACACCGATGGTTCGCTGCGCGCCCGCATCCGCGAGATCCACTGGGCGGTGCGCACCTTCCTGCCCTTCGTGGCGCGCATCGCCGTGGCGATCTACGATCCGAAGACGACCTACCTCAAGACGTTCGTGCACTCGAGCGACACGGACGATCCCATGCAGCACTACCAGGCGCCCATTGGCGAGGTGCCCTCGCTCAAGAAGCTGCTGGACGAGGGCCGGCCGCGCGTCATCCAGCACATGCTCACCTTCGAGACGGCCGAGAGCGAGCACGCCAGGCGCCTGGGCCGGGCGGGCTACGCGGCCAGCTACACGATGCCGATGTTCTCCAACGGCACCTTCGTGGGCTTCGTGTTCTTCAACTCCCTCGAGGGCGACGTCTTCACGGAGACCGCGCTCGCCCAGCTCGACATCTTCGGCCACCTGGTGGCGCTGATGGTGATCCAGGAGCTCACCTCGGTCCGCACGCTCTCGGCGGCGTTGGAGAGCGCCCGCCACATCGTGCACGCCCGCGACTCCGAGACCGGGAGCCACCTCGACCGGATGTCGCGCTACGCCCGCGTCATCGCGCACGGGCTCGCCGACAGCCACGGCCTCGACGACGAGTTCATCGAGCGCATCCAGGCCTTCGCGCCGCTGCACGACATCGGCAAGATCGGCATCCCCGAC
>JBBIJT010000205.1:0-3449 GCA_037445795.1 Betaproteobacteria bacterium | reverse complement strand
CGGCGGCCGGGGCGGCGCCCGGCGCGGGGGCGGCCCCGTTGGGCGCGGGCGCCTGGGCGGAGACGGTCGAGGCGAAGGCCAGCGCCGTCAGCGTGGCGGCCGAGATGTTGCGAATCGTGTGCATGGGTATCCCTTTTTCACGGAGTCCGCGAAGCGCCGCAAAATACCACGCCGACGCACCGTTTGTGTCACCGAATGTCACTGGCGGCCTGGCCGGCCTCCACCTGCGCCACCGAGCCCCGCAGGCTGTGGGGAAGCGCCTGCGTGATGTCCAGGTCGACGAAATTCCCGACGAGCCGCGCGGGCCCCGGGAAGTTCACCACGCGGTTGTTGTCCGTCCGGCCGGCGAGCTCGGACGCATGCTTCTTCGACGGCCCCTCGACGAGCACCCGCTGGCGGGTGCCGACCATGGCGCGCGAGACCTCCTCGGCCAGCTCCTGGAGCCGCTTCTGCAGCCGCTGCAGGCGCTCGAGCTTCACGGGATGCGGCGTGTCGTCGGGAAGGCTCGCAGCGGGCGTGCCGGGACGCGCGCTGTAGATGAAGCTGAACGAGCCGTCGAAGCGCACGTCCTCCACCAGCTTCATCGTCTGCGCGAAGTCGTCTTCCGTCTCGCCGGGGAAGCCCACGATGAAGTCGCTCGAGATCGAGATGCCGGGACGCGCGGCTCGCAGGCGCCGGATGATCGACTTGTATTCCATCGCCGTGTAGTTGCGCTTCATCGCGGCGAGCACGCGGTCGGAGCCCGACTGCACCGGCAGGTGAACCTGCGAGACGAGCTTCGGGATCTTCGTGTACGCGTCGATGAGCCGCTGCGAGAACTCGAGCGGGTGCGAGGTCGTGTAGCGAAGGCGCTCGACGCCCTCGACGCGGGCCACGTGCGCGAGCAGCAATGCGAAGTCCGCCGTCTCGCCGTCGGCCATCTCGCCCATGTAGGCGTTCACGTTCTGGCCGAGCAGCGTGATCTCCCTGACTCCCTTCCCCGCGAGATCGCGCACCTCGGCGAGCACGTCCCCGAAGGGCCGCGAGACCTCTTCGCCGCGGGTGTAGGGCACGACGCAGAAGCTGCAGTACTTGCTGCAGCCCTCCATGATCGAGACGAACGCGCTCGCTCCCTCGACGCGCGCGGGCGGCAAGTGGTCGAACTTCTCGATCTCGGGGAAGGAAATGTCGACCTGCGCGCGGCCGGTGCCGCGCCGCTCCGCGAGGAGCTCGGGCAGCCGGTGCAAGGTCTGCGGCCCGAAGACCACGTCCACGAACGGGGCGCGGCGCACGATCTCCTCGCCCTCCTGGCTCGCGACGCAGCCGCCGACGCCAATGAGCAGTTCCGGCTTCTCGCGTTTCAGGGGCTTCAGGCGCCCCAGGTCGGCGAAGACCTTCTCCTGCGCCTTCTCGCGAACGGAGCAGGTGTTGAAGAGGATCAGGTCGGCTTCCTCGGGGGAGGCCGCCTTCTCGTAGCCCTCGGCGGCGGCGAGCACGTCGGCCATCTTGTCCGAGTCGTACTCGTTCATCTGGCACCCGAAGGTGCGGATGAAGACCTTCTTGGCGGGTTGGGCCATGGCTTCGTCCTGGGTCTCGGAGGTTGAATCCGGGCAGGCGGACTGCAGGGGCCGGATTATGACAGATCCCGGCCTGCTAGAATCGCCCGCTTCCCCGCACGCGCCCCCGGGCCGTGCCCATGACCCGGGAGTCCCGCCATGCTGAAACGAATCGCCGTCCTGCTGATCGCAGCACTCGTCGCCGCCGGCGCCCTCGCGCAGGGGAAAAAGCGCATCGAGAAGGCCACCGACCTGCCGACCTTCACCTACAAGGTCGAGGGCAAGCTCGAGGACCTGGTCCGCGACGACAAGGCGTTCGGCCGCTTCGCCGCCCAGGTGCGGCGCGACAACCAGTCCGTGCTCGACGGCCACGAGATCGCCGACAAGGCCGCCCAGCGGGACCTCCTCGCCGTGCTGGCGCAGATCGATTTCCTGGAAGGACGCTACGCCGATGCCGCCCGGCGGGCGGAGGAGATCCGCGCGCTGGAGGAGAAGCCCGCCGACCGGCTGATCTCCGGCATGGCGATCCGGACGATGGCCGCGGCCCAGGCGAAGGTGGGAGACACCACGTCCGACGCCTATCGCCGCGAGGTCGGGCGGCTCGTCGCGGCGGAGCTCGCGAAGTACCCCTATGCGGTGATCGCGAACGACGTGAAGGGCATGAAGTCCTCGGCCGAGATCATCGGCGAGGCGCTGCTGCTCGGCAGCGTCCGCGACCGGCTGCAGCCCGTCGTCGACAAGGCGGGCGGCGTGCTCAGCTCCGATTTCGCGCCGGCCATCGTCCGCACCCGCTTCGCGCTCGTCACGCGCCTTCCGCTGAAACAGACGCTGATCGACACCTACGGGACCTACCTCGCCGCCAACAAGGTGGAGAAGCCGGACATCTGGGCCGCGCGGGACGTGGCGCTGCCCGAGGGCCGCGGTTACGGGCCGGTGAAGATCGCGATCTGGGACAGCGGCGTGGATGCGCCCCTCTTCCGCGACCGTCCCGTGCCCGGCGCGGATGGGAAGCCGCTCTTCCTAGCCTTCGACGTGTACGAGAACCCCTCCTCGAGCCCCCTGGTGCCGATCCCCGCGGAACTGCGGGGCCGGCTGCCGGCGATGAAGTCGCGAATGAAGGGCCTTTCCGACCTGCAATCGAACGTCGACAGCCCCGAGGCGAGCGAGGTGAAGGCCGCGCTCTCGAAGCTCAAGCGCGAGGAGTACAAGTCGGTCATCGAGGAATTGAGCCTTGCCGGCAACTACAGCCACGGCACGCACGTGGCCGGCATCGCGATGGCCGGCAACCCCTACGCGCGGCTCGTGAACGCGCGACTCGAGTTCGGCTACAAGCTGCTGCCCGACCCCTGCCCCTCGAGGGAGCTGGCCGTGAAGAACGCGAAGAATATGCAGGCCTATGTCGATTTCTTCCGCAAGAACGGCGTGCGCGTGGTGAACATGAGCTGGGGCGGCACGGCCAAGAGCGTCGAGAACGAGCTGGAGCTGTGCAACATCGGCAAGTCGCCCGAGGAGCGCAAGACGATCGCCCGGGAGTACTTCGACATCCAGAAGAAGGCGCTGCAGTCGGCCATCGGCAGCGCGCCGGAGATCCTCTTCATGGCGGCGGCCGGCAACTCCAACGCGGATGCCGCATTCGAGGAAGCCATCCCCGCGGACATCTCGCTGCCCAACATGCTCACCGTGGGCGCCGTGGACAAGGCGGGCGACGAAGCGCCTTTCACGAGCTACGGGCCGACGGTGAAGGCGCATGCCAACGGCTACCAGGTGGAGAGCTTCCTGCCGGGCGGCGAGCGCGTCGCATTCTCGGGGACCTCGATGGCCTCGCCGCAGGTGGCGGGCCTCGCGACGAAGATGCTGGCCGTGAACCCCAAGCTCAAGCCGGCAGAGGTGATCGCGATCATCCTCGAGACGATG
>JBBIJT010000204.1:0-3458 GCA_037445795.1 Betaproteobacteria bacterium | reverse complement strand
CGAGCGCCTTGCGCGTGACGAAGCGCGTCTGCGGCATCGGCCCCTCGACCGCGTCCACCAGCAGGACCACGCCGTCCACCATGGAAAGCACGCGCTCGACCTCGCCACCGAAGTCGGCGTGGCCGGGGGTGTCGACGATGTTGATGTGCACGCCGTGGTAATCCACCGCGGTGTTCTTCGCGAGGATGGTGATGCCCCGCTCCTTCTCGATGTCACCCGAATCCATCACCCGCTCGACGATGTGCTGGTGCTTGGCGAAGGTGCCGGCTTGCTGGAGGAGCTTGTCGACGAGCGTGGTCTTGCCGTGGTCGACGTGGGCGATGATGGCGATGTTGCGCAAGGGGCGCGGCATGGGGATCCTAATTGCGATCGGAATCGCAGGAAATTCAATAGTTTAGCATGCCTTCCCGCGGCAGGGAAAGCACCATGATGCACCGCGGCACTCGGCAGGTGAAGGGGACGCTGCCCTTCACCTCTCCGGCCTGTTCCGCATCCAGTCCGCGGTGCCGAAGAACGCCTCGGCGAGGCGCCGCTGGAGGCCGGGGACGACGCCGCAATCGTCCATCGCCTGGCTCATGCACCCGAGCCACTGGTCGCGCTCGTCGACGCCGATGGGAAACGGCAGGTGCCGCGCCCGCAGCATCGGGTGGCCGATCTTCTCGGCGTAGAGCGGCGGCCCGCCCAGCCAGCCGCAGAGGAACCAGAAGAGCTTGTCGCGCGATGCGTCGAGCGACGGCGGATGGAGCTTGCGGATGCCCGCGTACGGCTCCTCGAGGTCCATGAGGTCGTAGAAGCGGTCCACCAGCTCGCGGACGGCGGCTTCGCCGCCGAGGAGCTCGTAGGGGGTCGGGCCCGGGGCGGGCGGCGCGTCGTTCATGGGCGTGGGAAACGCGAGGGGCGCGTATGCTAGCATGCGCGCCTTTTCGACCGACCTCCCGCCGTGAAGCTCGCCCTCAAGATCGACGTCGACACCTACCGCGGCACCCGCGAGGGCGTGCCCCGGCTCGTCGACCTGCTCGCCAGGCACGGTGCGGGCGCCACGTTCCTGTTCAGCCTCGGCCCGGACCACACGGGGCGCGCCATCAAGCGTGTCTTCCGGCCGGGATTCCTCGGCAAGGTCGGGCGCACCTCCGTCCTGTCGCACTACGGCCTGCGCACCCTGCTCTACGGGACCCTCCTGCCGGGCCCCGACATCGGCAAGCGCTGCGCGCCCATCCTGAGGAGCGTGCGCGACGCCGGCTTCGAGGTCGGCATCCACACCTGGGACCACGTGAAGTGGCAGGACGGCGTCGGCGGCGCCGACGAGGCGTGGACCGAGCGGCAGATGGCGCTCGCGCGGGACCGCTTCCGGGAGGTCTTCGGCGAGGAGCCCAGGGTGCACGGGGCGGCCGGCTGGCAGATGAACGTCCACGCATGGCGGCGGACGCAGCGCTTCGGCTTCGACTGCTGCTCCGACGGCCGCGGGACCGGGCCCTTCATGCCCGTGGTCCGCGCCGAGATCGTGGCATGCCCGCAGCTTCCCACGACGCTGCCGACGCTGGACGAGCTGATCGGCCTCGATGGCGTCACCGAGGCCAACGTCGCCGAGGCGGTCCTCGAGCGCACCCGCGAGCCCCGCGACCACGTCTTCACGCTGCACGCGGAGCTCGAGGGCATGAAGCTCGCGGCCGCCTTCGAGCGGCTGCTCGAGGGCTGGAAGGAACAGGGCTACTCGCTCGTGGCCCTGCGCGACCTGCGCGCCGGCCTCGACCCCGCCTCGCTGCCGCTGCACACGGTCCTGGACGGGGAAATCCCCGGCCGGAGCGGCACCCTGGCCCTCCAGGGGCCGGCCTTTCTTCCTTCCCCATCAACGCCATAGCTTGCGTTTTTCAAGGAACTTCGCCACTATAGGTCGTAGTCACCCTCCGAAGGCCTCCTGGATGAGCGAACGCAAGGCAGTCCCGGATTTCGAGCTCCCCGCCACAGGCAACCAGCGATTCCGGTTCTCCGCGTTCAAGGGTCACCCGTTCATCCTCTACTTCTACCCGAAGGACAACACCCCCGGCTGCACGGACGAGAGCCTGCAGTTCCGCGAGCTGCACGCGGAGTTCGCGAAGGCCGGGTGGGCCATCTTCGGGGTGTCGCGCGACTCCGTCGCCTCGCACGAGAGATTCAAGCAGAAGTTCTCGTTCCCCTTCGAGTTGCTCTCCGACGCCGAGGAGAAGGCCTGCGTGATCTTCGGCGTCATCAAGATGAAGAACATGTACGGGAAGCAGGTGCGCGGAATCGAGCGCAGCACCTTCGCGATCGACCGGGAAGGTCGCATCGCCCGCGAGTGGCGCGGCGTGAAGGTCGCCGGCCACGCCGCGGAAGTGCTCGACTTCGCGAAATCGCACTGACCTCCCGCGGATTTCCCACCCCTGGCGCCCCTGCCTGATGCCCAACGACAACCTGCGTGACTCGCCGCGCTCCGAGGCTGGCGAGGAGTCTTCCCACGCCCGCGAACCCGCGGAGGCCCCCATGCACCGCAAGCGCGAAGCCCAAGGCGAGGGCCGCTCCGGCCGGCACGCCTCGGCCGTGAAGCTCTTCGTCCTGGACACCAACGTGCTCATGCACGACCCCACGAGCCTCTTCCGGTTCGAGGAGCACGACGTGTACCTGCCCATGGTCACGCTCGAGGAGCTCGACGACAACAAGAAGGGCATGAGCGAGGTGGCGAGGAACGCCCGCCAGGCGAGCCGGTTTCTCGACGAGATCGTCTCCTCGGGCGAGGGTGACATCGAGTCCGGCTACTCGCTCAAGGGCCGCACCCACAGCGACGCGCTCGGCCGGCTCTTCCTGCAGACCCACGCGGTGACCGTGGAGATCCCGGACTCGGTGGCCTCGCAGAAGGCCGACAACGTGATCCTCGGCGTGGCGATGCACCTGAAGCAGCGCTACCCGAAGCGCCAGGTCGTGCTGGTGTCCAAGGACATCAACATGCGCATCAAGGCGCATGCGGTCGGGCTCGCCGCCGAGGACTACTTCAACGACAAGGTCCTCGAGGACACCGACCTCCTCTACACGGGCATGCTCGAGCTGCCGGAGGATTTCTGGGACCGCCACGGCAAGGACGTGGAGAGCTGGCAGGAGCACGGCCGCACCCTCTACCGGGTCAAGGGCCCGCTCGCGCCCGCCATGCTCGTGAACCAGTTCGTCTTCCAGGACGGCGACCGCCCCTTCTACGCCATCGTGAAGGACGTGAAGGGCCGCACCGCCACGCTGCAGACGCTGCGCGACTACTCGCACCACAAGAACAACGTCTGGGGCATCACCTCCCGCAACCGCGAGCAGAATTTCGCGCTCAACCTGCTCATGGACCCGGAGGTCGACTTCGTGACGCTGCTGGGCCAGGCCGGCACGGGCAAGACCCTCCTCACCCTCGCCTCGGGCCTCATGCAGACCCTCGAGTACAAGGTCTACAGCGAGATCATCATGAC
>JBBIJT010000203.1:0-3559 GCA_037445795.1 Betaproteobacteria bacterium | reverse complement strand
GCTAGGCCGTGCCTCCGGCGGCGTATATTCGGCGTTGGAAGGCAACTGCCACGCAACCGACGGGGAGTCCGCCATGAGCGACGAGCGTTCGGCCCACGAATCCTCCGGCCACGACGCCCAGCAGGAGCTGGAACACAAGGCCCTTCGCAACGTGCGCGGGCTCATCGACCGCATGGAGGCCGACGAGCTGGCGAAAAGCCGTTCGCAGAAGAAAGTGGCGGTCGCGCTCGTCGCAGCGGTTGCCGCGCTGATCGCCGTGATCGTGTTCGGATTGACCAGGGCGCCCCAAGGCGCCCGCGAGGTCGCGGTTCCGCCCGCTTCCAAGGCGCCGGCGCGCTAGTGCGGCCTGCTGCTCGGCCTCAGGCCGTGCTTCGGGCGCCCATGCGCTTGAGGCATCGGTCGATCCACAGCGCCGTGAGCTTCTCCTGCACGGAGTTCTGCCCGAGGCGCTCGCGAAGGCCCGGGAAGTCCACGCGGTCGAGCTCCTGGTCCTGGTTGAAGCAGGAGAAGACGTAGGTCGTCTTCCCCGTGACCGGGTCCCGGTGCGGCTGCAGGCACTGCGCGCAGATCTCCTTCATCATGCATTGCATCGGCGAGTTGATGGACCCGATGGCCACGTGGGTCGGCTTGAGGTGCGGCGCGAGCACGCCGTGCCGCGCGCCCGCCACGGCCGCCATCATCGCGTCCGACCCGATGACGATGAGCCGGTCGGCGTCCTCGAGGGCGATCGATGCGGCTCCCAGCCGCCCCTCGGCGTGCGCCTTCATCGCCTCCACGATGTTGCCGTGGAAGGACTTGTCCTGCGGCCGGCCGGCCTTGAACCCCGGCGCCTCGTCGCAGCACCACACCACCTCGTCCGCCGCGGCCTCGATCTGGTCGACCTTGTAGCGGTCGATGGCCTTCTTGTAACCCGCGAAATAGAGCACCTTCGAGCCCGCCTCGCGAAGCGCCGCGCCGATGGAGAAGAGCACCGCGTTGCCGAGGCCGCCGCCCGCGAGCACCACGGTCTCGCCGCCGGGGGTTTCCGTCGGTGCGCCCGTCGGGCCCATGAGGATGACCGGCTCGCCGGGCTTCAGGTGGGCGCACAGGTCGCTCGAGCCGCCCATCTCCAGGACGATCGTCGAGACGAGGCCCTTGTCGCGGTCCACCCACGCGCCCGTAAGGGCCAGGCCTTCCATGGCGAGGCGCGTGCCCTCGACCTTCGGGGCCAGCGTCTCGAAGTTCTGCAGCCGGTAGAACTGCCCCGGGCGGAACTGGCGCGCGGCGAACGGCGCCTCGAGCACCACCTCCACGATCGTCGGCGTGAGCCGCTCGACGCGGTGAACGCGGGCGCGCAGTTGCGCGTTGAGCATTTCGAGGAAGGCCCGCGTGTCGGCGGCGGGGCGCGCGGGGCGGCGCTCCAGCACGCGGCTCACGACGGGGTAGCCCAGCTTGGCCGAGCCCATCGCCTTCACGACGTTGCCCGAGAAGGAGGGGTGGAGGTCGCCGAAGAAGCTCATGTACCGGTCCTCGCCGTCGCGCGAGAGCAGCACGTTGGGCGTGGCGGGCTTGGAGGAACGCTCGGGCGTCACGGGGTTGCCCTCGTCGTCGACCGCGCGGAAATAGCGCCCGTCGAGGACGAAGTGGTCCGCATCCTCGCGCGCGAGCACCGTGTTGGGCTGCGTGCCGGCGGCCACCAGGATGCTTCGCGCGGGCAGGGTGTGCTCGCGCTCGCCCGACTCCGAGGTCGCGCGCACCACGAGCGCCGCCGCGTGCCCGAACCGGTCCACCTCCACGCGCACCGGCGCGAGGCCCTCGGCGAAGCGGATGCCCTCCTCGAGGGCCTTCTCGATCTCCTCGTGGTTGAGCGTGTAGCTGGGGCTGTCGATCATGCGCTTGCGGTAGGCGATGGTGGAGCCGCCCCACGACTGCAGCAGCTCCAGCACGCGGGCTTCGCGGCCCTCCCGCGCTGCCGCCGCCCGTTCCTCCCGGATGGCGCGGGCGTGGCCGATGAACTCGAGCGCGATCCCGCGCTCCTCCTCCCGCCACATGGAGCGCACGCGCTCCTCGCCGAGCTCGGCGACGAGGGCCTCGTAGCGGGAGAGGAACTTCTCCACCTGCACCGGGTAGTAGGCGAGCGACTCGGTGGCCGTGTCGATGGCCGTGAGCCCGCCGCCCACCACGACGATCGGCAGCCGCAGCTGCATGTTGGCGATGGTGTCGGTGCGCGCCGCCCCGGTGAGCTGCAGCGCCATGAGGAAGTCGGAGGCGGTGCGCACCCCGCGGGCGAGCCCGTTGGGCAGGTCGAGCACCGTGGGCTTGCCGGCGCCGGCCGCAAGCGCGATGTGGTCGAAGCCCATCGCGAAGGCCTGCTCCGCGGTGATCGTGCCGCCGAAGCGCACGCCGCCGAAGAGCGCGAACTGGCTGCGCCGCTCCACCAGGAGGCGGGCCATCTTGAGGAAGTTCTTGTCCCAGCGGACCGTGATCCCGTACTCGGCCACGCCGCCGAAGCCGGCCATGACGCGGTCGTCGAGCGGCTCGCGCAGCGACTCGACGTCGCGTACGGGCTCGAACGGGACGCGCTTGCCGGTGGCGTCGACGCCCGAGAGCGAAGGCGCGAGCGGCTCGATCTTGAGGCCGTCGATGCCCACCACGGTGTGCCCGTCGTTCATGAGGTGGTGCGCCGTGGTGAAGCCCGCGGGGCCCATGCCCACCATGAGGATGCGCTTGCCCGTGGCCGGGCGCGGGTACGGCCGCCGCAGGTTGAGCGGGTTCCAGCGCGTCAGCAGCGAGTAGATCTCGAAGCCCCACGGCAGGCCCAGCACGTCCTTGAGGGTGCGGGTCTCGGCCTGCGGGATGTTGACCGGGTCCTGGCGCTGGTAGATGCACGACTTCATGCAGTCGTTGCAGATGCGGTGCCCGGTCGAGCAGACGATGGCGTTGTCGACCGTGATCATGGCGAGCGCGCCGATGGCCACGCCCTCGGTCTTTAGCTTGTGGAATTCCGAGATGCGCTCCTCGAGCGGGCAGCCGGGAAGCGGAACGCCGAAGTAGCTCTTCTTGAACGCGGCCTTGCCGCTCTCGTCGGCCTTCTCCTTCAGGCCCTTGGAGCAGGAGTCCTTGCCCTGCTCGTGGCAGATGATGCAGTAGTTGGCCTCTCCCAGGCCGCCCACGAGGCTCGTTCCCGGGTCGGTGAGGGCGAAGCCCTCGCGACGGCGGACGTGGTGGAGCGTGTGCACCGCGTAACCAGCGGAGCAGTCGGTGTCGACGGGAACGAGGGCGAGCGGCTCGACTTTCTGCGGCGGCTTGAAGAGCACGCCGGCGCGGTTGCGGCGCCGCCCCTCGGCCGTGTGCGCGGCCCAGGCGCAGTAGCGCTCCGCCAGCGCGAGCGCCTCGGCGTTGGCCGCTTCGTCCGCCTGCCACTCGAGCACCGCGCGCGAGAAGGCGAGCTCCTCGAAGCGCCCGCCGAGCCTCGCGGCGAGCTCGGCCTCGAGCGCCGGCCCATCGAGCTTCGCGGCCTCGTCGGCCTTGATCTTGAGCATCGCGCGCCGCTGCACGAACTTGCGCTTCACGCGGAAGA
>JBBIJT010000202.1:0-3694 GCA_037445795.1 Betaproteobacteria bacterium | reverse complement strand
AGTCGATGTGCGATAATCCGTTCCGGCGGGCCTCCCCGCATTGAAGGGCGGCGAACCTGGTCAGGTCGGGAACGAAGCAGCCATAGTCGATTCCTTCAAGTGCCGGGGGTCAGGCTCGCCTTTCAATTTCCTTCGGCCGCCGTCGCGGCCGTTCCGCCGGACGCTTCCATGACGTACCAGGTCCTCGCGCGCAAGTGGCGCCCCAAGGCGTTCGACCAGCTGGTCGGGCAGCCGCACGTGGTCACCGCGCTCGCCAACGCCCTGGACACGGGGCGCCTGCACCACGCCTACCTGTTCACCGGGACGAGGGGCGTCGGCAAGACCACGCTCGCCCGCATCCTCGCGAAGTCGATCAACTGCGAGACGGGCGTCTCGTCGAAGCCCTGCGGGAAGTGCCGCGCCTGCACGGAGATCGACTCCGGGCGGTTCGTCGACATGCTGGAGGTCGACGCGGCCACCAACACCAAGGTGGACGAGATGCGCGAGCTCCTCGACACCGCCCAGTACATGCCGGTGTCGGGCCGCTACAAGGTCTACATCATCGACGAAGTGCACATGCTCTCGCGCCACGCGTTCAACTCGATGCTGAAGACGCTCGAGGAGCCGCCCGAGCACGTGAAGTTCATCCTCGCGACCACGGACCCGCAGCGGCTTCCGGTGACCGTGCTGTCGCGCTGCCTGCAGTTCAACCTCAAGGCACTGCCGCCGCAGGCGCTCGCCGGGCACCTGAAGCGGGTGCTCGAGGCCGAGTCCATTCCCTACGAGGAGTCGGCGCTCGCGATGCTCGCGCGCGCCGCTGCCGGAAGCGTG
This sequence comes from Betaproteobacteria bacterium, assembly GCA_037445795.1. Lineage (GTDB taxonomy): Bacteria > Pseudomonadota > Gammaproteobacteria > Burkholderiales > Usitatibacteraceae > FEB-7. The sequence goes on along the minus strand of JBBIJT010000202.1, from coordinate 2,884 downwards.
CGCGACAGCCTGAGCCTCACGGACCAGGCGATCGCCTTCGGATCGGGCAGGGTGACGGCCTCGCAGGTGGCCGACATGCTGGGCGCGGTGGGCGGCGACCTCGTGTGGCCCCTCCTCGAGAAGATCGCTTCCGCGGATGGGGCGGGAGCGCTGGCCGAGGCCGAGCGGATCTCGGAGCGGGGCCTGTCCTGCGACCAGGCCCTGCAGGACGTGGCGGCCATCCTCCATCGCGTGGCGCTGGCGCAGCACGGAGCGCAACCCGCGGCCGACGACCCGGACGCCGCGCGCATCTCCTCCCTCGCGGGCCGGCTCGACGCGGGCCGCGTCCAGGTGATGTACCAGGTGGCCGTGCTCGGGCGGCGGGACCTTCCCCTCGCGCCGGACGAGATCGCCGGGTTCGGCATGGCCGTCATGCGGATGCTTTCCTTCGGCACGGCGTCGACGGCCGATCCTGCGACCGTTCGCGCGACGCCCGCCGCGATGTCATCCCAGGCATCGCCGGGGGCCGCACCCGCGGCGACGCAGCCCGCGCGCGCGGCATCGCCCGCAAGCCCCGTGGCGACCGTCGTTCGCGAACCCGCGCCCGTGGCTGCCACCCCTCCCGCTTTCGACGGCGACTGGGCCGCGTTCGTGGAGGGCCAGAACCTCACCGGCATGGCCGGGCTCCTCGCGCGCCACGGCGAGCTCGAGTCGTTCGAGAACAACCACCTGCAGCTCGTGGTCCCCGAGGCGCAGCGCATGTATGCCGAGAAGTCGTACCAGGAAAAGCTGAAGGCCGAGATCGCGCCGAAGTTCGGCGCGGGCTTCCGCCTGTCCGTGCGGGTCGGGCAGACGCGGGGCCAGAGCGTGGCGGCGGTGCGCGGCGTGGAGGCGCAGAAGAAGCTCGATGGGGCCATGTCCGCGCTCGAGAGCGACCCGTTCGTACGCGACCTGGTGGAGGGCATGGGGGCGCAGGTCGTCGCCTCGTCCGTGCGCCCGGCGGGAGACAAGGATTCCGAAGGCACCGAAAACAGGAGAGGCAAGTCATGATGAAAGGCGGGCTGGGTGCGCTGATGAAACAGGCGCAGCAGATGCAGGAGAACATGCGCAAGGTCCAGGAGAGCCTCGAGTCGCTCGAGGTCGAGGGCCAGTCGGGCGCCGGGCTCGTGAAGGTGGTGATGACCTGCAAGCACGCCGTGAAGCGCGTGACGATCGACCCGAGCCTGCTCGGCGAGGACAAGGACATGCTCGAGGACCTCGTGGCCGCGGCCTTCAACGACGCGGCGCGCAAGGCCGACGCGACGACGCAGGAAAAGATGGCGGGCTTCTCGGCGGGCATGAACCTGCCGCCCGGCATGAAGCTCCCGTTCTGATCCGCGCCGAGAAGCGATGCGCACGCCCGACTCGCTCGACGAGCTGATCCAGGCGCTTCGCTGCCTGCCGGGCGTGGGCCCGAAGTCCGCCACGCGGATGGCCTACCACCTGCTGCAGCGCGACCACGAGGGCGCCGCGCGGCTGGGAGCGGCCCTCGGGGAGTCGCTGCGCCGCATTCGCCACTGCGCGCGCTGCAACACGTTCACGGAAGCCGAGGTCTGCGAGGCGTGCTCCTCGCCGCGCCGCGATCCCTCCCTGCTTTGCGTGGTGGAGTCGCCCGGCGACCTGCTGATGATGGAGCAGACGCAGAGCTACGGCGGCCTCTACTTCGTCCTGATGGGGCGGCTGTCGCCGCTCGACGGCATCGGGCCGCGCGAGATCCACCTCGACCGGCTACTGCGCCGGGCCACCGACGGCGTCGTGAAGGAGGTGATCCTCGCCACGAACTTCACCGTGGAGGGCGAGGCGACCGCGCACTACGTGTCCGAGATGCTGGACTGCAAGGGCATCACCGTGACGCGGATCGCGCGCGGGCTGCCGGTGGGCGGGGAGATCGAGCACGTGGACGCCGGCACGCTCGCCCAGGCGCTGATCGAGCGCCGCCCCGCCTAAGGGGCGGGGACGGCCGCCACGGCCGGGCGCGAGAGCCGCCGGCGGACGAACTGCGCGAAGGCGATCACGAACCACGTGGCGAACACGATGAACACCGCCAGCGAAGCGAGGAAGACGGCGGGGTAGTTCAGCGCCACCCAGATGCCGCCGAGCACGAGGGCATCCTCCGTGAACGACGCGATCCAGTTGGACAGGGGCTCCGGCGACAGGTTGAGTGCCGCGCGGCCGCCGGCCTTCGCGAGATGCGTCCCCGCGGTGATCGAGCCCCCGAGCAGGCCCGCGGCCACGGTCAGGGCGGTGAGGTCGTTGCCCGCCGCTCCGGCGGCGAGAAGGGCGCCGGCGGGAATGCGGATGAAGGTATGCAGGGCGTCCCAGGCGCTGTCGACCCCGGGGATCTTGTCGGCCAGGAACTCGACCGCGAGCAGCATGCCGGCGGCGGCGATGACCCATCGGTGGGAGAGCACCTCGAGGCCGCCGGGAAGCGCGAGGTAGCCCTGGTGGGCGGCGAGGCCGAGGACGAACACGACCAGGTAGAGGCGCAGGCCGCTCGCCCACGCCACCAGGGAACCGATGGCTATGGCCTGCAGGAGTTGCCAGTCGCTCGGGGACAATCGGCTACCTCCTTGATTTCACTCGAGTTGGGTGCGGGCAGTGGGGCCCGCGGCGCGTTTCCGGTTGCGCGAAAAACCGGAAGATGCCATAATTTCACCTCTCGACGCTTGGTTTTCACGAACCGGGGTCGAAATCGGGCGCGGGGTGGAGCAGTCTGGCAGCTCGTCGGGCTCATAACCCGAAGGTCGCAGGTTCAAATCCTGCCCCCGCAACCAATCCCTACTGGCATCTTGCTCGGCAAGGGAAGCCCGTCGCTCTTTAACAAGTTACAGCCGATAGAGGTGGGTGCTGTGGGTGCGCGAGGCTC
>JBBIJT010000201.1:0-3725 GCA_037445795.1 Betaproteobacteria bacterium | reverse complement strand
GAGAACCGTCCCCAGAACCTGTCCCTAGTCCTCGGGGCCGAGCTTGCCGGTGACCCTGGCGGCGTCCCTGGCGGTCCACATCCAGCAGTAGTCCTCGCCGGCCGAGGCGGTGAAGCGGCCGCGGCCCTTCCGCTGGCCGTCCGCCTTCACGGGGTAGGCGACCTGGTCGCCCTTGTGGAAGTGGATGTTGAAGTCGACCGGCGCGTCCGAGGCCCACTCGAACGTGCGGCTGCGGCCGGCCTCGAGGCGCAGGCACTCCTCCGCGATGCCGCCGGCCTTCAGCGCGTGGGAGAACTCGCGCGGCCCGGGGTCGCCCGCGACGGAGGCGGCGATCGCCGCGGGAGCGAAAAGGGCGAGGGCGAAGGCGAAGGGACGCATGGAGTCGCGGTGTCTGGCGCGGTGTCCGGCACCGCGGGATGTGGTAGGATACCCGCCCATGAATCGCTCCGCCGCGTGTTTCTTCCGTTACTGGTTTCCCACGCCCCGGGCGGTCGGGAGAAACTAGCGCGGTCCCACGAAGCGTCAGGATTCCGAAGAAACCGCCAGCCCGAACCTGGCGGTTTTTGTTTTCTGCGACCCGCAAGAGACCATGACCCACTACCGCACCGACGACGTCCGCATCGAGCAGGGTGACGAGCTCCTCGCCCCCATGCAGGTGATGCGCGAGCTGCCCGCCACCGACGAGACGGAGCGCGTGACCTTCGAGGCGCGCCAGGGCATCCACGACATCCTGCGCGGCGCCGACGACCGCCTCCTCGTGGTGGTCGGCCCGTGTTCCATCCACGACCTCAAGGCCGCGCGCGAGTACGCCGCGCGCCTCCAGGCCGAGCGCAAGCGCCTGGCCGCCGAGCTCCTCGTCGTGATGCGCGTGTACTTCGAGAAGCCGCGCACCACCGTCGGGTGGAAGGGCCTCATCAACGACCCGCACCTGAACGACACCTTCGACATGAACGAGGGGCTGCGCCTCGCGCGGAGCCTGCTCCTCGACATCAACAACCTGGGCGTGCCCTGCGGCACGGAATTCCTCGACCTCATCTCGCCGCAGTACATCGCCGACCTCATCTCGTGGGGCGCCATCGGCGCGCGCACGACCGAGTCGCAGTCGCACCGCCAGCTCGCCTCGGGCCTGTCGTGCCCCGTCGGCTTCAAGAACGGCACCGACGGCAACATCCGCATCGCGGTGGACGCCATCAAGGCCGCCAACGCGCGCCACCACTTCATCTCGGTCACCAAGAGCGGCCACGTGGCGGTGTTCAAGACGGCCGGCAACGAGGACTGCCACGTGATCCTGCGCGGCGGCAAGGCCACCAACTACGACGCGGCGAGCGTGGACGCGGCGTGCAAGGACCTCGCCGCCGCCGGCCTCGCGCAGCACCTCATGATCGACTTCTCGCACGCCAATTCGTCCAAGCAATACCAGAAGCAGGTCGAGGTGGCCGACAACGTGGCCGGCCAGATCGGCCGCGGCGAGACGCGCATCGTCGGCGTCATGGTGGAGAGCCACCTGAACCCCGGCCGCCAGGACCTCGTGCCCGGAAAGGCGCTGGAATACGGCGTCTCCATCACGGACGCCTGCCTCGGCTGGGACGACACGGTGAAGGTGCTCGACACGCTGGCCGCGGCCGTCCGGCAGCGGCGCGTGATCGCGGAGGTGCCGCAGGAATGAGAAAGGGACCCGGCCGCTCACCAGGCGACGATGGGCAGGCTCGCGACGCGGGCAGCCCGACCCCCGTGACCGTCATCGGGCGTACCGACGACCTACGGATCTCCAACGTCCGCGCCCTCATCGCGCCGCAGCTGCTGGGCGAGGAGCTGCCGGTGGATTCCGCCGCGCTCGCCACCGTCGGCAGCGCCCGGCAGGGCATCCACCGAGTGCTGCACGGGGCCGACGACCGGCTCGTGGCAGTGGTGGGCCCGTGTTCCATCCACGAGTACGACGCCGCCATGGAGTACGCGAGGCGCCTCGCGGAGCAGGGCCGGCGGCTGGAGGGCGACCTCCTCGTCGTGATGCGCGTGTACTTCGAGAAGCCGCGCACCACCGTGGGCTGGAAGGGGTTCATCAACGACCCGCACCTCGACGGCAGCTTCGCCATGAACGAGGGGCTGCGTCTCGCGCGGAAGCTGCTGCTGGAAGTGAACCGCCTGGGCCTGCCCTGCGGCACGGAGTTCCTGGACCTCCTCTCGCCCCAGTACACCTCGGACCTCATCGCGTGGGGCGCCATCGGCGCGCGCACGACGGAGTCGCAGTCGCACCGCCAGCTCGCTTCCGGCCTGTCCTGCCCCGTGGGCTTCAAGAACGGCACCGACGGCTCGGTGAAGGTGGCGGTGGACGCCCTTCGCGCCGCCGCCGCGCCGCACGCCTTCATGGGCATGACCAAGACGGGGCAGGCGGCCATCTTCGAGACCGTCGGCAACGAGGACTGCCACGTGATCCTGCGCGGCGGCAAGGCGCCCAACTACGATGCCGCGAGCGTCGAGGCGGCCGCCCGGGACCTCGCGGCCGCGGGCCTCGCGCCGCACCTCATGATCGACTTCTCGCACGCCAACTCGTCCAAGCAGTACCAGCGCCAGATGGACGTGGGCGCCGACGTGGCCGCCCAGGTGGCCGCGGGCGACGACCGCATCATGGGCGTGATGGTCGAGAGCAACCTCCGGCCCGGCCGCCAGGACCTCTTGGCCGGCAAGCCCCTCGAGCACGGCGTCTCCATCACCGACGCGTGCATCGGGTGGGAGGACACGGTGCGGCTGCTCGATACGCTGGCGGAGGGAGTGAGGAAGCGGCGTCTCGCAAGGGGGGAGTAGACCTTAGGGTTTGCTGCTAGCATCACTCCCCCATGTCCAAGACCGACGAGTTCCGCGTCCTCGGCCGCCGCCCCGGCAACGAGGAGTCCATCCGCTTCGACTACCAGGGCGTCTCCTTCGACCAGGATTCCTTCCACGTCGTGGCCGGCCTCAACGCGGTGGACACGCGCGAAAACGTGGAAGCGGTCTTCGCCGCCCTCCGCGATGCCGGCCAGCGCTGCGCGCGCATGGGCGCCTACAAGCCGCGCACCAGCCCGTACTCCTTCCAGGGCTACGGCCGGCAGTGCCTGCCCTACGTCTTCGAGCTCGCGGGCAAGCACGAGATCCGCGTGATCTCGATGGAGGTCACGCACGACGAGCACGTGGAGGAGATCCGGCAGGCGCTGCATCTCACGGGCAACCCCACGGGCGTGATGCTGCAGATCGGCACCCGCAACACGCAGAACTTCGAGCTGCTGAAGACCGTCGGCAGCCAGCGCGAATTCCCCATCCTCCTGAAGCGCGGCTTCGGCATCACGCTGCACGAGTCGCTCCTCGCGGCGGAGTACGTGGCGAGCGAGGGCAACCGCGACATCGTGTTCTGCCTGCGCGGCATGAAGACGAACTTCGGCGACCCGCACCGCAACCTCGTGGACTTCGGCCACGTGCCCGCCGTCAAGCGCCTCACGCGCATGCCCGTGTGCGTGGACCCCTCGCATTCCGTGGGCACGCACGACGCCTCTCCCGAGGGCATCCCGGACGTCTTCCACGTCGCCGCGCAGGGCGTCGTCGCCGGCGCCAACATGGTGCTCGTCGACATGCACCCCGAGCCGCGGCGCGCGCTGGTGGACGCGGCGCAGGCCATCACGCTGGAGGAGCTGCCGTGGTTCCTCGAGGACATGGCCATCGCCCGCGAGGCGTACCTCGTGCGCCGCGAGGTGGCC
>JBBIJT010000200.1:0-3728 GCA_037445795.1 Betaproteobacteria bacterium | reverse complement strand
CTCGCGAAGCTGGAACGCGCCCCCGGGCTCACGCTCACCCGCGTGAAGAAGCCCGAGGTGGGGCACAACGACGTGATGATCCGCATCCGCAAGACCGCCATCTGCGGCACCGACGTGCACATCTGGAAGTGGGACGACTGGGCGCAGAAGACGATCCCCGTGCCCATGCACGTGGGCCACGAGTACGTCGGCGAGATCGTCGAGATGGGCGTGGAGGTGCGCGGCTTCAGGATCGGCGACCGCGCCTCGGGCGAGGGCCACATCACCTGCGGCTTCTGCCGCAATTGCCGGGCCGGCCGCCGCCACCTGTGCCGCAACACCGTGGGCGTGGGCGTGAACCGCGAGGGGGCCTTCGCCGAGTACCTGGTGATCCCGGCCTTCAACGCGTTCCGGATCCCGGACGACATCTCCGACGACCTCGCTGCGATCTTCGACCCGTTCGGCAACGCCACCCACACCGCGCTCGCCTACAACCTCGTGGGCGAGGACGTGCTCATCACCGGCGCCGGGCCCATCGGCATCATGGCCGCCGCCATCGCCCGCCACGTGGGCGCGCGCCACGTCGTGATCACCGACGTGAACGACTACCGCCTGGGCCTCGCCGCGAAGATGGGGGCCACCCGCGCCGTGAACGTGGGCCGCGAGAGCCTGCGCGGGGTGATGGAGCACCTCGGCATGACCGAGGGCTTCGACGTCGGGATGGAGATGTCGGGGTCCCCGCAGGCCTTCGCCCAGATGCTCGAGCACATGAACCACGGCGGCAAGGTGGCGCTGCTGGGCATCCCGCCGCCGGGCATGGCCATCGACTGGAACCAGGTGATCTTCAAGGGCCTCGAGATCCGCGGCATCTACGGCCGCGAGATGTTCGAGACCTGGTACAAGATGGTGGCAATGCTGCAGAGCGGGCTCGACCTCTCGCCGATCATCACGCACCACTTTTCCGTCGACGACTACGAGGCCGGCTTCGCGGCGATGCTCTCCGGGCAGAGCGGCAAGGTGATCCTCGACTGGGCTGCCCATTAGCACGGGGACTGGTTGCTGCCCGAGTGCGCAGCACGAAGCAACCTGTCCCCTCAAGGAGGAGCGAGGAGCGATGAGCGACTACCCCCCGCTGAAGCTGCACGTGCCAGAGCCATCCGGGCGGCCGGGCCGCGAGACGGACTTCTCGTACCTCAAGCTCTCGCCAGCCGGCGCGGTGCGGCGTCCGCCGGTGGACGTGCGGCCCGTGGAGACGGAGGACGTCGTCGACCTCCTCGTGCGCGTGCTCGACGACGAGGGCCGGGCCCTGGGGCCCTGGGACCCGAAGGCGGACCCGGAGCTGCTGCGCGCCGGCCTTCGCGCGATGCTCCTGACGCGCGCCTTCGACGCCCGCATGCTCGTGGCGCAGCGGCAGAAGAAGATCTCCTTCTACATGCAGAGCCTGGGCGAGGAGGCCATCGGCATCGGCCAGGCCCTGGCGCTGCGGCCCGACGACATGTGCTTCCCCACCTACCGGCAGCAGGGGATCCTCGTCGCGCGCGGCTACCCGCTCGCCGACATGATGTGCCAGCTCTTCTCCAACGAGCGCGACCCGATCAAGGGCCGGCAGCTGCCCGTGATGTACTCCTCGAAGGCGCACGGCTTCTATTCCATCGCGGGCAACCTCGGCACCCAGTACATCCAGGCCGTCGGCTGGGCGATGGCCTCCGCGATCAAGGGCGATACGCGCGTCGCCTCGGCGTGGATCGGCGACGGGTCCACGGCGGAGGCCGACTTCCACAACGCCCTCACGTTCGCCGCCGTCTACCGCGCGCCGGTGATCCTCAACATCGTCAACAACCAGTGGGCCATCTCGTCGTTCCAGGGCATCGCCGGGGGCGAGGCGGCCACGTTCGCCACGCGCGGCGTGGGCAACGGGATCGCGTCGCTGCGGGCCGACGGAAACGACTTCCTCGCGGTGCTCGCCGTTTCGCGCTGGGCCACCGAGCGGGCGCGGCGCGGCCTGGGCCCGACCCTCGTCGAGTGGATCACCTACCGCGCCGGGGCGCACTCCACCTCCGACGATCCGTCGAAGTACCGCCCCGCCGACGAATGGGAGCACTTCCCGCTCGGCGACCCCGTCGCGCGGCTCAGGAAGCACCTCGTCGCCATCGGCGCCTGGTCGGACGAGGAGCACGCCCGCGCCACGACGCAGGCCGAGGAGACGGTCCTCGCGGCACAGAAGAAAGCGGAGGGATACGGAACGCTCGCCTCGGGCCACGTCCACGACACCTCCTCGATGTTCGAGGACGTCTACAAGGAGGTGCCCGCGCACCTTCGCCGGCAGCGCGAGCAGGCGGGGGGCTCGCGATGACCGCGATGACGATGATCCAGGCGATCCGCTCGGCGATGGACGTCGCGCTCGGCCGCGACGCGGACGTCGTCGTGTTCGGCGAGGACGTGGGCTACTTCGGCGGCGTGTTCCGCTGCACCGACGGCCTGCAGGCGAAGTACGGCGCGTCGCGGGTCTTCGACACGCCCATCGCGGAGGGCGGGATCGTGGGCGTGGCGATCGGCATGGGCGCCTACGGGCTGCGGCCGGTGGCGGAGATCCAGTTCGCCGACTACGTCTATCCGGGCTACGACCAGATCGTCTCGGGCGCGGCGCGGCTGCGCTACCGCTCGGCGGGCGACTTCACGGCGCCCATCACGATCCGCATGCCCTGCGGCGGCGGCATCTACGGCGGCCAGACCCACAGCCAGAGCCCCGAGGCGCTCTTCACGCACGTCTGCGGCCTGCGCACGGTGATGCCGTCGAACCCCTACGACGCCAAGGGCCTGCTCATCGCCGCGATCGAGTGCGACGACCCGGTGATCTTCTTCGAGCCCAAGCGCCTCTACAACGGCCCCTTCGACGGCCACCACGACCGCCCGCTGGTCCCGTGGTCCGACAACCCGCTCGCGCAGGTGCCCGAAGGCCACTACATCGTGCCGCTCGAGTCCGCCGCGGTGCTCCGCCCCGGCAACGCCCTCACCGTGCTCACCTACGGCACGATGGTCTGGGTGGCGGAGGCCGCCGCGCGCGAGACGGGCGTCGACGCCGAGATCATCGACGTGCGCAGCCTCTGGCCCCTGGACCTCGACACCATCGTGCGCTCGGTTTCGCGAACCGGCCGGTGCGTAATCGTGCACGAGGCCACGCGCACCAGCGGCTTCGGCGCCGAGCTCGCGGCGCTGGTGCAGGAGCATTGCTTCTACCACCTCGAGGCGCCCATCGAGCGGGTGACCGGGTGGGACACGCCGTACCCGCACGCGCAGGAGTGGGCCTACTTCCCCGGCCCGGACCGCGTGGGGGCGGCGCTCAGGCGCGTGATGGAGGCCTAGATGGGTGCTCATGTCGTGAAGGTGCCGGACATCGGCGAAGGCATCGCGGAGGTGGAGGTCGTCGCCTGGCACGTCGGGCCCGGGGACACGGTGGAGGCGGACCAGCCCGTCGCCGACCTGATGACGGACAAGGCGACCGTCGAGGTGCCGTCGCCGGCCGCGGGACGCGTGCTCTCGCTGGGCGGGAAGCCGGGCGACAAGCTCGCCGTGGGAAGCGAGCTCCTTCGCCTCGCCACGGACCTCGCGGGCGAAAGCGCGGCCACCGCCGCGCAACCGGCGCCGCCGGTAGCGCCCGCCGTGACGCACCCCGCGCCCAACCCCGCCGCGAAGCCCGTCGCTTCGCCGTCGGTGCGCCGGCACGCCCGCGAGCTGGGCCTCGACCTGGC
>JBBIJT010000199.1:0-4016 GCA_037445795.1 Betaproteobacteria bacterium | reverse complement strand
TCCATGAGGGCGTGCCGCACGCGCCAGCCGGGCATGAAGTAGGCGCAGGCGATGAGGATCTCCCGCCGCGCGGCGCGGATGCCCTCCAGGTACATGGCCTCGATGTCGTGGCGATGGCCGAAGTTGTCCCGGTACACGAACGCCGCCGTGGTGTCCCCGGCCGGCCCGGGGTTCACGGCCGGCGGCCGGAAGCCGGGCTGGCGCTCCTTTCGCGCGAGCGCGGCCACCAGCCACCACAGCCGGTGGACGACTGGGTAGATCTCCGCGAGCAGGGGGCCCTCGACGCGCACGGCGTAGTCGTAGCGCGGATGGCGGACCTCCAGGCCGGAATGGTCGTCGAGGATGTTGATCCCGCCCACGAAGCCAACGCGCGCGTCGATGAGGGCGATCTTGCGGTGCAGCCGGCGCAGGCGGCTCCTGCGGAAGGAGAACCAGCCGCGCTCGGGCCGGAATCGCTGGACGACCACCCCCGACACGCGCAGCTCGTCGACGAAAGCCGTCGGGAGCTCCCGCGAGCCGAACCCGTCGATCATCAGCCGCACGCTCGCGCCGCGCCGCGCCGCGCGCATGAGCGCCTCGGCCACCTCGCGTCCCGCCGGGTCGTCGGCGAAGATGTAGGTCTCGACGCGGACGTCCTCCGAGGCGGAATCGATCGCGGCGACCAGCGCCGGGAAGAACTCGGCGCCGTTGCGGAGGAGCGTCACGCGGTTGCCGGCGACGGGCCTCACTTTGCCCCCGGGCGCGCGCTCAGAGCGACAGGCGCGCGGCGAGCGCCGCGTGGTCGGAGAGGCGGGACCACGGTCCGCCCGCGAGGCGCTCCGCCGCGCCCACCCTCAGCCCGCGCACGTAGATGCGATCCAGCGCGAGAAGCGGAAGGCGCGCGGGAAAGCTCCTCGCGTGACGGCCCAGCGCGCGCTCGAACACCTCCACGGCGCCGAGCTCGCGCTCGAGCACCTCGGTCGCCGTGCCGCGCCAGTCGTTGAAGTCCCCGGCCACCACCAGCGGCGCGCCTTCCGGGACCGCGTCGTGGATGCGGTGGCACAGCCACTCGAGCTGGAAGCGGCGGCTCCTCGCCCAGAGGCCCAGGTGGACGTTGATGCAGTGCAGCGTCCCCTTCCATCCGGGCACGGCCATCTCGCAGTGCAGGAGCCCGCGGCTTTCGAGGCGGTGGTGCGAGATGTCGATGTTCTCCGACTTCACGATCGGGAACCGGCTCACGATCGCGTTTCCGTGGTGGCCGTCCTGGTAGGTGGCGTTCATGCCGTACGCCGCATGGCCGCCCTCGTGCGTCAGGAACTCGTGCTGCGCGGCTTCGGGCCACGCGGCGTGCCGCCGCGCATGGCGGTGGTGCGCGCCCTGCACCTCCTGGAGGAACACCACGTCCGCCTCGAGCGAATGCAGGCGCTCGCGCATCTCGTGCACCACCAGGCGCCGGTTGAGCGCGGAGAAGCCCTTGTGGATGTTGTAGGTGACGACGGTGAGGGCGGGATCGGCGGCGGGCTTCATGGCGCGGCAACGCGTGCGAGGGTGGCGTCCTTCTCGGGAAGCATCAGTATCGCCTGCCGGTTGCTCCAGGAGAATACTTCGTTCGCCGCCTCCCGCCAGGGAAGCCACCGGTGGCGCAGGTGTTCCGCGGGCGCAAGCTTCACCTCCAGACGCTCCGGCACGCGCAGGCCGAAGACGTGCTCCGTGTTGTGCGTGACGCCGGGCGCGTAGCGGTGGCGCCAGACCGCGTAGATCTCGTAGACGTTGCGCACGTTCCAGTCGGCGAGCGGGTACCTCGCGGCGTCGATCCCCGTCTCCTCGGCGACTTCCCGGGCCGCCGTCTCGGCGAGGGTCTCGCCGGGATCCTGGCTTCCGGTGACGCTCTGCCAGAAGCCCGGACGGTCGGCGCGCTCGATGAGCAGCACGTCGAGGGCCGGCGTGTAGACGACGACCAGCGCGGAGACCGGGATCTTGTGCGGTTTCGCCAAGCGGCTAGACCCGCATGCGCGAGACCACGGGGCCGTCGCCCGAGAAGTGGGCGTGGGGCATGTCCTTCGTGCGGTGCATCGCGACCGGTAGCCCATGCTCGTCCACTGCGATGAGCCCGACGTCCGCGTCGTAGTCCTCGCCCAGGCGCGCGAGGACGGCGGCCATCGAGTCGGCGAGGCTCTCGCCGTGCTCCATGCGCTCGGCGATCGCGCGAGTCGCGAGCGAGCGCAGCACGAACTCCCCGGTGCCGGTGGCGGAGGCGGCCATGCGCGCGCACGCGTAGTTGCCGGCGCCGGGCACGGGCGAGTCGCCGACGCGCCCCACCATCTTGAGCGTGACACCACCGGTCGAGGTGGCGGCTGCCAGCGTGCCGCTCGAGTCGACCGCCGCGGCGCCCACGGTTCCGCCGGCGTACTCGGGGTGGTCCTTGAGGAAGCGCCGCATGCGCAGCGCCCGCTCGCCCAGCACCTCGTCGATCCGGTTCCTCTTGTCGAACCAGTCCGCGCGCCGCTCCGGCGTCACCGGGTCGTGGTCGGGGAAGCCCATGACGCGCGCGAAACGCTGCGCGCCGTCGCCCGTGAGCATCACGTGGTCCGTCTCTTCCATGACCTTGCGCGCCACGAGGATGGGGTTGCGCACCCGCTGCAGGCCGGAGACGGCCCCCACGCGCGACCCCCGGCTCTCCATCACGCAGGCGTCCAGCTCGCAGAATCCGTCGAAGTTGAGGACCGCCCCGGTGCCCGCGTTGTAGATGGGGTTGTCCTCGAGGCTCACGACCGTCGCGCACACGGCGTCCAGGGCGCTGCCGCCGCCGGCGAGGATGGCACGGCCGGCCTCCACCGCCGCTCGCAGCCCCTCGATGGCGTCGTCGTCGGAACCGGGGCGCCACTTGCCGGCGCCCCCGTGCGCGATGAGGGCGATGGTCATGCCGCCGTCCCCGCGTTCCTCAGCTTGATATGGAGGTCCCGCAGCTGGCGCTCGGTCACCGGGCTCGGGGTCTCGACCATGAGGTCCTGCCCGCGCTGCGTCTTCGGGAAGGCGATCACGTCGCGGATCTGGTCGACGCCCGCCATCATGGCCACCATGCGGTCGAAGCCGAACGCGATGCCGCCGTGCGGCGGCGCGCCGTAGGAGAGCGCGTCGAGCAGGAAGCCGAACTTGGCGCGCGCGTCCTCGTCGGAGATGCCCAGCGTCTTGAACTGCTTCGCCTGCACCTCCGCGCGGTGGATCCGCACCGAGCCGCCGCCGATCTCCCAGCCGTTCAGCGCGATGTCGTACGCCTTGGCGAGCACCTTGCCCGGATCGGTGTCCATGAGCGCCACGTGCTCGTCCTTCGGGCTCGTGAACGGATGGTGCGCGGCGAGCCAGCGCTTGCCTTCCTCGTCGTACTCGTAGGCGGGGAAGTCGACGACCCACAGCGGCCGCCACCCGGCCTCGGCGTGGCCCTTGCCGTGGCCCACCTTAACGCGCAGCGCCCCCATGGCGTCGTTCACGACCTTGCGCCGGTCGGCGCCGAAGAAGATCACGTCGCCGTCCTGCGCGCCGGTGCGCTCGAGGATGGCCGCGAGCTGGTCGGGCTTGAAGAACTTGACGATGGGCGACTGCAGGCCCTCCTCGTTCGGCTTCGTGCGGTCGTTCACGCGGATGTAGGCGAGGCCCTTGGCGCCGTAGATGGCGACGAAGGGCGCGAGGTCGTCGAGCTCCTTGCGCGTGAACGCGGCGCTGCCGCCGGGCACGCGCAGCGCGGCCACGCGTCCGTCGGGCAGCTCCGCCGCCTGGCGGAAGACCTTGAAGTCCACGCCCTTCATGAGGTCCGTGAGCTCGGTGAGCTCGAGCTTCACGCGAAGGTCGGGCTTGTCGCTGCCGTACCTTGACATCGCCTCGGCGTAGGTGAGGCGCGGGAACTCCGGCAGGTCCACGTTGAGCACGCGCTTGAACACGTGGCGCACGAGGCCCTCCATGATGTCCTGGATCTCGCGCTCGGAGAGGAACGAGGTCTCGATGTCGACCTGCGTGAACTCGGGCTGGCGGTCGGCGCGCAG
>JBBIJT010000198.1:0-4049 GCA_037445795.1 Betaproteobacteria bacterium | reverse complement strand
CAGGACGTCTACCGCCTGCAGGGCGTGAAGATCAACGACAAGCACATCGAGGTGATCGTCCGGCAGATGCTGCGCCGGGTCCAGATCGCCGCCCCGGGCGACTCCCGCTTCATCACCGGGGAGCAGGTCGAGCGCGCCGAGGTCCTGGCCGAGAACGACCGGGTCCGGGCCGACGGCAAGACCCCCGCCGCCTTCGACTACATGCTCCTCGGGATCACCAAGGCCTCGCTTTCCACCGACTCGTTCATCTCGGCGGCCTCCTTCCAGGAGACCACCCGCGTCCTCACCGAGGCCGCGATCATGGGCAAGAAGGACGACCTGCGCGGCCTCAAGGAGAACGTCATCGTCGGGCGCCTCATCCCGGCGGGCACGGGCCTCGCCTACCACTCGACCCGCAAGCGCGACGGCGGGGCGGACGCGAGCTCGTCCTTCGGCTTCTCCCTGGACGAGGCGGACGTCGGCAGCGAGCAGGTTGCTTGACTGGAATGACCTAAACCCCTAAACTTGAGAGCTTTTTTCCGGTGCCTATTTCCCTTTGGGGGCGCCGGAATCGGGCTTCCGCGAGGGGGCCCAGACAATTGAGCGGACGAAAAACATGCCCACGATCAATCAGTTGCTTCGCAAGCCGCGCCAGAAGGCCGTCACCAAGAGCAAGGTGCCCGCGCTGGGTGGCAGCCCCCAGAAACGCGGGGTCTGCACGCGCGTGTACACCACGACCCCGAAGAAGCCGAACTCGGCGCTTCGGAAGGTGGCCAAGGTGCGCCTCACCAACGGCTACGAGGTCATCAGCTACATCGGCGGCGAGGGCCACAACCTGCAGGAGCACTCGGTCGTGCTGATCCGCGGCGGTCGCGTGAAGGACCTCCCGGGCGTGCGCTACCACATGGTGCGCGGCAGCCTCGACACCGCCGGCGTGAAGGACCGCAAGCAGTCGCGCTCGAAGTACGGCGCCAAGCGGCCGAAGGCCGCCTAGGCCGGACATCCGCCCAAGGCCGCGTAACACCAATCTTTTCAAGGGAATAAGTCACCATGCCCCGCCGCAGAGAAGTCCCGAAGCGCGAGATCCTGCCGGATCCGAAGTTCAAGAGCGAGGAAGTCGCGAAGTTCATCAACGTGCTGATGACCCGCGGCAAGAAGAGCGTGGCCGAGCGGATCATGTACGGCGCGCTCGACCAGATCCAGAAGAAGTCGGGCAAGGATCCGTTCGAGGTCTTCGGCGCGGCCATCAACAACGTGAAGCCGATGGTCGAGGTGAAGAGCCGCCGCGTCGGCGGCGCCAACTACCAGGTGCCCGTGGAGGTCCGCCCCATCCGCCGCACGGCGCTCGCCATGCGCTGGCTGCGCGAGGCCGCCCGCAAGCGCGGCGAGAAGAGCATGGGCCAGCGCCTGGCCAACGAGCTGATGGAGGCCGCGGAAGGCCGCGGCGGCGCCGTGAAGAAGCGCGAGGAAGTGCACCGCATGGCGGAGGCGAACAAGGCGTTCGCGCACTACCGCTTCTAGACGAGACAATCCGCCGCCGGCCGCCACAAGCGGTCCGCCGGCACGAGAAGACAGAAAGCACACCGTGGCCCGCAAGACACCCATCGAACGCTACCGGAACATCGGGATCTCGGCGCACATCGACGCCGGCAAGACCACGACCACGGAGCGCATCCTCTTCTACACCGGCGTCTCCCACAAGATGGGCGAGGTTCACGACGGCGCGACCGTCATGGACTGGATGGAGCAGGAGCGCGAGCGCGGCATCACGATCACGTCGGCCGCCACGACCTGCTTCTGGAAGGGGATGGACGCGAACCTCCCCGAGCACCGCATCAACATCATCGACACCCCGGGCCACGTCGACTTCACGATCGAGGTGGAGCGCTCCATGCGCGTGCTCGACGGCGCGTGCATGGTGTACTGCGCGGTGGGCGGCGTGCAGCCGCAGTCCGAGACGGTGTGGCGCCAGGCCAACAAGTATGGCGTTCCCCGCCTCGCGTTCGTGAACAAGATGGACCGCACCGGCGCCAACTTCTTCAAGGTCTACGACCAGATGAAGTCGCGCCTGAAGGCGAACCCCGTGCCCATCCAGGTGCCCATCGGCGCCGAGGAGAACTTCCAGGGCGTCATCGACCTCGTGCGCATGAAGGCCATCTACTGGGACGAGGGCTCCCAGGGCATGAAGTTCGAGCTGCGCGAGATCCCGGCCGAGCTCCTGGACGACGCCAAGTCGTGGCGCGAGAAGATGGTCGAGAGCGCCGCCGAGGCGAACGAGACCCTCATGAACAAGTACCTCGAGGACGGCGACCTCTCCGTGGAGGAGATCAAGGCCGGCCTGCGCAGCCGCACCATCGCGGGCGAGATCGTCCCGATGCTCTGCGGCTCCGCCTTCAAGAACAAGGGCGTGCAGGCGATGCTCGACGCGGTGATCGAGTACATGCCCGCGCCGACGGACATCCCGCCGGTCACGGGCGAGCTCGAGAACGGAAGCCAGGGCAGCCGCAAGGCCTCGGACGAGGAGCCTTTCGCCGGCCTCGCCTTCAAGATCATGACCGACCCCTTCGTGGGCCAGCTCATCTTCTTCCGCGTCTATTCGGGCGTGGTGAATTCCGGCGACACGATCTACAACCCGGTCAAGATGAAGAAGGAGCGCATCGGCCGCATCCTGCAGATGCACGCGAACCAGCGCGAGGAGATCAAGGAAGTGCGCGCGGGCGACATCGCGGCGGCCGTGGGCCTTCGCGAGGCCACGACGGGCGACACCCTCTGCAACCCCGACAACGTGATCATCCTCGAGCGCATGGTCTTCCCCGAGCCGGTGATCTCGCAGGCCGTGGAGCCCAAGACCAAGGCCGACCAGGAGAAGATGGGCATCGCCCTCAACCGCCTCGCGCAGGAGGACCCGTCCTTCCGCGTGCGCACGGACGAGGAGAGCGGCCAGACCATCATCGCCGGCATGGGCGAGCTGCACCTGGAGATCATCGTCGACCGCATGCGCCGCGAGTTCGGCGTGGAGGCGAGCGTGGGCAAGCCCCAGGTGGCCTACCGCGAGACGATCCGCCGCGTCGTCGAGGACGCCGAGGGCAAGTTCGTCAAGCAGTCGGGCGGCCGCGGCCAGTACGGCCACGTGGTGCTCAAGATCGAGCCCCAGGAGCCCGGCAAGGGCTTCGAGTTCGTCGACGCCATCAAGGGCGGCGTGGTGCCGCGCGAGTACATCCCCGCGGTCGAGAAGGGCCTCAAGGAGACGCTGCCTGCGGGCGTGCTCGCGGGCTACCCGGTCGTGGACGTGAAGGTGACGCTGCACTACGGCTCCTACCACGAGGTCGACTCGAACGAGAATGCCTTCAAGATGGCGGCCTCGATCGGCTTCAAGGAAGGCATGAGGAAGGCCCACCCGGTGCTCCTCGAGCCGATGATGGCCGTCGAGGTGGAGACGCCCGAGGACTACGCGGGCACGGTGATGGGCGACCTGTCCTCCCGCCGCGGCATGGTGCAGGGCATGGACGACATGCCCGGGGGCGGCAAGGTGATCAAGGCGGAAGTGCCTCTTTCGGAGATGTTCGGCTATTCCACCTCCCTGCGCTCCGCCACCCAGGGCCGGGCGACGTACACGATGGAATTCAAGCACTACTCCGAGGCGCCGAAGAACGTCGCCGAAGCGATCATCAACCAGAAAGCTGCAGCCTGATTTTCACGAGGAACCGACATGGCAAAGGGCAAGTTTGAGCGGACGAAGCCGCACGTGAACGTGGGGACGATCGGCCACGTGGACCACGGGAAGACGACGCTGACGGCGGCGATCACGTCGGTGCTTTCGAAGAAGTTCGGGGGCGAGGCGAAGGCCTACGACCAGATCGACAACGCGCCGGAGGAGAAGGCGCGGGGGATCACGATCAACACGGCGCACGTGGAGTACGAGACGGCCAACCGTCACTACGCGCACGTGGACTGCCCGGGCCATGCCGACTACGTGAAGAACATGATCACGGGCGCGGCGCAGATGGACGGGGCGATCCTGGTGGTGTCGGCGGCCGACGGCCCGATGCCGCAGACGCGCGAGCACATCC
>JBBIJT010000197.1:0-4071 GCA_037445795.1 Betaproteobacteria bacterium | reverse complement strand
CGCCAGCGCGGGCACCGACTTCGTGGCGCTCGCGCACCATCGTGACGACCAGGCCGAGACGGTGCTGCTGCAGGCGCTGCGCGGCACGGGCGTGAAGGGGCTCGCGGCAATGGCGCCGGCCCGCGCGGCGGGGGGCGTGACGTGGCTGCGGCCGCTGCTCGAGGAGCCTCGCGAGGTCCTCGCGGCCCACGCGAAGGCGGCGGCGCTCGCGTGGGTCGACGACGAGTCGAACGCGGTTTCCGACTTCGGCCGCAATTTCATCCGGCACCAGGTGATGCCGCGCATCGCGGAGCGGTTCCCGCAGTATCGCGAGTCGCTGGTGCGGCTGGCGCGGCATGCGGCGGCGGCGAACGGCCTGCTGGACTCGCTCGCCCGCGATGACGCGGCGAGGATCGCGGACGCCGGCGGGCTCCCGGTGGAGGGCCTCGCATCGCTGGACGAGGCGCGCCGGGCCAATGTCCTGCGGCATTTCCTCGCCACCCGCGGGTTCCCCATGCCCGGCGAGGCGCGGCTCGCGGAGATGGCGCGGCAGCTCGTGTCGTCGCGGGAGGACGCACGCCTGCTGCTGAGGCATGGCGGGCGGGCGCTCGCGAGGCACCGCGGCTGGGTGGTCGTGGAGGACATCCCCGCCGAGGCCGGCTGGGAGGTGGACTGGAACGGCGAGCGCGTCGTGGCCCTGGGGCCGGGGCGCGGCGAGGTCCGCTTCGGGGAGGCCGTGGGCGAGGGGATCGCCAGGGAGCGCGTGCCCGCGGGCAGCTGGCGCTTCGCCCCCCGCAAGGGCGGCGAGCGCATCCGCCTGCACGCCGGCGGCCCTACCCGCACGCTCAAGAACCTCCTGCAGGAGCACGCCGTCCCCGCCTGGCGCCGGCCGCGCCTGCCGCTTCTCTTCGAGGGTGACCTGCTCGTCTGGGTGCCCGGAATCGGCGTCGCCGCCTCCCATCGCGCCGCCCCCGGCACCGCCGGCCTCCTCCCCACCTGGCTTCCCTGAGGAACCGGTATTGGGGACGTGTCCGGAGAACCGTCCCCAAAAGCTGTCCCCCTAGTCCGGCGGGGGAGGGTGTGATAGAATGAAAAGCTAAACTTTTCATTCAGTTAGCGGAGATTTTCATGGCGGTTCAGCGCACCCTGTCGATCATCAAGCCCGATGCCGTAGCCAAGAACGTGATCGGCAAGATCTACTCCCGTTTCGAGACCAACGGCCTCAAGGTCATCGCGGCCCGGATGGCCCACCTGTCGCGCCAGGAGGCCGAGGGCTTCTACGCCGTCCACAAGGCCCGCCCGTTCTTCAAGGACCTCGTCGAATTCATGATCTCCGGCCCGGTGATGATCCAGGTCCTCGAGGGCGAGGAAGCCATCCAGAAGAACCGCGACCTCATGGGCGCCACCGACCCGAAGAAGGCCGAGAAGGGCACGATCCGCGCCGACTTCGCGGCTTCGATCGACGCCAACGCCGTGCACGGCTCCGACGCGCCCGAGACGGCCGCGGTCGAGATCGCCTACTTCTTCCCGGCGAGCCAGGTCTACTCCCGCTAGGAAGCCTCCCCGCGACACCGATGCGCACCAACCTGCTCGACTTCACGCTCCCGGCGCTCATCGACTGGTTCTCGTCGATGGGCGAGAAGCCGTTCCGGGCGAAGCAGGTGTTCCGCTGGGTGCACCAGCGCGGCGTCGCCGACTTCGGCCAGATGACCGACCTCGCGAAGAGCCTGCGCGAGAAACTCGAGGAGACGGCCGAGGTCCGCCCGCCCGCGATCCTCTCCGAGCACCGCTCCGCCGACGGCACGGTGAAGTGGCTCTTCGACGTGGGCATCGGCAACGGCATCGAGACGGTGTTCATCCCCGAGGACGACCGCGGCACGCTGTGCGTGTCCTCGCAGGTGGGCTGCGCGCTCGACTGCGGGTTCTGCTCGACGGGGCGCTCGGGCTTCAACCGCGACCTGAACGTGTCGGAGATCCTCGGCCAGCTGTGGGTGGCGAACCGGCGGCTCGTGGAGATGGCCCGCGAGGGCATGCCGTACCGTCTCGAGGCGACCTCCGAAGGCGCCACGCCGAAGCCCGTCACCAACGTCGTGATGATGGGCATGGGCGAGCCCCTCAACAACTTCGACAACGTGGTCGCCGCGATGTCGGTGATGCTCGACGACCACGCCTACGGCCTCTCGCGCCGGCGCGTCACGCTCTCCACCTCCGGCGTGGTGCACAAGCTGCGCCGGCTGAAGGACGAGCTGCCGGTGGCGCTTGCCGTGAGCCTGCACGCCCCCGACGACGAGCTGCGCTCGCGGATCATGCCGATCAACCGCAGCTACCCCATCGCGGAGCTGCTGGCGGCGTGCAAGGACTACCTCGAGGCCGCCCCGCGCGACTTCATCACCTTCGAGTACGTGATGCTCGACGGCGTCAACGATTCCCCCGCGCAGGCCCGCGCGCTCGCGAAGCTGCTGGCCGACGTGCCGTGCAAGCTGAACCTCATCCCGTTCAATCCATTCCCGGAATCGGGGTTCGCGCGCTCGAAGCCCGAGGCCGTGCTGCGCTTCCGGGACATCCTCGTCGAGGCGGGGTACGTCGCCACCATCCGCAAGACGCGCGGCGACGACATCGACGCGGCCTGCGGCCAGCTGGCCGGCCAGGTCGTCAACCGCATGCGCAAGCGCACGGTCCGAATCCACCGGGAGGCCGCGTAATGAGATTCCTGCCCATCGTCGCCGCGGCGCTCCTCGCCGGCTGCGTCGCCCAGACCACCGTCGAGACGCGCACCGTCACCGACAGCGTCATGGCCGATGCCCGCCGCCGCGCGGAGCTGCACACCTCCCTCGCCGGCGAGTACTACCAGCGCGGCAACTTCGTGGTGGCGCTCGAGGAGACGCGCCTCGCGGAGAAGGACGACTCGAAGTACTACCCGGCCTACAACGTGCGCGGCCTCGTCTTCATGGAGCTTCGCGAGGACGCCCAGGCGCGCGCCTCGTTCGAGCGCGCCCTCTCGCTCGCCCCCAACGACCCGGACGTCCTCAACAACTACGGCTGGTTCCTGTGCCTGCGCGGCGAGGCGCCCCGCGGCATGGAGTACCTGCGCCGAGTGCAGGCGGATTCGCTCTACGCGACGCCCGAGAAGGCGTTCCTCAACGCCGGGCTGTGCGCGCGGATCAACGGCCGCAACGACGAGGCCGAGGAGTACCTGCGCCGCGCCGTCACCTTCCGCCCCGACCTCGCGGGCGCCCTCTACAACCTCGCGGACATCCTCTTCGAGAAGGGCAACCTCAAGGAGGCGGAGATCTACCTCAACCGCTACATGCGCCTTGGCGAGCCCACGCTCTCCGGGCTCGCCCTCGGCGTGAAGATCGCGCGCGCCCAGGGCGACAAGGTCGCCGAGGACAGCATGTCGCAGCAGCTGCGCCGCCGCTTCCCCGACGCGCCCCAGACCCGCGAGCTGCTCCGCAAGTGATCGACCTGATCTCCGAGAGCCCCGAGGCCAAGGAGGCGCCGAGCTCGCCGGGCGCCATCCTCGCGGCCGAGCGCGAGCGGCAGGGCCTTTCGCGCGCCGACGTGGCGCAGCGCCTGCACATGAGCGTGTCGCAGGTCGAGGCGCTCGAGGTGGGCGACTACGCGCGCCTGCCGCGCGGCACTTTCCTGCGCGGGTTCGCGCGCAACTACGCGCGCGCCCTGGGGCTCGACCCCGAGGCGCTGGTGGGGCTGCTCACCGAGGACGCGCCGCGCGAGAAGTCGCCGGCCATCGTGGTGCCCAGCCAGAACATCCGCTTCGACCCCCTGGGGCAGCGCTTCGCGAACCCCTACGTGAAGGCCGCCGGCATCGCCGCGGCGCTCGTCGTGCTGGGCTTCGCGGCCATGTACTGGTGGCTCTTCATCCGCCCGCAGGCCGCGCCCACCGTGACGGTGAAGAAGCCCGTGGTCGAGGCGCCCGCGCCCGCACCTGCACCCGCCCCGGCCCCGGTGGCGGAGCCTAAGGCCGACCCGGGCCCCGCTCCGTCGGAACCCGCGGCGGCCCAGGCCCCGCAGGGCACGGCCGCCGCGCCGCCGAAGCCGGAGCCCGGCGCGCCCTGCAACGGCTGCGGCGTC
>JBBIJT010000196.1:0-4108 GCA_037445795.1 Betaproteobacteria bacterium | reverse complement strand
CCTCGAGCTCGCGCGCGGCGCGGTGTTGCACCTGCCCGGCGCCGCCGCCGATGCCGTATTCGTCGTCGTGCGCGGTGCCGTGGAGATCCTGCGCCCGATCGATGGCCGCGAGCGTCGTGTCGCGGTCCTGGGGCCGGGGAGGCCGCTGGGATTCATGGGCGTGCTGCTGGGCAGGCCGCATGGCTCGCTCGCCGTGGCCCGCGAGTCGTCGACCCTGCTGGAGATACCGTCCAGGGAATTCCGGGCGCTCTATTTCGGCGAGGGAGTCGCGTCCTCGCGCCTGCGCGGGGCGGTGTAGCGAAGCCTGCTGGAGTCCCTGGGCCGCACCAATCGCGCGCTCACGCGGCTCGCGACCCAGGCGCGGCTCGCGGACCGGTCAGGGGAGGCGGCGCAGCTCGAGGCGGCAGGCGCCGCCCAGTTCTGGGCGGCGCGAGGCGGCGCCCCCGCCTAGGGGGATGTCCCGGCCGCAGTGCTCGCGCCCGCCTCGTCCCAGGGAATCTCGTAGACGGCCACCTCGCCCGCGATGCCCCGCAGGGCGATGTGCTGCGCGAGGGCCTCGCACCTGGAATCGGCGAGCACCTGGGCCGACGCCGGGCATTCGACCACGGACCGGGTCGCGAAGATGGAGCGCGAGGTGGCGAGCCCCTGCACGCGCGCCGCGATGTTCACCGTCTGGCCGAAGTAGTCGAGCCGGTCGTTGAGCGTCACCGCGAGGCACGGTCCCTCGTGGATGCCGATCTTGAGCAGCAGGTCCTCGTGCCCGCGCCGCTCGTTCAGCTCGCGCATGGCTTCCCTCATGCCGAGCGCGGCCGAGAGGGCGCGATCGGGCGTGGGAAACGTCGCCATCACGGCGTCGCCGATCGTCTTCACCACCGCGCCCGCGTTCATCGCGACGACTTCGTTCAACGTCCGGAAGTGCGCCTTCACCAGATCGAAGGCCTCGAGGTCGCCGACGCGCTCGTAGAGCTCGGTGGAGCCCTTGAGATCGGTGAAGAGGAAGGTGAGGCTCGTGATCCCGAGCCGCTGGTCGACATCGAGCGTGTCGGTGCGGTACAGGTCGCGGAAGGTCTGGTTGGTGAGCAGGCGCTTGGCCGTGAGGAACTCCTTGCGCTTGCCGAGGAGATCGTGGAGCGCGTCGCCGGCAATGACGATGGCGGGGAGCACGCGGACATCGCACCGGTTCTCGAGCGCGAGGCGAAGCGGCCCGGGCCGCAGCTCGAGCGTGCCCGAGGGCGCCTGCACCTTGTTGAAAACCATCGCGACGTCCTGCCGGTCGCGGGTGGGCTCGCCCTTCACGTCGATGAACTGCGCGGCGTGGGTCACCGGGTCGAACACGATCACGAACTGCGCCGGAAGCTGCACCGACAGGATGCACTTCTCGCCGGGGGGTAGCTCCACCGAGTCGATCACGATCTCGCGGATGATCTCGTCGAACTTCTCCTCCGGCAGGTCGATCCCCGAGCTCCAGAAGACCTGCTTCTGGTAATCCCACATGGAGAGCGAATGCGGATCGTGCGCGGCGATCCGGCGCACGCGGGGGTTGACGGTGAAGCTCACCTCCACCATCTCGTCGAGGGTCGGCTCGTAGCCCGCGGCACAGAGGGCGCAGTGGTACTCGGTGCGCTTCACGCTTCTGAGCGTCGCGTTGGCCTCGAGCACCCCGCCGCATCCGGGACAGAGCAGGTTCCACGAAAGGTCGAAGATGCCCAGGCGGGAGGCGTGCACGAAGGCGCCGATCGCCTTCTGCTCGTCTAGCCCGTGCCGGCGGGCGAACTCGAGGACGTTCACGCGGTTTAACGCCCGGTCGGCTCCGTCGCGCACCAGGGCCTCGATCGCGCCAGCCGACGCCTCGTCGGCGGACTGGCGCAGCACCGAGAAGCGGGCGAGCGCGTCGTCGGGAATTCGGATGGATTCGCCCATTGCCGAAGCCTCCCCCCGCTCGCGCGGGTTCAGTCGAGGAACCGCAGGGTCACGGCCGGCCGGCCTTCGCGCAGGCCGGCGTGAAGGACGGAATATTCCGGCACTTCGACCCAGGACGCAACATCGCGAGTGAGCGGCTCCGAGGCCACGAGGATCGAGCTGGCCGCCTCCGCCCCGCCGGTCATCTTCCATTCCCCGTCGTGCAGGCCGTAGTCGCGCCCCAGCGTGTACCAGAGGCTCAGGAAGTTGAGGTTGGCCTCGTGCACGCGCGAGGGGTCCTCCGTGGCGTAGCGGCCGAAGTCGAAGCAGTAGCGCACGGCCGCGATCTGCGACCCGTCGGCGAAGAACAGGTTCACGGAGGAGGACACGTCGATGCCGAGCTTTGCGCGCTCCCGGCGGATGATGGCAAGGGCGCGCTCGATCGCGCGCGGCAGCGCGTCGCCCGGCGGCGCCGCGCAAGGGTCGTCCAGCCCGGCCAGGACCAGCGCATAGATCCACTCGCTGTCCGTGGTGCCGCGCACGTGGCGCGCGATCTCCGGGGGGACGTGGGCGGCGAGGGCGGGCTTCAGCTCCGCGAAGCGCGCCAGGTCCCCGTTGTGGGCCATGGCGAGGGCCGCACCCGGGAACTGGAACGGGTGCACGTTGGCCGTCGTGATGTCCACGGCCGTGGAATAGGCCACGCCCCGGACGTGGGCGAGCACCGAGCCGGCTTCCACCTTCTCCGCGAGGTTCTTCAGGTTGCGGTCGTAGATGGGCAGCTCGGTGGAGGCATAGGCCCACGGCGTCTGCGGGTTTCGTGATCCCGCGTCCCACGCGCGCATCCCGAATCCCGCCAGGTTCAGCATGTGCAGCATCTTCGGCATGGTGGCCTGCCGCACCAGCGCCGAGTCGGGCTGGTACAGGAAGTGGTCCAGGAGGACCGGCTGGCCGAGGTAGAGGAGGGCGCGGCACATGGGGCGCATTCTGGCACAGGGCCCCCGGCAGGGGCCGGCGCCGCTTGACTCGGGTCAAGCCCAAACTCGCCCCGGGTTGGGTAGTCTAATCGCCTGATTTCCCATCCTGCGCCCCGACCCGCGCGGGACCGGGCCCCGGGGCCGCCAGCCAAGCCGGCCTTCGAGACGAAATTCGAGAGGCCCCATGAACGACCGCATCGCCATTCCGCTCTCCAAGATCCGCAAGGCGCGCCCGACGCCGAAGGGCCGCGCGGTCGAAGCCGCCGCCCGCGACGAGATCGCCGCGCTGCTCGGCGACGCGCCGCGCGCGCCGGAATACCTCATCGAGAACCTGCACCGGGTGCAGGACCGCTACGGGTGCCTGTCGGCGGCCCACCTCGCCGCGCTCGCCGAGGCCATGAAGCTCTCGCAGGCCGAGGTCTTCGAGGTCGCGACCTTCTATCACCACTTCGACGTGGTGAAGGAGGGCCAGGAGGCTCCCCCGAAGCTCACCGTCCGCGTCTGCGACACCCTGTCGTGCCAGCTGGCGGGCGGCGCGGGACTGCTCGAGCGGCTCAAGGTCACGCTGGGCCCCAACGCGCGCGTCGTGGCCGCCCCCTGCCTCGGCCGCTGCGCCGAGGCGCCGGCCGTCTGCGTAGGCCAGAACGCCTTCGGGCACGCGACGGCGGAGAAGGTCGCCACGGTCGTGCGGGAAGGGCTGGCGAACGCCCCCCACACCGCCCACATCGGCTACGCGGAATACCGACAGGGAGGCGGCTACGCGCTCTGGTCCGAGTGCGTCGCCGGCAAGCGCGACCTCGAGACCGTGATCAAGACCATGGAGGACGCGGGGCTGCGCGGCCTGGGTGGCGCCGGCTTTCCCACGGGCCGCAAGTGGCGCATCGTGCGCGCCGAGGCGGGCCCGCGCTACATGGCCGTCAACATCGACGAAGGCGAGCCGGGCACCTTCAAGGACCGCCACTACCTCGAGCGCGACCCGCACCGGTTCCTCGAGGGCATGCTGGTGGCCGCCTGGGCCGTGGGCATCGAGCGCATCTGGATCTACCTGCGCGACGAGTACCACGCCTGCCGCGAGGCGCTCGAGAAGGAGATCGCGGCGCTCAAGGCCGATCCGCCGGGCAAGCTCCCCGAGATCCACCTGCGCCGCGGCGCCGGCGCCTACATCTGTGGCGAAGAGTCCGCGATGATCGAGTCGATCGAGGGCAAGCGCGGCATGCCGCGGCTGCGCCCGCCGT
>JBBIJT010000195.1:0-4250 GCA_037445795.1 Betaproteobacteria bacterium | reverse complement strand
TGGCGCCGATGATCCTCGGCTTCGTGCTGGGCGACATGATGGAGCAGAACCTGCGCCGGGCGCTCGCCATCTCGGACGGGCACCCCGGGATCCTCTTCCAGAGCCCGGTCTCCCTCGTGCTGTGGGTGCTTGCCGCGGTGGTGCTGGCGGCCCCCTCGCTCGTGAAGCGCCACCGCCGCCGCAGGTCGTGAGGTCCGGGCCCGCATTGGGCTATCATGGCGGGCTCGAAACACGGCTCGCACCATGCAGATCCTCGGCTTCGCCGGCTACAGCGGCAGCGGCAAGACCACCCTCATCGAGAAGGTCGTTCCGATCCTCGTGGAGGCGGGGCTTCGCGTCTCGCTCATCAAGCACGCGCACCACGAGTTCGACGTGGACCACCCGGGCAAGGACTCCTGGCGCCACCGCGAAGCGGGCTGCACCGAAGTCCTGGTGAGCTCCGGGCGCCGCTGGGCGCTCATGCACGAGCTGCGTGGCGAAGCGGAACCCACGCTCGTCGAGCAGCTCGGGCGTCTGTCCCCCTGCGACCTCGTCATCGTCGAGGGGTGGAAGCACGATCCCATCCCGCGGATCGAGGTCCACCGCGCCGGCGCCGACCGGCCGCTCCTGCACCCGAGCGACCCCCACGTGGTCGCCGTCGCCACCGACGAGCCGCTCGAAACCGCGCTCCCGCAGTTCCACCTGGACGATGCACCGGCCGTGGCGTGGTTCGTCCTGGACTTCGTCGCCAAGGGCGGGCAACGGGGGGCGGGAGAGCCGAACCGTGCTGCGGGAGCGGGGCGCTGACATGGTGACGGTCCTCTATTTCGCCGGGCTTCGCGAGCGGCTCGACTGCGCGCGCGAGGAAGTTCCCCTCCCGCCGGGAACGCCGACCGTCGGAAGCGTGATCGAGAGGCTGCGGGCCCGCGATGGGCGCTGGTCGGATGCCTTCGCGCCGGGCCGGGCCTGGCGCGTGGCCGTGAACCAGCGCATGGCCGACCTCGCCACCCCCCTCAAGCCGGGGGACGAGGTGGCATTCTTTCCGCCGGTGACCGGGGGCTAGAGGCCCATGGCCCACGTGCGTGTGCAGCAGGCGCCGTTCGACGCCGGGCGCGAGATCGCGGCCCTCACGCAGGGGCGGCGCGACGTCGGCGCGGTGGCGACCTTCGTGGGCTGCGTCCGCGACCGGAACGAGGGCGACGCGGTGAGCCGCATGACCCTCGAGCACTACCCGGGGATGACGGAGAAGGCGCTGGAGGAAATCTGCGCCGAGGCCGCGCGCCGGTGGGACCTGCTGGACACGCGCGTCGTGCACCGGGTGGGCCCGCTGGAGCCGGGCGAGGCCATCGTCCTCGTGGCCGTCTCGAGCGCGCACCGCGGCGAGGCCTTCGCGGCCTGCGAGTTCATCATGGACTACCTCAAGACCCGCGCGCCGTTCTGGAAGAAGGAGGAGACGCCCGCCGGCACCCGCTGGGTGGAGGCGCGCTCGAGCGACGACGAGGCGGCCGCGCGCTGGCAGGGCGGGGAAGGGCGGCCGTGACGCGGCGCGTGGCGCCCGCGCCCGCTACACCGTGCAGAACACCTCGCGCATCAGCCCGATCATCTTGAGGATGCGCGGGTCGTCGATGCGGTAGAAGACCTTGTTGGCCTCCTTGCGCGAGACGAGGAGCCCGCGCTCCCGCATGACGGCCAGGTGCTGCGAGATGTTGCTCTGCGAAGTGCCGACCGCCTCGACGATCTCCTGGACCATGAGCTCGCTGGTGCCGACGAGGCAAAGAATCTTGAGGCGCAGGGGGTGCGCCATGGCCTTGAGGGCGTCGCTCGCCTCGCGGATGTCGTCCCCGTGGCCCGAGAGATCGAAGAGATCGGCGCGGGAGGCCTTGGTCCGGGAGTTGGGCATGGCGCATCCTAACCGATTCGGGCAAGGCGCTACTAATATTAGCGGCACCTGATACCCCGGGCCGTCGCGCCCCGCCCCGCCACGGCGTCCGGCAGGGCGACCTACCCGATCGGGTAATGGCCTTTACCCGAATCGGGGATAGACCGGACTTCGCATACCCCCCAGATTGCCCGTTGCCACCGAACCGGGACAATTCGGGCAATCGGGCGCCGCCGGTCCCCGGCGGCCGGGATGCCCGGCATAATGAGCCGAACCCGGATTGCCCATCGAGGCGAGACCCAGAAACGCTGAGGAGCGAGAGATGAACGACGATCGTAGGAAGGTTCTGATGGGCACGGGTGGCATGGCCGTCATGGGCCTTGCGGCCGCCGCCGGCCTGTTCAAGCCGGGCAGCGCGTGGGCGCAGGCCTGGAACAAGGCCGCGTTCGAGACCAAGTCGACCGCGGACACCGTGAAGGCGCTGGGCGGCAGCGGCGCGACGGAAAGCAAGGAGATCGTGATCACGTCGCCTGACATCGCCGAGAACGGGGCCGTGGTCCCGTTCACGATCTCGAGCCGGCTGCCCAAGACGGAGTCGATCGCGCTTCTCGTGGAGAAGAACCCCAGCGCGCTGGCGGCCAACTTCGACATCCCGCCGGGCACCGAGGCGGGCGTCACGACGCGCGTGAAGATGGGCCAGACGTCCAACGTCACCGCGCTCGTGAAGGCCGACGGCAAGTTCTTTTACACCACCAAGGAAGTCAAGGTCACCCTGGGTGGCTGCGGCGGCTGATCGAGGAGGAGACCATGGCAGATCCGATGAAGATCCGGGCCCAGATGTCCGGCGACAAGGTGGAAGTGAAGGTCCTGATGAGCCACGAGATGGAGACGGGGCAGCGAAAGGACTCGAAGGGCGCCGCGATCCCGGCGCACTTCATCCAGAGCGTGACGGCCACGCACAACGGCAAGGTGGTCCTCTCGGCGCAGTGGGGCCCGGCCGTCTCGAAGAACCCTTTCCTGTCCTTCAAGTTCGCGGGCGGGAAGCCCGGCGACAAGGTGTCGATCACCTGGACCGACAACAAGGGCGAGAAGCGCACGGACGAAGCGACGGTTTCGTAGCATCCGCAGTTCCCCGGCGAGCCTCGACGCCCGCCGGGTTTCCATAAGCACGACGAGAGGAGAGTGCCATGAACTGCAGCCTCGGGAAGGCGGCCGCAGCAGCGGCGTTCGCGATTGCCGCAAGCGTCTCGGCGATGGCGGGGCCCGGAGACCCCGTCAAGGTGGTCTACCACATCAACGCCGGGAACGAGCAGGCGACGGATGGCCTGCGAAACGCGAACAACCACCTCACGGCGGACCCGAAGGCGAAGATCGTCTTCGTCGCCCACGCCAACGGAATCCACTTCCTGCTCGACGGGGCGAAGGACAAGAACGGAAACTCCTACGACGCCCTGGTGCAGGACCTGATGGGCAAGGGCGTCGAGTTCCGACTGTGCCGGTTCACCCTCGAGCGGCAGAAGATCGACCCCAAGAGAGTCATTCAGGACGTGAAGATCGTGCCTTCCGGCGTGGCGGAGGTCAGCCGCCTGCAGAGCCAGGAAGGATTCGCCTACCTGAAGCCGTAGCCGCAATCGAGCGCACGACCGAGAGATCAACGGAGGAGCATCGTGAATCGAACCTGGGAACGGGCGGCCCGCATCGCCGTCGCAGCACTGGCACTTTCGGCGACCGCCGCGGTGGCGCAGGGGCGCAGCGCCGTCGAGGAGATCGAGCGCTACCGGCAGGCCCTCGGCGACGGCAACCCTGCCGAGCTGTGGGAAGCGCGCGGGGAGGGCATCTGGAAGCAGGCGGCCGGCCCGCGCAACGCGACGCTCGAGAAGTGCGACCTCGGCCTCGGGCCGGGCGTGGTGAAGGGCGCCTACGCCCAGCTCCCGCGCTATTTCGCGGACACCGACCGGGTGATGGACCTCGAGTCGCGGCTGGTCCACTGCCGCGTGACGCTGCAGGGCATCGCGCCGGAAGTGGCGAAGAAGGACCCGTTCGGCGGCCCCGGCAAGAAGACGGAGAACGACGCGCTGGTGGCCTACATCACGGCGGAGTCGCGCGGCATCACGATGAACGTCCCGATGTCCCATCCCAAGGAGGTCGAGGCCTTCGAGGTCGGCAAGAAGATCTTCTTCCACCGCGGCGGGCCGTACGACTTCGCGTGCTCCACCTGCCACGGCGTGGACAACATCCGCATCCGGCTGCAGGACCTGCCCAACCTCACCAAGCAGTCCGACGCGCAGAAGGCCTATACCGCCTGGCCCGCCTACCGCGTCTCGCAGGGCGAGGTGCGCACGTTCCAGTGGCGCCTGGAGGACTGCTTCCGCCAGCAGCGCTTCCCGCACCT
>JBBIJT010000194.1:3232-4266 GCA_037445795.1 Betaproteobacteria bacterium | reverse complement strand
CCCGCCGCGAAGGCCGAACCATCCGCGTACGCGCTCGTCCACGAGAGCCGTGCCCGCGGAAAACAGCGCCGCGAAGGCCACGAGCGCGGCATAGGGCCCGGCGCCGAGTCGCACGAACACGCCGGCCTGCGTGCCGGCGGCGACCGCGGCCGCCCAGAGGGCGAGGGCCACGGCGAGGGTGAGGGGCACGTCCCGGTAGTCGTCGTTTCTCATGTCGATCCTCCGCATGGCGTTCAGAGAAGGGGAGCGGGCCCGGGAAAGGCGGACCACTCGTCGGGCAGGGGCGGACGCGGGAACGTCACGTCGCCGCGGATGAAGTCGGCCGCGTCGCGCGCCACGCCCGCGTCGCGCAGAATGGCGTGATGGCCGAGGCCGGAAGTGCCCACGTAGCGTGCGTCGGGCCAGGCGCGGGCGAGCGCGAGGCCGGCGGCAAGGCGGACGTCCCGGTCGTCGCGGTCGTGGATCACGAGCGCGGCCGCGTCGAGCCCGGCCACCGAGCGTGGCAGCTCGAGCTCCTCCCAGCGCACGCCGTAGCGCCTCTCGACCGCCGATTGCAGCCGCGCGCGCAGCCGCTCGCCGAGGCCCAGCGTCCTCGCGAACCACGCGGAGTAGCCGACGAGCGAAGACGGCGGCGCCACGAGCACGACCCGGATGCTGCGGCCCGTGGCGCGCAGGAACGGCGCGATGGCGGCCGCGCCGAGGGAGTGGCCGATCACGCCCGCGACCGCGATGCCGCGGGACTCGGCCGCATCGGCCACCGCGGCCAGCCCGCGCGCGAAGTCGACGAGGGAACTCTCGCGACCCTCGGAGAGCCCGTGGCCCGCGTGGTCGAACACGATCGCCTGGAAGCCGGCCGCCTCGAGGGCGGGCACGAACGCGCGAAGCTGCGCGCCCCTGCCGCCCCACCCGTGGCTCAGGATCACGGCAGGCCGGTCGCGCGCCCCGAAGCGCCAGGCGGCGAGCCGCGCCTCGGCCACGGCGCGCTCCGGGGCGACGACGGCCCCGACCTGGAGGCGGGCGCGCGTGGACAGCAT
>JBBIJT010000194.1:0-3207 GCA_037445795.1 Betaproteobacteria bacterium | reverse complement strand
AACGAACGATCGTGCTATTAATGGGCGACAGTGCGGCGGTCACGGGAACCTCCATCGGGGTCAGCGGCGCGCGGCCGCGGGGCGGGTCGGGGACTTCGCGGCGGGTGCGCGGTGCGCGCCCACGAGGCGGTCGAAGCCGGCGATGGCGCGGGCCGCGGCCCCCGCGTCGCCGAGCAGGCGCTGCGTGTGGTAGTAGGCGAGGACGAGGCCGAACATCTCGAACACGAACTGGCGCGCGTCGGTGTCGGCGCGAAGCTCGCCGCTCGCCACCGCGAGCTGGACGGCCTTGGCGAGCTCGCGGGCCAGGTGGCGCTGGCGCTCGACCACGGCGTCCTTCATCGGGCCGGGCCGGTCGTCGTACTCGGCGGAGGCGGCCTGCATGGGGCACCCCCCGCGCAGGTTCGCGTGCTCGGGCCAGGAGATCCAGTTCTCGAACAGGGCGCGCAGCCGCTTCAGGCCCCGCGGCGCCTTGAGCGCCGGAAGGAAGACGGCCTCGGTGAAGCGGCGCGAGGCCTCGTCGAGCGCGGCGACCTGCAGGTCCGTGCGCGAGCCGAAGTGGGCGAAGAGGCCGCTCTTGGAAAGCCCGGTGCGCTCCGCGAGCGAGCCGATGGTGAGCGACTCGAAGCCCGCCTCGCTCGCCTGCTGCACGGCGGCGTCGAGGATCTGGGCTCGGGTCTCTTCGCCCTTGCGGGCCTTGAGGGCTTGCGGCGACATGGCGTCTTCCAGGTGATGTGGCGCCACAATAGTACGACCGTTCGTTTTTTGTCAACCCCCTCCCCGCGCTACCATCCCGCCATGGACCTGCGCCGCTACGACCTGAACCTCCTCGTCACCCTCGAGGCCCTGCTGGACGAGGGCAGCGTGACCGCGGCCGCCCGGCGGCTCAACCTCAGCCAGTCGGCCGTGAGCGCGGCGCTGGACCGCCTGCGCACCGTGTTCTCCGACCCCCTGCTCGTCCGCGTGGGCAACCGCATGCAGCCGACGCCGTTCGCGAAGCGCCTGCAGGGGCCCATCAA
Organism: Betaproteobacteria bacterium; assembly: GCA_037445795.1. Lineage (GTDB taxonomy): Bacteria > Pseudomonadota > Gammaproteobacteria > Burkholderiales > Usitatibacteraceae > FEB-7. The sequence goes on along the minus strand of JBBIJT010000194.1, from coordinate 2,191 downwards.
GACGGCGCTCGCCTCGGTGTCGCTCGCGCTCGCGCTGCCGCAGCGCTTCGACCCGAAGCGGGCGAAGCTGACCGTGCGCCTGGGCGTGACCGACTACGTGGGCCTCATGATCCTGCCGAAGTTCTACGCGGCACTCTCGCGGGAGGCGCCGGGGATCACGCTGGATGTCGTGCCGCGCCCGGCGGACGACTCGCTGGAGCGGCTCCTCGCCGGGGAGATCGACATGACCGTGAAGGTGAACCCTCCCGAGGGCCGGGACCTCTACAGCACGACGCTGCTCGAGGAGACGTTCGCGTGCGCGATGCGCGCCGGGCACCCGCTCGCCCGCGGGCGGCTCACCCTCGAGCGCCTCCTGGAGTACCCGCACATATCGGTCACCGCGCACGTCGGAGCCGCGGGCCTCGTGGACCGGGCCTTCGCGGAGAGCGGCCTCCGGCGGCGGGTGCCCGTGGCGGTGGCCGGCTTCGGGTCGACGTTCGCGCTCCTCGCCGAGAGCGACCTCGTGGCAGTGGTCCCCGCCCTCATCGGGCGCCACGAGAAGGCCCGCTTCGGGCTCGCGATCCGCCCCTCGCCCCTTCCCCTGCCGCGCTACTCCCTCTCGCTCGTCTGGCACCAGCGCACGGCCCACGACGCCGCCCACCGCTGGGTGCGCGAGCAGATCCTCGACGCCGCGGGCGCCCCCGATGGTCATCGACGCCATCGATAACCCCATACGCAAATATCCATTGGACGCATCGGCGCGCCCTCGCCTAGATTGGCGGTGCGTGTGACGGAACGATCATGCCCCGGGAGGGGCGTACGGGATTCGGCGGAGTGCGCTCGACCGCCGGATGCGTGGAGTTGGGGGCCCCCTTGCGGGGCCCTTTTTTTCGCGCGGCCTACCGGCCCACGATGCGCTGGAAGGTCACCAGCATCCCCGCCGTCGCGCCCCAGATGAAGCGCCCCTGCCAGGGCATGGCCCAGTAGTGGCGCATCCTCCCCTTGTAGAAGGCGCTCTCGTAGCGGTGGTTGGCCGTCTCGAGGAGAAAGGCGAGCGGCACCTCGAACACGTCCGCGACCTCGTAGGGATCCGGCGCGTATTCCACCGGCGGCTCCACCCAGCCCACGATGGGGCGCACGCGATAGCCGGTGGACGTGTGGTAGTCGGGAAGCTCCCCCAGGATGTCCACGAGGCCGGGGTCGAGGCCGACCTCTTCGCGCGCCTCGCGAAGCGCGGTGTGCGCGGGCCCCTCGTCGCCCTCCTCCATGCGGCCGCCGGGAAAGCTGATCTGCCCCGCGTGGTCCGCCAGGTGGGCCGTCCGCTGCGTGAACACGACCGTGGGCTCACCCGGCCGGTTCACGACGAGCAGCAGCACGGCGGCGGGCGTGAGCTGGCCGGCGGAGGCGGCCACGCGCTGCTTCTCGAGGTCGTCCGCGGTGAGGAGGTCCTCGAGAGGAGGCGTGTCGGCGAGTCGGCGGGCGATCTCGTCTCGGGTGAGCGGCGGGCGCATCGGCGGGGACATGCGGAAGCTCTCTGCGCGAGTATAAGATGCCGGCACCTTCCTTTTTTCCGCAGTGCAGCACCCGCGACCATGATCCTTCACGACTACTGGCGCTCGTCCGCCGCCTTCCGCGTCCGCATCGCGCTTGCCCTCAAGGGCATCGAGCCGGGGCGGCGCTACGTCCACCTGCGCAAGGGCGAGCAGCGCGCGCCGGGCTACCTCGCCCGGAACCCGCAGGGGCTCGTGCCGATGCTGGAGGACGGCGGCCTCACGCTCACCCAGTCGCTCGCCATCGTCGAGTACCTCGACGAGACGCATCCCCTGCCGCCGCTCCTGCCCTCGAGCCCGGCGGAGCGGGCATGGGTGCGCGCCGTGGCGCTCGCCGTCGCGTGCGACATTCACCCGCTCAACAACCTGCGCGTCCTCGACTACCTGGGGCGCGAGCTGCACGCCGACGAGGCGGCCCGCCGCCGCTGGTACGCGCACTGGGTGGCGGAGGGGATCGCCGCCATCGAGAAGATGCTGGCCGCCCGCCCGGGCCGGGGTCCCTTCTGCCTCGGGAAATCCCCCACGATCGCGGACGTGTGCCTCGTCCCGCAGGTCTTCAACGCCCGGCGCTTCAAGGTGCCGGTGGAACCTTATCCGCTCGTCCTCTCGGTCGACGCGTGCATGCAGTTGCCCGCTTTCGACCTGGCCCAGCCCTCCCGGCA
>JBBIJT010000193.1:0-4360 GCA_037445795.1 Betaproteobacteria bacterium | reverse complement strand
CAAACCCGGCAATATCATGTACGAACCGGAGAGCGACGCACCCAAGGTCACCGACTTCGGCATCGCGCGCATCACCGACTCGTCCAAGACCAAGACCGGCATGGTGCTGGGCACGCCGTCCTACATGTCGCCCGAGCAGCTCGCCGGCAAGAAGATCGACGGCCGCTCCGACCTCTTCTCGCTCGGCGTCACGCTCTACCAGATGCTCAGCGGACGCCTGCCGTTCGAGGGCGAGTCGATGACGCAGCTCATGTTCGCGATCGCCTCCAACCCGCACCCGCCCATCCGCCAGTACAACCCGGCCCTGCCGCCCTGGATCGACGCGATCATCGACAAGGCGCTGGCCAAGGACTTCACGGTGCGCTACCAGACGGGCCAGGAGTTCGCCGAAGCCATCCGCCAGGCGCGAAAGGCCGCCGCCGGCGCCTGAGCCGATGCCCCTTCCGGAGCCCAGGGCGGGGCGCGCGCCCCTGCATCGCCGCACGATCGAGATCGTCGGCTACAAGCGCGAGGACGGCCTCTACGACATCGAGGGGCGACTCCTCGATCGCAAGGACGTCGAGTTCCCGGTGGGTGGGAGGCTGAAGCCCCCCGGGGAGGCCGTGCACGACATGTGGCTTCGCATCACCGTGGACCGGGAGCTTCGCATCGTGGACGCCGCGGCCTCGACGGACGCGATGCCCTACGAGGGCGCCTGCGACCGCATCGCGCCGGACTACGCGCGGCTCGTAGGCCTGTCCATCGGGCCGGGATACCTGCGGCACGTGAAGGAGCGGCTGGGGGGCGTCCACGGTTGCACGCACATCACGGAGCTCGCCGCCTCAATCGCCACGGCCGCCTTCCAGACGTTCGCGGGGCAGGGGCTCGCCCCCCCCGATCGCAAGCCGCCGCAGCTGGACCGCTGCCACGCCCTCGATACGCACGGGCCCACCGTGGCGCGGTTCTACCCGAAGTGGTACCGCGGCTCGGCGCCGGTCGACGAGGCGGGGCCCACCGAGAACCACTGAGCGGGGCGATTTCGCCCCGGGCTGACCGGCGTCAAGGCTCGGGGCCTCGGCCCGGCTGATAGAATGCCAGGGCTCCCACCATTGCGCTCCCCAGGACCATGAACATCCACGAATACCAGGGCAAGGAAATCTTCCGCAAGTTCGGCGTGCCCACGCCGCGCGGCATTCCCGCCTTCACCGTCGACGAGGCGGTCAAGGCGGCCGAGACCCTCGGCGGCAAGGTCTGGGTGGTGAAGGCCCAGATACACGCCGGCGGGCGCGGCAAGGGGGGCGGCGTGAAGGTCGCCAAGTCCCTCCATGAGGTGCGCGACCTCGCCGGCAGGATCCTCGGCATGACGCTCGTCACGCACCAGACGGGTACGGACGGGCGCAAGGTGCGGCGCCTGCTCATCGAGGAAGGCGCGGACATCCGGAAGGAGCTCTACGTCGCCATCGTGGTCGACCGCGTCACGCAGCGGGCCACGATGATGGCCTCCAGCGAGGGCGGCATGGACATCGAGGAGGTCGCCGCGAAGACGCCGGAGAAGATCCACCGCGTCGCGATCGACCCGAAGACGGGCCTCAAGGACGCCGAGGCCGAGGACCTCGCCCGGAAGATCGGCGTGCCCGAGGGCTCCGTCGCCCAGGCGCGCGACCTGCTGAAGAACCTCTACCGCGTGTTCGACGAGTGCGACTGCTCGCTCGCCGAGGTGAACCCCCTCATCGTCACCGGCGAGGGCAAGGTGGTGGCGCTGGACGCGAAGCTCAACTTCGACTCGAACGCGCTCTACCGCCATCCCGACATCGTCGCCTACCGCGACCTCGACGAGGAGGACCCGGCGGAGGTCGAGGCGTCGAAGTTCGACCTCACCTACATCTCGCTCGACGGCAACATCGGCTGCCTCGTGAACGGCGCGGGGCTCGCCATGGCGACCATGGACACCATCAAGCTCTACGGCGCCACGCCCGCCAACTTCCTCGACGTGGGCGGAGGCGCCACCGAGGAGAAGGTGACCGAGGCCTTCAAGATCATGCTGGGCAACCCCAAGGTGAAGGCGATCCTCGTCAACATCTTCGGCGGCATCATGAAGTGCGACACCATCGCGAGCGGCGTCGTCGCGGCGGCCAAGCAGGTCACGCTCAACGTGCCGCTGGTGGTGCGCCTCGAGGGCACGAACGTGGAACTCGGCAAGAAGATCCTCGCCGACTCGGGGCTGCCGATCATCTCGGCTTCCGACATGGGCGACGCGGCGCAGAAGGCCGTCGCCGCGACGAAGCGCTGAGAAGGGAACAGGACATGAGCATCCTCATCAACAAGGACACCAAGGTCATCACGCAGGGCATCACCGGCAAGACCGGCCAGTTCCACACGAAGATGTGCCGCGACTACGCGAACGGGAAGAACTGCTTCGTGGCCGGCGTGAACCCCAAGAAGGCCGGCGAGGACTTCGAGGGCATCCCCATCTACGGCACCGTCGCGGAAGCGAAGAAGCAGACGGGCGCCACGGTCTCCGTGATCTACGTGCCGCCGCCCTTCGCGGCCGCGGCCATCGACGAGGCCGTGGATGCGGAGCTCGACCTCGTGATCTGCATCACCGAGGGCATCCCGGTGCGCGACATGATCCGCACGCGCGACCGCATGAAGGGCAGGAAGACGATCCTCCTCGGGCCCAACTGCCCCGGCACCATCACGCCCGACGAGATCAAGATCGGCATCATGCCCGGCCACATCCACCGGAAGGGCCGCATCGGCGTCGTGTCGCGTTCCGGCACGCTCACCTACGAGGCCGTGGGGCAGCTCACGGCGCTGGGCCTCGGGCAGTCGTCGGCGGTGGGCATCGGCGGCGACCCGGTGAACGGCCTCAAGCACATCGACGTGATGAGGATGTTCAACGACGATCCGGAGACGGACGCCGTGATCATGATCGGCGAGATCGGCGGCTCCGACGAGGAAACGGCCGCGCGCTGGATCAAGACCAACATGAAGAAGCCCGTCGTGGGCTTCATCGCCGGCGTCACCGCGCCGCCCGGCAAGCGCATGGGCCACGCGGGCGCCATCATCTCCGGCGGCAAGGGCACGGCGCAGGAGAAGCTCGCCGTGATGGAGGAGTGCGGCATCAAGGTGACGCGCAACCCCGCGGAGATGGGGAAACTGCTCAAGTCGGTCCTGTAGTAGGAACCCTCACCCCCACCCCCTCTCCCAAGGGAGAGGGGAGCGGAAATCTCCCTTCTCCCTTGGGAGAGGGGGTGGGGGACGAGGGTCATTCCCGGGGGCAATGCCATGCCGCAGCCTTTCCTGCATTCGCTGGCCCCCGAAGCGCGCGAGCTTCTGCTCGCCGCCGCCCGCCCCGTTTCCTTCGTGAAGGGCGCCACGCTCGTGCGCCACGGCGAACCTGCGCGCGGGGCGTTCGTGCTGCGGGAAGGCGCGGCCGAGGCGCGCATTCCGGCCCCGGGCGGCGAGTGCTTCGTCGTGGCGCGCCTCGCGGCGGGCGACATCTTCGGCGAGATGTCCCTGGTCGAGTCCGGCACATGCACCGCCACGGTCGAGGCCACGGCGAACGTGGACGGCTGGTTGCTCGCGCACGAGGACTTCCGCGCCGTCGCCCTCATGCGCGGCCCCGCGGCGCGCGAGCTCCAGCACGCGGTGACGCTCGTCCTCGAGGAGCGCCTGCGCGCCCTGAACGCCCGGCTGGCCGCCCTGCCGTCGCCGGAGGACGGTGCCGTCCGCGCGGCACGGGGGATGGCGCCTCTTGCCGGCGTCGAGCGGCCGCGGCGCGCCTCGTTCGACGTCGGTGCGTTCCTGCCGCGGCTCGCCCTGTTCGAGCGCTTCATGCCCGAGGAGATCGACGAGGTGGCGGCCCGCGCACGCCTGCTCGAGGCTCCCCGCGGCGCGCTCCTGAACGCACCGGGTGGCGAGGCGCGATCGGTCCTGCTCGTCGTCCGCGGCGCCGTGGAGGTGGTGCGGCCGGTGGAAGGGCGGGAGCGGCGCGTGGCCGTCCTCGGCCCGGGGCGACTGCTCGGGTTCATGGGGGTGCTGGGCGATGCCCCGCACGGCAGCTGGGCCTACGCGCGCGAGGCCTCCACGCTCCTCGAGATCCCGGCCGCGGACTTCCGGGCGCTCTACTTCGGGGACGCCCCGGTGGGCACGCGCCTGCGCGGTGCCGTGCAGCGCAGCCTCCTCGAGGCGCTCGGCCGCACCAACCGCGCGCTCACCCGGCTCGCGGCCCATGCGCGCCTCGCGGGCCGGAAGCACGACGCGGCGCAGTTCGAGGCGGCCGGCGCGGCCCAGATCTCCATGGCGCCGGGCGACGCCCCGGCGTAAGGCCGGCGGGCGCGGGCCCGGTCCCGCGCGATCCCCGCGGCCCGGTCACTTC
>JBBIJT010000192.1:0-4372 GCA_037445795.1 Betaproteobacteria bacterium | reverse complement strand
TACGACCTCGCCCTCACCGACATGCGCCTGCCCGACGGCGAGGGGCTCGACGTGCTGCGCCACATCGCCGAGCACTACGGCAACACGCCGGTGGCGGTCATCACGGCCTACGGGTCGACGGAGAACGCGGTGGCGGCGTTGAAGGCGGGAGCCTTCGACTACCTCTCGAAGCCGATCAAGCTCGACCAGCTGCGGCCGCTCGTGATGAGCGCGCTCAAGCTTCCGAGGCAGGCGCCCGCGCGACGGCAGGCGGCGGCGGAGGCCGCGCAGTCCGGCATGCCGCGGCTCGTGGGCGAGTCCGCCCCCATCCAGCGCGCCCGCGAGATGATCGCGCGGCTCGCGCGGTCCCAGGCGCCCGTCTACATCACGGGCGAATCGGGGTCCGGCAAGGAGGTCGCCGCGCGGCTCATCCACGCCGGGTCGTCGCGCGCGGACGCGCCCTTCGTGGCGGTCAACTGCGGCGCCATCCCCGAGAACCTGATGGAGAGCGAGTTCTTCGGCTACCGCAAGGGCGCCTTCACCGGCGCCGACGCGGACCGGCAGGGCTACCTCCACGCCGCGCAGAAGGGGACGCTCTTCCTGGACGAGGTGGGGGACCTCCCGCTCGCGATGCAGGTGAAGCTGCTGCGCGTGATCCAGGAGAAGAAATTCCGTCGCCTCGGCGACACCGAGGAGGAGGCCATCGACGTGCGCATCATCTCGGCCACGCACCGGTCCCTCGCCGAGCAGGTGGAGGCCGGGCAGTTCCGCCAGGACCTGTTCTACCGCCTCAACGTGATCGAGATGAAGATGCCCAGCCTTCGCGACATCCCCGAGGACATCCCCCTCATGGTCGCGCAGGTCATGGAGAGGCTCGCGCGGCAGAACGGCGTGCCGCCGCCGACCGTCTCGGAGGAGGCGCTCCTCGCCCTTCGCCGGTACGACTTCCCGGGCAACGTGCGCGAGCTCGAGAACATCCTCGAGCGCGCGATGGCCCTGTGCAGCGACGGCACGGTCCGCGAGGGCGACCTCTACCTCACGCAGGTCGTCCCGAAGGAGCGGGGGCAGGCGTCCGACGGCTCCGTGGGCACGCGCGGGCTTCCGCTGCACGACTTCCTCGACCAGGTGGAGCGCGAGGCCATCATGAAGGCGCTCGAGGCCACGCGGTACAACAAGACGGCGGCGGCCAAGCTGCTGGGCATCACCTTCCGCAGCCTGCGCTACCGCCTCGACCGGCTCGGCATCGACTGACCGCGGCGCGACGGACGGGAGGGAAATGCCCATCTTCGACATCGAATTCGTGGCCCGGCAGGGGGAAGCGCCCGCGGCCACGCTCGCCCGCGACCTGGCCGATGCCCTCGGGCAAGTGCTCGACGCCGCGCCGGGGAAGGTGTGGGTGAAGCTCCGCGTGGTTCCCGCGGACGGTTACGCGGAGAACGGCGCGGGCGCGGACCGTCCGTTCCCCGTCTTCGTGACGCTCACGGCGTCGGTGCCGCCCGACGGGGAACGCCTCGACCGGGTCGTGGCCGGCGTGACCGAGTCGGTCGCGCGGCTCGCGGGCCGGCCGCCCGAGAACGTGCACGTCCTGGTGCAGCCCGCGGCACGGGGCCGCATCGCCTTCGGGGGAAGGGTCGCGCGATGACCGCCGCCATCCGGTCCGTGAACCTGGACCAGTTCGCCGATCGCCTGAAAGGGCTGTCGCGGCTGCTCGTCGACGCGGTGAACTCCGGTGCCTCGGTGGGGTTCTGGGCGCCGATGGACGAGCACCAGGCGGTCCTCTACTGGCGCGAGGTGATGCAGGGACTGGTGCACGAGAGCCGCGTCCTGCTCGTGGCGGAGGACGAGGGCGAGGTCGTGGGAACCGTCCAGCTCGTGCTCTCGGAGCGCCAGAACGGCCACCATCGGGCCGAGGTGACGAAGCTCATGGTCCATACGTCGCGGCGCGGCCACGGCCTCGGGCGGGCGCTCCTGTCCGCCGCCCACGTGGAGGCGCGCTTCCGCGGGCGGACCCTCCTCATCCTCGATACGCGCACGGGGGACGCCGGCGAGAGGCTCTACGAGTCGATGGGATACACCCGGGCGGGCGAGATCCCGCGCTACACCATCGGGCCCGATGGCGCGCGGCAGGGCACCACCTTTTTCTACCACGAGCTGCCGTGACGGCACGCGATGCTCCGGGGCCCGACCGCCGTGGACCCTGACGATCCCGCCGGGCCGCCGCCCCGGTTCCTCGTCGACATCGCGGGCATGTGCTCGGGCACGTACTGGCTGCCCTCGCCCAACTGCGACGAACGACCGGAGGACGCGCGGGTGGAGCTCCTCGTCATCCACAACATCTCGCTGCCGCCGGGGGAGTTCGGGGGCGAGTGGATCACGGACCTCTTCCTCGACCGGCTGCACCCGGGCGCGCATCCGTACTTCGCGGGGCTGGCGGGCGTCCGGGTGTCGTCGCACTTCCTCATCCGCCGCGACGGCGAGGTGATCCAGTACGTGCCGTGCGAGCTGCGGGCGTGGCACGCGGGCGCCTCGAGCTGGAAGGGCCGCGAGCGGTGCAACGACTTCTCGGTGGGTATCGAGCTCGAAGGCACGGACGAGACGCCGTTCACGGACGCACAGTACGACTCGCTCGCGGAGCTCACGCGCGCGCTCTTCGTCCGCTACGGCGAGCTCGACCTCGCCGGTCACTCGGACATCGCGCCGGGGCGCAAGACGGACCCGGGGCCGCATTTCGACTGGGCGCGCTACCGGGCCCTGGGCGGCGGCTGGACAATGCCGGCCCCGTAGCCGCATGCTCGGGGTGCCGGGCGGGCATGCCCGGGTACCCGGGTTTCCCCCACCATGGATTTCTCCCCCTCCCCGAAGGCCGCGGAATTCATCGCGCGCATGCAGGCCTTCATGCGCGACCACGTCCTGCCCGCCGAGCCCGGCTATGCCGACGAGCTCGTGGGCGGCGCCGACTGGCGGCGCTGGAAGCAGCCGAAAATCATGGAGGCCCTCAAGGAGCGCGCGCGGCGCGAGGGCCTGTGGAACCTGTTCCTGCCGCACGCGGGGCTGGGGGCGGGGCTCTCGAACGCCGACTACGCGCCCCTCGCGGAGCTGACCGGCCGCTCGCTCATCGCGCCCGAGGTGTTCAACTGCAACGCCCCCGACACCGGCAACATGGAGGTGCTCGCACTCTACGGCTCGGAGGAGCAGCGCGAGAAGTGGCTCAAGCCCCTGCTCGCGGGCGAGATCCGCTCCGCCTTCTGCATGACCGAGCCCGAGGTGGCCTCCAGCGACGCGACCAACATGCGCGCCACCGCGGTCCTCGAGGGCGGCCAGGTGGTACTCAACGGCCGCAAGTGGTGGAGCTCGGGCCTGGGCCACCCCCACTGCAAGGTGGCGATCTTCATGGGGCTCTCGGACCCCGCGGCCGACAAGCACGCCCGCCACTCGATGGTGCTCGTGCCGCTCGACACGCCGGGCGTGCGCATCAAGCGAATGGTGCCGTCCTTCGGCGTCTACGACGAGCCCTTCGGCCACGGCGAGATCACCTTCACCGACGTGCGCGTGCCCAGGGAGAACGTGATCGCGGGCATCGGCAAGGGCTTCGAGATCGCGCAGGGGCGCCTCGGCCCCGGCCGCATCCACCACTGCATGCGCGTGATCGGCGCGGCCGAGCGGGCGCTGGAGCTCCTGTGCGCGCGCGCCGAAAGCCGCGTCGCCTTCGGCAAGCCCCTCGCGCTGCTGGGCGGCAACGCCGCCGTGGTGGCGGACGCGCGCATGGCGATCGAGCAGGCGCGGCTCCTCACGCTCAAGGCCGCGTGGATGATGGACACGGTCGGCGCGAAGGGCGCCATGAGCGAGATCTCGCAGATCAAGGTCGTGGCGCCCAACATGGCGCAGAAGGTCATCGACGCGGCCATCCAGGTGCATGGGGGCGCGGGCGTGTCGGACGACTTCCCGCTCGCGGCCCTGCACGGCTACGCGCGCATCCTGCGCATCGCGGACGGGCCGGACGAGGTGCACCGCGCGCTCATCGCGAAGCTCGAGTTCCGGCGGCAGAAGGCGAGGCGCGAGGGCGGCGCCGCGCCCGCATGACGGTCGCCGCGGCCCTCGTCGACCGGGCGGGGAGCGTCCGCGAGGGCGAGGAGCTCGACCCGGCGAAGGTGGACGCGTTCCTCAAGGCGCGCATCTCCGGGCTCGAGGGTGCGCCCGAGATCGGCCAGTTCGCGCGCGGCGCCTCCAACCTCACCTACCTCCTTCGCTACCCGGGGCGCGATCTCGTGCTGCGCCGCCCGCCGTTCGGCCACAAGGCGAAGAGCGCGCACGACATGCTGCGCGAGGCGCGCGTGATGGCGGCGCTCAAGCCCGTCTTTCCCGTGGTGCCCGGGGTGCTGGCCACCTGCGACGA
>JBBIJT010000191.1:0-4409 GCA_037445795.1 Betaproteobacteria bacterium | reverse complement strand
CAGTACCGCATCGGCGAGGAAGACCTCCTCGAGATCAAGGTCTTCGGCGTGGACCAGCTCGCGGGCACCGTGCGCGTGGATCCGCGCGGCCAGGTCACCATGCCGCTCATCGGCGCCGTCACCGTCGCGGGCCTCACCTCCCAGCAGGCGGAAGCGACCATCGCCGAAAAACTGCGCGAGAAGTTCCTGCAGAACCCGCAGGTCACCGTCTTCATCAAGGAATTCACGACGCAGCGCGTCACCGTCGAGGGCGCCGTGAACCGGCCCGGCGTCTACCCGCTTCGCGGCCACAGCACGCTGCTCACCTCGCTCGCGCTGGCCGGCGGGCCGGCCCGCATGTCGGAGACGACCGAGGTGATGCTCTTCCGCGCCGACGCCGGCGGCAAGCGCGTGGGCGTCAAGTACGACGTGGACCGCATCCGCACGGGCGAGCTGGAGGACCCGACGATCCTCAACGACGACCTGATCGTGGTCAACCGCACGCAGAGCCGCGTGTTCCTGCGCGACTCCATCTTCGGCGACGTGCTGGACGTCCTCAACCCCTTCCGCTGGGTGCCCGCGCCGTGACGAAGCCAGCCGAGCCTCGCGGCCTCCCCCCCCGCAACACCGCGCTGGCCCTCCCGCCCCGCGACGCCCTCGCCCTCGCCGACGGTCCGGCGATGCAGGGGCCGCTGGAGGATTCGCTTCACCTGCGCGACCTGCTGCGCATCTTCCTCAAGCACAAGTGGACGATCCTCGCGATCGTCACCGCCTCGGCGCTCTTCTCGATCGTGATGACGTACCTGGCGGCGCCCATCTACCGCGCCTCGACGACGATCCAGATCGAGCGCTTCACGCCCCGCATCACCGACTTCAAGGAGGTCACGCCGGGCGAGCAGGCCGACTACTGGTCGGACAGCGCCGAGTTCTACGCGACCAACTACGAGCTGCTGAAGAGCCGCACCCTTTCGGAGCGCGCCGTGGAGGAGCTGGGGCTGCGCAGGAACCCGTCCAGCGCGGCCCTCGCCGCCGACGAATCGCCGCAGGGCACGGCAGCCACTGCGACGGGGCGGCCCTTTGTCGAGGACATCTTCGCGTGGCTCACGCGGGGCTCGGACCCCGTCCCCGTGGACAACGCCACGCGCAAGGACGACGCGGTCGTCTCGGCCTTCCAGGCTTCCACGTCCGTCGAGCCGGTGCGCAAGTCGCGCATGGTGCGGATCCAGTTCGACAGCACGGACCCGTTCTTCGCCGCCAAGGCCGCCAACACCCTCGCGCAGTCGTTCATCAACATCAACCTCGAGCGGCGCTTCGAGGCCTCGGCCTACGCCAAGACCTTCCTCGAGGAGAAGCTCCTGCAGACCAAGGCGAAGCTGGAGGATTCCGAGCGCGAGCTGATCAACTTCTCCCGCGAGTCGGAGATCGTCAACATCGACGACAAGAGGAGCGTGGTCAGCGCCAACCTGCAGGAGTTCAACACCGCGGTCGCCAAGGCCGAGCAGGAGCGCATCAAGGCCGAGGTGCTGCTCAAGCAGGTGCAGGCGAACCCCGAGCTCGTCTCGCTGGCGCAGGAGAACAAGAACCTCTCGGCGCTCAAGGCGAACAAGCAGAAGCTCGAGGCCGAATACCAGGACAACCTCAAGATCTACAAGCCGGCCTTCCCGAAGATGCTGCAGCTGCGGGCGCAGATCGACGAGGTGGACCGCCAGATCCGCGACGCGCACGAGGAGATCCGCGCGGTCGTCGTCGCCACCTACCGCGCCTCGCGCGCCCAGGAGGACGCCCTCAAGTCCAAGCTGGACAGCGCCAAGCGCGAGCTGCAGGAGCTGCAGGGCCGCAACATCCGCTACAGCATCCTGAAGCGCGAGGTCGACACCAACCGCACCCTCTACGAGGGGCTGCTGCAGCGCCTCAAGGAAGTGGGCGTGGCCGGCGGCGTGGGCATCAACAACATCTCCGTGGTGGACAAGGCCCGGGTGCCGCTGGCCCCGTTCAAGCCGAGCCTCGCGCGGAACCTCCAGATCGGGCTCGCCATCGGGTTGTTCCTCGCGCTCGCCGTGGCCTGGCTCGTCGAGTACTGGGACGATTCGATCCGCCTGCCCGAGGACGTCGAGCGCGAGACCGGGGCCGCGGTGCTGGGCGTGGTGCCGTTGCTCAAGGGGAAGGAGGCGACCCGTTTCCCCCAGGTCGCGCTGTCGCCCCACTCGGACCCGAGCTCCGCCATCGCGGAGTCGTACCGCTCGGTGCGCACGTCGCTGCAGTTCTCCACGGCGCACGGCGCGCCGCGCCGGCTCGTGGTCACGAGCAGCTCGCAGGGCGAGGGCAAGAGCACGACCGCGATGTCGCTCGCCATCAACTTCGGGGAGATGGGCAAGCCCGTGCTCATCATCGACGCCGACCTGCGCGCGCCGATCCTGCACAAGATCCTGAACGTCGAGAACTCTCGCGGGCTCTCCAACTACCTCGCCGGCGACGTGAAGCCGCTCGAGGTGATCCGCAGGACCACGATCCCGAACCTCTTCGTGCTGACGACCGGGCCCCTGCCGCCCAACCCCGTCGAGCTGCTCTCCAGCCCGAAGCTGCTCACGCTGCTGTCGCAATGCGAGGAGCACTTCGCGCACATCGTGCTGGATGCCCCGCCGGTGCTCGGCCTGTCCGACGCGATCGTGCTCTGCAACCAGGTGGACAACTCGGTCTTCGTGGTCGAGTCCGGCAAGACGCGCAAGGGGCACGCTAAGGCGGCCCTGAAGCGGCTGCAGCAGGCCGGCGTGACCCCCCTGGGCGTGGTGCTCACGAAGGTGGGCGCCTACCACGACATCTACAACCACGGGTCGTACTACTACTACCAGCAGGCCGCCTCCGCCTCCGCCATCGCCCACGGCAAGACCAGCGAGGGCTGACCCATGAACGAGGCTGGTGCCGCCGTCGCCGCCGCGAAGCTCCTGGAACTGTATGCGCAGCCCGTGCGCCATCGCTCGCGGCTCACGCACGGCCGCGAGACCCTTCCCGGCGCGATCCACGCCTTTCGCATGGCGCAGGGCCGGTTTCCGGAAGGCGCGATGCCGGGGATCTCCGCGCAGGAGCGCGCCCGGCTTCGCGAGGCCGCCGAGTTCTTCATCCGGCAGGTCTGCCTCTGGGACGGTGCCACGCATTACCAGGTGCTGGGGGTCCCACCCGACGCGCCGCGCCAGCAGATCAAGGAGCACTACCACGCGCTGATGGGGCTCCTTCACCCGGATCGCGAGGACGCGGAATCCGGGCGCTGGCCGGTGGCGGCGGCATCGCGCGTCAACCAGGCCTATGCGGTGCTGTCGGACAAGGCGCTGCGCCACGATTACGACGCCGACCTGGGCAGGGCCGCGCAGGCGCCTCGGGGCTTCACGGCCCAGGATGCCCAGGCATCGGTGGCTGCCCGGACCCGCGCATCCGCCCGCCGCGCGGGCCCCGCGAACCGTTCGCCGTTCGTGAGGGCCGCGCTCGTCGGCTCGGCGACGATCGCGGGCCTGCTCTTCCTGAACGCCTGGTGGGCCAGCGACGTTCCGGGGAAATACGCGACGCTTCAGTCGGCGACGCCGCTGGAATCGTCGTGGCGCTGGATGCGCGAATCGATGTCGAACGCCAGCCTGCCGCGCTTCCTCGCATCCGGCGACCACGCCGACGCCAGCCCGCGTCCGTTCGAAGCGCCGGCCGGCGCGTGGAAGCCATCCCCAGAGCCGTCGATCGTGCGCGCCTCGCACGCCGAAACGATTCCAGCCCCGGACCCCGTGGCGGAGCCCGTTCGCGTCCCCGAGGCTCGTCCACCCGCGCGCGAGGCATTCCGGCTCGCGGGTGAAGTCGAGGCGGTTCGACCGCCACCGGCGGCCGCGCCCGTGCAGGCGCCGCAACCCTCCCAGCCCACGGAAGCCAGCGTCGCCGAGCTCGAGATGCTCGTGGCGCAGCTCGTTTCCCACTACGAGGCCGGCAACCTCGAGCGCTTTCTCGGCCTGTTCGATCCGGCGAGCCTCGGCGTGGTCGAGGCCGTCGGCCTGCGCAACGACTTCGAGGAATTCTTCCGCACCACCCGCAGCCGCCAGCTGAGCCTGCAGGCGATCTCGTGGGGCTCCGGCAGCCAGCCGGCGCGGGCGCGCGGGGAGGCGCTCGTTCGTGCCTCGTACCAGGACCGGCCCGAGCGCATCGAGCGCAGCGTCGCGATCGACGCCACGATCGCGTGGCGCGACGGCCGGCCCCGCTTCGCGCGCCTTTCCCTCTACCCGCACGAGTAGCGCGCATGGTCCCGTCCGCAGCGGTCGCGCGGGGGGCCATCGTGGCCGTCTCGCTCCTGCTCGTGTGGCGCGTCATCCAGGTGAACGCCGTGTCGTACGAGGATTCCGGGCGCCCGCGGCTCCCGGGGCTACCGGCGGCCATCGAGGCCTCCCCGGCGGAGAGGCAAG
>JBBIJT010000190.1:0-4413 GCA_037445795.1 Betaproteobacteria bacterium | reverse complement strand
GTCGCTCCAGCCGCGCGACGGGTGCGTGGCCACGAACTTCGCCAGCGTGCGCGTGACCGGCGGCGCGTCGTGATCCGCCTTGACCTGCGTGTTCCTCGCCATTGCCTATTCCTCGAGGGAGATCTTGCGTTCGCGGGCGAGGTTCGACCAGCGCGTGATGTCGGCCTGGATGTAGCGGCCGAACTCCTCGGGGGTCATCGGCATCGGCTCGAGCGCCTCGCCGGAGAGCCTCGCCTTGAGGCCAGGGTCGGTGAGCGCCTTGTTGATCTCGTCGTTGAGCCTCCTCGTGATCGCCTCCGGCATCTTCGCCGGGCCCACGATCCCGTACCACTGCACGCCGTCGAACCCCTTGTAGCCGGATTCCTCGAAGGTGGGCACGTCGGGCAGCAGCGGGTGGCGCTTGAGTCCCGTGACGGCGATGGGCCTGATCTTGCCGGCGCGGATGTGCGGGATGGCCGCCGCCAGGCCGGGCATCATCATCTGCGTCTGGCCGCCGAGGATGTCGGTGAGCGCCGGGCCGATGCCCCGGTAGGCGGCGTGGGTGGCGTCGAACCCGGCCGCCACCTTCAGCTGCTCCATGGCGAGGTGGGTGAGCGTGCCCTGCCCCGCGGAGCCGTAGGCGAGCTTGCCTTCCTTCTTCGCGAGGTCCACCAGCTCCTTGAGCGTCTTCGCGGGCACGGAGGGGTGGACCACGAGCACGTTGGGAGTGCCCCCGACCATGGCGACGGGCGTGAAGTCCTTCACCGCGTCGTAGGGGACCTTGCGCACGGCGGGGTTCGTCCCGTGGGTGCCCACGTAGCCGACCATCAGCGTGTAGCCATCCGGCGCCGAGCGTGCCACCGCCTGGCTGGCGATGACGCCGCCGCCGCCGGAGACGTTCTCGACGATGAACGACTGCCCCATTGAGCGGGTGAGCTGCTCCGCGACCGTGCGGCCCACCAGGTCCACGCCTCCGCCCGGCTGCACGGGAGCGACGATCTTCACCGTCTTGGCCGGGTAGCCCTGGGCGAGGGCGGTGCCGGGAAGCAGCGCGACGACCGCAAGCGCGGCGGCCGCGACGAGCAATTCGCGACTTCTCATGATCCTGGTTCCTTCCGGAGGGGTTGGGGGCTCTGCCGGGCTTGCTGGCTGCGGGGTCGTCTACGATAGCCGAAGTAAGAACGATCGTGCCATCCCGGCGCGACTGCCGGCACACTCCCTGGATTTATAATGGCTTGTACACCGCGCACGAACAGGACGATTGACCCGGCCAGCGGACCGGGTTGGTTGGCCGGGTCAATTTGCCAGCCCCCGCCCGCGGGCTACAAGAGGAGATTGCAATGGCTGCCACCCTCCAGGCCGTCGCCCAGGCCGTCCCCACCGTCAAGCTTCTGATCGACGGCCAGTTCGTCGAGTCGAAGACGACGGAATGGAAGGATGTCGTGAACCCCGCCACGCAGCAGGTGCTCGCGCGGGTGCCCTTCGCGACCCCCGCCGAGCTGGACGCGGCGGTGGCCTCGGCCGCCAGGGCCTACCGTTCGTGGAAGAACACGCCCGTGGGCGCGCGCATGCGGGTGATGCTCAAGCTCCAGGAGCTCATCCGCCGCGACATGAAGAAGCTCGCCGCGTGCCTCACGCACGAGCAGGGCAAGACGCTGGCCGACGCCGAAGGCGACGTCTTCCGCGGCCTCGAGGTCGTCGAGCACGCCTGCTCCGTGGGCACCATCCAGATGGGCGAGCACCTCGAGCAGGTGGCCAATGGCGTGGACGTCTACGCCATCCGCCAGCCCATCGGCGTGTGCGTGGGCATCACCCCGTTCAACTTCCCCGCGATGATCCCGCTCTGGATGTTTCCCATGGCGATCGTCTGCGGAAACACCTTCGTCCTCAAGCCCTCCGAGCAGGACCCGATGACGCCCATGCTGCTCGCGGAGCTGGCGCTCGAGGCGGGCGTGCCCCCGGGCGTGCTCAACGTGGTCCACGGCGGCAAGGGCGCTGTCGACGCGCTCTGCACGCATTCCGAGGTGCGGGCCGTGTCGTTCGTGGGCTCCACCCACGTCGGCCACCACGTCTACAACCTCGCCTCGACTCACGGCAAGCGCGCGCAGTGCATGATGGGCGCGAAGAACCACGCGGTCGTCCTCCCCGACGCCTCCAAGGACCATTCCATCAACGCCCTCGTCGGCGCGGGGTTCGGCGCCGCCGGCCAGCGCTGCATGGCGATCAGCGTCGGCGTCCTCGTGGGCAAGGCCAACGACTGGATCCCCGACATCGTCGCGAAGGGCAAGTCGCTCAAGGTGAGCGGCGGCACCGAGCCCGGCGCGGACCTGGGCCCCCTCATCTCGAAGACGGCGCACGCGCGCGTGCTCTCGCTCATCGAGGCGGGCGTGAAGGAAGGCGCGAAGCTCGAGCTCGACGGGCGCGGCATCAGGGTCCCGGGCTATCCCGACGGCAACTTCGTCGGCCCCACGGTCTTCTCCGGCGTGAGGCCGGATATGACGATCTACAAGGAAGAGATCTTCGGCCCCGTGCTCTGCCTCGTGTCCGTGGACACGCTGGACGACGCCATCGCCTTCATCAACGCCAACCCCTTCGGCAACGGCACCGGGATCTTCACGCAGTCCGGCGCCGCCGCGCGCAAGTTCCAGTACGAGGTAGACGTGGGCCAGGTGGGAATCAACGTGCCGATCCCGGTGCCGGTGCCCTACTTCAGCTTCACGGGCTCGCGCGGCTCCAAGCTCGGCGACCTGGGCCCCTACGGCAAGCAGGTGATGCAGTTCTACACGCAGGCGAAGACCGTCACGGCGCGCTGGTTCGACGACGCCGCCACGGCCGGCGCCGTGCACACCACGATCAGCCTCAAGTAGCCCCGATGAAGGCCGCCTTCATCGGGCTGGGGCACATGGGCGGCCCCATGTGCGCGAACCTCCCGGCCGACGGCCACGGCGGCAAGGACTTCTCGAGCGTCATCCTCCAGTACCTCAAGCCCGGGGCCTGAAGCGCCCCCACCCACCATGATCACGCACCGCATCGAAGGCCATACGGCCGTCATCACCATCGACAATCCGCCGGCCAACACCTGGACGCCCGAGAGCCTGCGCGCCCTCGAGCAGCTCGTGGGCGAGCTGAACGCGGACCGCTCCGTCTACGCGGCCGTCGTCACGGGGGCCGGCGAGAAGTTCTTCAGCGCCGGCGCGGACCTCAAGAAGTTCGCCGGCGACAAGGTGGCGGCCCGCCACTTCATCGCCTGCTTCGGCTCCGCCTTCGAGGCGCTCATGAACGCGCGCTTCGTCACCATCGCCGCCGTCAACGGCTACGCGATGGGCGGCGGCCTCGAGTGCTGCCTCGCCTGCGACCTGCGCATCGCCGAGTCGCACGCCCAGATGGCGCTGCCGGAGCCGGGGGTGGGCCTGCTGCCCGCCGGGTGCGGCACCCAGAACCTCCCGGGACTCGTCGGCGAAGGGTGGGCCAAGCGCATGATCCTCACCAACGAGCGCGTCGATGCCGCCACCGCCCTTCGCATCGGCCTCGTGGAGGAAGTGGCGGAGAAGGGCCGGGGGCTCGCCAAGGCGATGGCTCTCGCCGCGCGCGTGGCCACGCTCTCGCCGCGCGCCGTCGAGTACTGCAAGGGCCTCATCCACAACGCCCGCAACGCGATTCCCCGCCGCGCCGGCCTTGCGCTGGAGCGCGAGCGCTTCATGGACCTCTTCGACCATTCCGACCAGCTCGAGGGCGTGAACGCCTTCCTGGAGAAGCGCGCGCCGGCATGGAAGAACGATTGAAGGAGCGCGAGGCGCCCGCGCTCGCGAGGGACGGGCTTCTCGCCGAGGTTCGCGACGGGGTCGCCTGGGTCACCCTCAACCGCCCCTCCGCCCTCAACGCGCTTTCCCTCGCCATGCTCGAGGGCCTCACGCAGTGGCTCGACGCGTGGGAGCGCGACGACCGCGTGCGGCTCGTCGTGCTGCGCGGCGCCGGCGACAAGGCCTTCTGCGCGGGCGGCGACATCCGGGAGCTTCGCGAGCTCTTCGTTTCGGGCGGCGACCGCCACCGCCATTTCTTCGAGGTCGAGTACTCGCTCGACCACCGCATCCACGCCTATCCCAAGCCCGTCGTCGCGGTGATGGACGGCATCACGATGGGCGGCGGCATGGGCCTCGCACAGGGGGCGACCCTGCGCATCGCCGGGCCGCGCACGAAGGTCGCGATGCCGGAGACGCGGATCGGCTTCTTCCCCGACGTGGGCGGCACCTGGTTCCTGCAGCGCGCCCCCGGGATGGTCCCCCGGTACCTCGGGATCGTCGGGGTGACGATCGGCAGCGCCGACAGCCTCTACGCGCGCCTCGCCGATGCGTGCTTCTCGCCGGAGTCGATCGCCTCCCTTCGCGACGAGCTTCCGCGGGCGGCCGCCGCCCGGGACGTGCGCGCGGCGCTCTC
>JBBIJT010000189.1:0-4470 GCA_037445795.1 Betaproteobacteria bacterium | reverse complement strand
CCCTCGAGGTTGTAGTAGGGGTTGTTGAGCGCGTGGATCTCGAGCTCGCAGCCGTTGCAGGAGCCGGCGTCCACCTGGCGAATGGCGAGGGCCCGGCCCAGCAGGCGCAGGATCGCGGACTGGATCTCCGGGGCGCGCGCGCGCAGCTCCTCGAGCGCCGCCGGGGCGGGCTCGCTCACGAGGCCGGTGCGCACGATCTGGCGGAGGATGCGGATCATCAGGCGTCCTGCCCCGAGTAGCTGAGGTTGAAGCTCTTGTTGATGAGCGGGAAGTCGGGAACGATGTTGCCGATCACCGCGTGCTCGATGAGCGGCCAGTTCTGCCACGAGGGATCGTGCGCGTGGCAGCGGCGGATCATCCCGCCCTCGCCGGCCTCGATCGCGACGAGCACCTCGCCGCGCCAGCCCTCCACCCAGCCCACGCCGAACGCCTGCGGGCGCGGCTGCGGAAGCTCGACGCGCAGCTCGCCGTCGGGGCAGCCCATGGCGATGGCGCGCACGAGCCGCAGGGACTCGAGCAGCTCGTCGAAGCGCAGGTTCACGCGCGCCGCGACGTCGCCCGCCGCGTAGCCGGCCTTCCTCACCGCCAGATCGCCGTAGGGCGCGCAGGGGAAGTCGGCGCGCAGGTCGGCCGCCTGCCCGCTCGCGCGCCCGGCGAGGCCCGCGAGGCCCAGCTTGCGCGCGAGATCCGGCGTCACGCGGCCGGTGGTGAGGAACCGGTCCTGCAGGCCCGCGTGCTCGTCGAAGATGGCGCGAAGCTCGCGCACCTCGGCCTCGACGGAGTGCGAATGGCCGACCATGCGCTCGGCCTGCGCGGCGTCGAAGCCCGCGGCCACCCCGCCCGGCGCCACGAGATCCATGAGGAGGCGATGGCCGAACACGGCGGCGCTCTCGCGCAGCCAGTCCTCCTTGAGCCGCATGAACTGCGCCAGCGCGAAGGCGAGTGCCGCGTCGTTGCCCAGCGCGCCCAGGTCCCCGAGGTGGTTGGCCACGCGCTCGCGCTCGAGGAGAAGCGCCCGCGTCCAGCGCGCGCGCGGCGGCGCCACGACGTCCAGGAGCGATTCCGCCGCCTGCGCGTAGGCCCAGGCGTACGCGACCGTGGAGTCGCCGGACACGCGCCCCGCGAGCCGGAACCCGTCGGCCACCGTGAAGGACTCGAGGCGCTTCTCGATGCCCTTGTG
This sequence comes from Betaproteobacteria bacterium, assembly GCA_037445795.1. Taxonomy (GTDB): domain Bacteria; phylum Pseudomonadota; class Gammaproteobacteria; order Burkholderiales; family Usitatibacteraceae; genus FEB-7. The sequence goes on along the minus strand of JBBIJT010000189.1, from coordinate 3,290 downwards.
GACGTAGCCCAGGCGCTCCTCGAGGCGCAGCACCTTCTCGCCCACGATGGAGAAGCGGAAGTGGCCCGGCTCGATGATGCCCGCGTGGATGGGGCCGACGGGGATCTCGTGCACGCCGTCGCCCTCGACGCGCACGAACTCGTAGTCGGTGAGCGTGTTGGGCGGCAGCCCCGCCGGGTCGAAGTCGCGTCGGAGGGGGAAGGCGCCGTCGGGCCAGGCGCCGTGGCGAAGCCACGGGCGCGTGTCGGCCGCGCCCGAGGCGCCGATGCCGAGCAGGTCGTAGAGCGCGCGCTGCATGCGGCCGGCCGCCGGGAAGAGCCCCGAGATGTCCGGGTAGGAAGGCGCGGAATCCTGGACCAGGAGCTCCACGATCGAGAGCCCGTCCTTCACCGCGTAGGCGGCGTACACCGAGTACTCGTCCTCGTCCTCCGCGAGGTCGCGGTGATCCGCCCCCCACAGCGCCACCAGGCGCCCGCCCCCCTCGCGCACGAGACGCGCGGCTTCCGTCCACTGCCACTCGCCCACGGCGGCCATCGCCGCCGGCGCCTCGCCCGGCAGCTTCTTCCACGACAGATTGAGTCCGGGAATCCGCATTTCCTCTGTGTTGCCCCTGTGTCCTCTGTGTCCTCTGTGTGGAAAGACCCTATCCCAGCAATCGCGCCGCTTCCTGGTACCAGGCTGCCAGGTAGGGCGGAATGTAGAGCCCCAGCATGAGCCCCAGCCCCAGGTGCACGAAGACGGGCACGAGCGCCGGCTGGTGCGCGAGCGGCTTCATGTGTGTGTCGCCGAAGACCATGGGCTGCACGCGGCTGAAGACGGCGGCGAAGGCCACGCCCAGGGCGAGCAGGAGGAACGGCGTGGCCCAGGGGTGCTCCCGCATGGCGGTGGTGAGGATGAGGAACTCGCTCGCGAAGACGCCGAAGGGCGGCATCCCGAGGATGGCGAGCGTGCCGATCATGAGGCCCCAGCCCACGGCGGGGCTCACCTTCGTGAGGCCGCGGATGTCCTCCATCACCTGCGTGCCGGCCTTCTGCGCGGCGTGGCCCACGGCGAAGAAGATGGCGCTCTTCACGAGGGAGTGCACGGTCATGTGCAGCAGCCCCGCGAAGTTGGCGATGGGGCCGGCCATGCCGAAGGCGAAGGTGACGAGCCCCATGTGCTCGATGGACGAGTAGGCGAACATGCGCTTCACGTCGCGCTGCCGCGACAGGAAGAAGGCCGCCACGACCACCGACAGCAGGCCGAAGCCCATCATCATGTTGCCGGCGAAGCGCGACTCGAGGGCCCCGTCGGCGAGCACCTTGCACCGGATGACGGAATAGAGCGCGACGTTTAGCAGGAGCCCCGAGAGCACCGCCGAGATCGGCGTCGGGCCTTCCGCGTGCGCGTCCGGCAGCCAGTTGTGCAGCGGCACCAGCCCGATCTTCGTGCCGTAGCCCACGAGCAGGAACACGAAGGCGAGCGACATGATCGCGGGCTCGAGGTCCGTCTTCACCAGGTTCAGGTGCGTCCACAGGAGCGCGTTGCCCTCCGCGCCCAGCACGCGCTCGGCCGCGAAGTAGAGCAGGATCGTGCCGAAGAGCGCCTGCGCGATGCCGACGCCGCAGAGGATGAAGTACTTCCAGGCCGCTTCCAGCGACGCGGCCGTCCGGTACACCGAGACCAGGAGCACCGTGGCGAGCGTGGCCGCCTCCATGGCCACCCAGAGGATCCCCATGTTGTTGGTGGTGAGCGCGAGCAGCATCGTGAAGGTGAACGCCTGGTACATGCTGTGGTACAGGCGCAGCCGCGGCCCCGTCATCTTCCCCTTCTCGCGCTCGATGCGCATGTAGGGGCGAGAGAAGAGCGACGTGGTGAAGCCCACGAAGGCGGTGAGCGCGACCAGGAACACGTTGAGCGCGTCGATGAAGAACTGCTCGTCCCAGGCCGTGACGGGCCCGCCCGAGATGACCACGGCCGTGAGCCACGCGGAGGCGGTGAAGGTCGCGAGGCTCAGGAGGGCGTTCACCTCCGGGGCGGACTCGCGGTCGCCCAGGATCCACAGGAGCGGGCCGCCCAGGAGGGGAATGGCGAGGAGGACGAAGAAGGCCTCCACTAGTCTTCCTTCAGCTTCTCGAGGTGGTGGATGTCGAGCGAGTCGAACTGCTCGCGGATCTGGAACATGAACACGCCCAGGATGATCATCCCCACCAGCACGTCGAGCGCGATGCCCAGCTCCACGACCATCGGCATGCCGTAGGTCGCGTTGGTGGCGGCGAAGAACAGGCCGTTCTCCATGGCGAGGAATCCGATCACCTGCGGAACCGCCTTCGACCGCGTGATCATCATGAGGAAGGACATGAGCACGCAGGCGAGCGCGATGCCGAGGGTGCCGCGCGCGATCGACTGCGAGAACTGCGAGATGGGCAGCGCCAGGTTGAAGGCGAAGACGACCAGCACGATCCCCACCAGCATCATCGTCGGGATGTTGATGAGGGTCTCGATGTCCCACTTCACGTTCAGCCGCCGGATGAGCCGGTGCAGGATGTAGGGCAGCACCACGACCTTCAGCGCGAACGTGATGCCGGCCGACCAGTACAGGTGGTGCTGCCCCGTGGCCCACGCGACGGTGGCGGTGGAGCCGACCAGGGCGAGGCCCTGCAGGGCGAAGAGGTTGATGAGGGTCACGATGCGCCGCTGCGCGAGCATCGCGAAGGCGATGAGCAGCAGCACCGAGGCGAAGAGGTTGATGACCTGGCCCGTGAGCGGCGACATCAGGCCCCCAGGAGCAGGTGGACCAGGAGCGCGAGCACCCCCAGCAGGAACGCGGTGGCCAGGAACTCCGGCACGCGGAAGATGCGCATCTTGGCGAGGATCGCCTCGATGAGGGCGAGGAGGAAGCCGCCTATGGCGAGCTTCGCCGCGAGCACCGGCAGCGCCCAAAGGAGCGCCACGTGGTCGCGCGCCCCGGCGATGCCCCACGGGAAGAAGATCGCGAGCCCCGCGCAGGAGTAGGCGAAGAGCTTGAGGGAGGCGGCCCACTCGATGAGCGCGAGGTGGCGCCCGGAGTACTCGAGGATGAGCGCCTCGTGGATCATCGTGAGCTCGAGGTGGGTCGCGGGGTTGTCCACCGGCACGCGCGCGTTCTCCGCGAGCGAGACCATGGTGAAGGCGAGTCCCGCGAAGCCGAGGCTCGGCAGGATGGCGAACTCGCGGTGCGCGAGCGTGGAGACGGTGGTCGCGAGCGAGGTCGAGCTGGAGATGAGGGAGGCGGTGAATAGCACCATGAGGAAGGCGGGCTCGGCGAGGAA
>JBBIJT010000188.1:0-4594 GCA_037445795.1 Betaproteobacteria bacterium | reverse complement strand
GCGCCAGCCGCGTGCTTCGCTCGCCGTTCCTCGGCGAGGCCGAGTCGGAGCTGCATGCCCGCGCGCGCCTGGACGCGGCGCTGCGCCGGACGGCGCCGCCGATGGTCGATCTCGCCGCCCTGCGCGACCTCGTCGCCGGCGCGTACGCCGATGGCCCGGGCAGCCGTCCCCCGCGCTGCCGCCGCCTCGAGGCGAGGCTCGAGGCCGTCGCGGCCGTGAAGCCGCCGGGCCGCTCGGCGCCGCCCTCCGCGTGGGCCGCGCACTTCGCGGCGCGGCTTGCCGCCGCCGGATTCCCCGGCGAGCGGGGCCTCGACTCGACCGAGCACCAGGCGCTCCTCAAGTGGCACGAGGCGCTCGCGCGCCTGGGTGCGCTCGGCGTGGTTGCCGCGACGTTGACGGGCGATGCCGCGCGGCGCCACCTTCGCCAGGCATGCGTCGACACGGTATTCCAGCCCGAGTCGGGCGATGCTCCCGTCCAGGTGCTGGGGCTGCTCGAGTCGGTGGGCCTCGACTTCGATGCCCTCTGGGTCACCGGGCTCACCGACGACGCGTGGCCGCAGTCGCCGCGGCCCAGCCCTTTCCTCCCGGTGTCCCTGCAGCGCAAGGCGGGAGTGCCGCAGGCGTCGGCCGAGGCATCCCTCGACCTCGACCGGCGCATCACGCAGTCGTGGGCCGGCGCGGCGCCCGAGGTCGTCTTCTCGCACGGCACCATCGACGAGGAGCGCGCCCTCGAGGCGAGCCCGCTCCTGTCGCCATATCCCGAAGCCGGGCCGGCCTCGCTCGGCATCCCGGCGCTCGAGGGGCTGCGGGAGGCGCTCTTCGCGGCGGGACGCGACGCCTCGCGATGGGAGGGCCGGGAGGACCGCATCGCGCCACCGGTCGTCGCCGGCGCCGCGCGCGGCGGAACGGCGATCCTCGCCGACCAGGCGGCGTGCCCGTTCCGCGCGTTCGCGCGGCACCGCCTGCGCGCCGAGCCGCTCGAGAAGGTCGAGCCCGGCCTCGACGCGTCCGAGCGCGGCCAGCTGCTCCACTTCGTGATGGCGCGCGCGTGGCGCGAGCTCGGCAGCCACGGGGCGCTCGTCGCGAAGTCGGCGGAGGAAATCGGCGAGCTAGTGTCGGGCGCCGCGCGTGCCGCGGTCGCCCGGTTCCGCGCGGAGCGCCCCGGGCGGCTCGAAGGCCGCTTCGCGCGGCTGGAGCAGGAGCGACTCGCGCGCCTGGCCACCGGGTGGCTCGCGATCGACCGCGACCGCGAGCCATTCGCGGTGGTGCAGCGCGAAGAGGCCATGGCCATCGAGGCGGGCGGGCTTGCCTTCCGCGGCCGTGTCGACCGCATCGACCGGTTCGAGGCGGGCGGCCTGGCGGTCATCGACTACAAGACCGGCTCGCCCAGCGTGGGCGGATGGCTGGGCGCGCGCCCCGACGACCCGCAGCTGCCGCTCTACGCGCTCGCTGCGGGAGGCGAGGTGCGGGCCGTCGCCTTCGCGTGCCTGAAGAAGGGCAAGCTCGGCTTCCTGGGGCTCGCGCGCGAGGATGGCCTGCTGCCCGACGTGGGGACGGTGGACAAGCACCGCACCGCCGGCAAGCTGCACGCCTCCTGGGACGAGCTTCTCGAGGCCTGGCGGATGACCACCGCGGCGCTCGCCTCCGAATACGCGGCCGGGCATGCCCGCGTCGACCCGAAGAAGCGGTTCGCCTCGTGCGCCTACTGCGATCTCGGGGCGTTGTGCCGCGTGAGCGAAAGCGGTGGAGTGCCGGCGGCGGACGACGGGGACGAGGCCGAGGGAGGCAACGAGCCATGACCGCGAGGCCTTCCGTCGCCGACGCGCGCGTGCGCGAGGACGCGCTCGACCCGAGCCGATCCTTCGTCGTCCAGGCGCCTGCCGGGGCGGGCAAGACGGGGCTCCTCATCCAGCGCTACCTGCGCTTGCTGGCCGTGGTGAGGCGCCCCGAGGAGATCCTCGCCATCACCTTCACGCGCAAGGCCGCCGGGGAAATGAAGCGGCGCGTCCTCGAGTCGCTGCAGGCGGCGGGGCGCGACCTCCCGGACGACGCCTCGGACAACGAGCGCCGCACGCACGAGCTCGCGCGCGAGGCGCTGGACCGCGACGCCGACCGCGGCTGGCGGCTCACCGAGAACACCGCGCGCCTTCGCATCCAGACCATCGACTCGTTCAATGCCTCGCTCACGCGCCAGATGCCGGTGCTCGCGCGGCTCGGCTGGCAGCCGGGCCTCGTCGAGGACGCGCGCGAGCTCTTCCACGAGGCGGCCGTGCGCACGCTCGCGATGCTCGAGCGCGGGGGCGAGGACGCGGCGCCGATCGCCCGGCTGCTCGAGCACCTCGACGGCGACCAGGGCAAGGCCGCTGCCCTCGTGGCCGGGATGCTCGCCAGGCGCGACCAGTGGCTCGGGCGCGAGTGGGGCGGGCTGCTCGAACGGCACGCAATCGAGGCGGCGTTCCGGTCGGAGCGCGAGCGCATCCTCGGCAACGCCCGCGCGCTGTTCCCCGCGGCCGCCGTCCCGAGGCTCTGCGCGCTGGTCGCCGAGGCCGTCTCGAACCTCGAGGAGGCGGGGCTCGAGTCCGCGCTGCGCGACTGCAAGGGCCTGGAGGACCTTCCGCACGCAGGCGAGGATGGCGCTCGCGCATGGGCGGCGATCGGCGCCCTCTTGGTGAAGACGGACGGCGACTGGCGGGTCGCCGTCACCCGGGCGCAGGGCTTCCCCGCGAAGAAGGACGGCGGCCGCGACGGCGCGAAGAAGGATTACGAGGCGCTCGTGGAAGAGCTCAGGGCCGCGCCGGGCCTGCGCCAGTCGCTCGCCGACATCGCCATCCTGCCGCCCGCGTCGTTCGCGCAGGCGCAGTGGGAGGCGCTCTCCGCCGTGATCGACGTGCTGCCGCGGGCGGCGGCGCAGCTGCTGGTCGTGTTCGCCGAGCGCGGCGAGGTCGACCACGCGCAGATCGCGGCGGGAGCGGTCCAGGCGCTGGGTGACGAGTCGGATCCCACGGACCTTCTCCTCGCCCTCGACGAGCGCCTGTCGCACGTCCTCGTGGACGAGTTCCAGGATACCTCGCGCAGCCAATGGAACCTGCTCGCGGCCCTCACGGCGGGGTGGCAGCCGGACGACGGCAGGACCGTCTTCGCGGTGGGCGACCCGATGCAGTCGATCTACCGCTTCCGCGAGGCGGACGTGGGCCTCTTCCTCCGGGCCTGGCGCGAGGGGCTTCCGCGCGTGCGGCTGGGGCAGCTTCGCCTGGAGACCAACTTCCGCTCGCAGCGCGGCATCGTCGACTGGGTGAACGAGGCGTTCGCAAGGATCCTCCCCGGGCGCGACGACGAGTCCGAAGGCGCGGTGACCCTCGCGCGATCGTCGGCATTCCACGACCCGCTGCCGGGCGAGGCCGTGAGCTGGCACCTCTTCGCGGAGGAGGACCGTGAGGCCGCCCGCGAGGCGGAGGCGGCCCGCGTCGTCGAGCTGGCGCGCACGGCCTTCGCGGAGCGGCCCGAGGGCAAGGTGGCGATCCTGGTGAGGAACCGCACCCACCTCGACCGCATCGTCCCGGCGCTTCGGGAGGCGGGGCTTCGCTTCCGCGCCGTGGACATCGAGCCGCTCGCGCAGCGGCAGGGCATCCGCGATCTCGTGGCGCTGTCGCGCGCCCTGAGCCATCCGGCCGACCGGGCGGCCTGGCTCGCGGTCCTGCGGGCGCCGTGGTGCGGGCTCGCGCTTGCCGACCTCCTGGCACTGGCCGGCGACGACGAGCGCACGGTGCCCGAGATCCTCGCCGACGGGGCCAGGGTCGCGGCGGTGGCGCCGGAGACGCGCGAGCGGCTCGCGCGCGTGGCGGCCATCGCCGTCGCGGCGCTCGACCGCCGGCTGCGCGGAACCCTTCGCGAGCGCGTCGAGGAGGCGTGGCTCGCGCTGGGCGGGCCCGCCTGCCTGGCGGGCGAGGCCGACCTCGAGGACGCCGAGACCTTCCTCGACCGGCTCGACGCGGTGGACGAGGCGGGGGACCTGGCCGACTGCGCGCGGCTCGAGGAGCACCTCGAGGACCTCTTCGGCGCCCCGGACCTCGAGGCGCCCGAGCGGCTGCAGGTGATGACGATCCACAAGGCCAAGGGCCTGCAGTTCTCGACCGTCATCGTGCCGGGACTGGACCGCGTGCCGCGCGCGGGCGACACGCCGCTATTCCGGTGGAAGGCGCGAACCGATGGCTCGCTCCTCATGGCGCCCGTGAAGGCGGCGGGGCAGGACGGCGAACCCGCCTACGACTATCTCAAGACCCTCGACTCGCGCGAGGAGGGCCACGAGATCGAGCGGTTGCTCTACGTCGCGGCGACGCGCGCCGAGGATCGGCTGCATCTCCTGGGCCGGGTGGGCGTCGACGCGAAGAAGAAGGGCGGAGCCGACCTGCGCGTCCCGCCGCCGCGCTCGCTGCTCGGCAAGGCGTGGGAAGTCGCGAAGGCGCACGTCGACCGGTCGCTGCCCGGAACGCGCGCTGCCTCGCCGGCGGCCGTGGCGGCACCCGCCCCGGCGACGGGCTTGCGCTGGATCCGGCCGGAGGCCCTGCAGGTGCGGGTGGCGCCGCCCGCATTCCCG
>JBBIJT010000187.1:0-4623 GCA_037445795.1 Betaproteobacteria bacterium | reverse complement strand
CGACCGGCATCTTCCCCGCCGGCATCCTCGTCACCGAGGGCTGCCGCGGCGACGGAGGACTCCTCAAGGACGTCGACGGCCACCGCTTCATGCCGGATTACGAGCCGGAGAAGAAGGAGCTCGCCTCGCGAGACGTGGTGTCGCGGCGCATGGAGGAGCACATCAAGAAGGGCAAGGGCCACAAGTCGCGCTACGGCGAGCACATCTGGCTCGACATCACGCTGCTGGGCGAGAAGCACATACGCACGAACCTGCGCGAGGTGTGGGACATCTGCCACTACTTCCTCGGCGTCGATCCCGTGAAGGACATGATTCCCGTGCGGCCGTGCCAGCACTACACGATGGGCGGGGTGCGGACGAACCCCAACGGCCAGAGCCCGACGCTCAAGGGGCTCTTCTCCGCGGGCGAAGCCGCCTGCTGGGACATGCACGGGTTCAACCGCCTCGGCGGCAACTCCGTGGCCGAGACCGTCGTGGCCGGGATGATCGTGGGTGAATCCATCGCCGACTACTGCGACCAGCTCGCCAATACGCCCACCGTCCCGCTGGGGCTCGTGCGCGAGTTCGTCGAGCGCGAGCAGGCGAAGCTCGCCGCCTTCACGAAGGGCGGGGGCAAGGAGGACGCCTCCGTCATCAAGGGCGAGATGCAGGACCTCATGACCGCCAAGGTCGGCATCTTCCGCACGGGCCAGGACCTGGAGGAGGCCGTCGAAAAGCTGCAGAAGCTCCTGGTGAGGAGCCGCAGCATCGGGCTGCGCTCGCCTTCGCTGGGGCCCAACCCCGAGCTGGTGACCGCCTACCGCGTGCAGCGCATGCTCAAGATCGCGCTCTCGATCGCCCACGGCGCGGCCGTGCGAACGGAAAGCCGCGGGGCGCACTTCCGCCAGGACTTCCCGCGCAGGAACGACGCCGAGTGGCTCAAGCGCACGCTCGCCACCTGGAAGAACGAGTCCGACACGCTGCCCACCCTCGCCTGGGAGCCCCTGGACGTGAAGCGCATGGAGCTGCCGCCGGGATGGCGCGGCTACGGCGCGAAGGACTACATCGACCACCCGGACACGCCCGAGCGCCAGAAGGCGGTGGAGGCCATCCGGGCGCAGTACGCGAACGACCGCTTCGCGATGCAGAAGGCGCTGATGGACTACGAGCACCTCCTGCCGCCCGGCCTGCGCGGCCGCAACGAACGCATCGACGAGCGCTTCCAGGGGAAATAGAGCCATGGCCGAGAACAGCAACCGGAAGCTCCGCATCCACGCCCTTCGCTACAACCCGGCGAAGGCCGGCGACACGCCCCGCATCCAGACCTACGAGCTGGAGGAGGCGCCGGGAATGACCCTCTTCATCGCGCTCTCCGAGATCCGCGAGAAGCAGGACCCGTCCCTGCAGTTCGACTTCGTCTGCCGTGCCGGCATCTGCGGCAGCTGCGGGATGATGATCAACGGGCGTCCCAGCCTCGCCTGCCGCACCGTCACGAAGGACCTGCCGGCCGACATCTCGCTCGCCCCCCTGCCGTTCTTCGAGCTGATCGGCGACCTCTCGGTCAACACCGGCAAGTGGATGCGCGGGATGAGCGAGAAGCTGGAGACGTGGGTGCACGCGATGGGGCAATCGCCCGACCTCAAGCGCATCGAGGAGGCCATGGACCCGGCGCTCGCCGAGGAGGTCTACGAGCTCGACCGCTGCATCGAGTGCGGCTGCTGCGTGGCGAGCTGCGGAACGGCGCGCATGCGCAAGGACTTCGTGGGCGCCGTGGGCCTCAACAAGATGGCGCGCTTCCGCCTCGACCCGCGCGACAAGCGCACGGACGCCGACTTCTACGAGCTGGTGGGCGACGACAACGGCGTCTTCGGCTGCATGTCGCTGCTGGCCTGCCACGACGTCTGCCCGAAGAACCTGCCGCTGCAAACACAGATCGCGTTCCTGCGCCGCAAGATGGTGGCGCAGGGCACCAAGGGTTGAGTCTCGATCAACAACGACGGGAGGAGTCATGAAGGGAAGGACATTGGCGTTCGCGCTCCTGGCAGGATTCGCCGTTTCGGCGGCCGCGCAGGAGCTCACCTGGCGCAAGGACATCGCGCCGATCATCAAGAAGGGCTGCGCCGAATGCCACGGCTCGGACGCGCCTGAGTTCGGCGAGTGGATGCTCCTCGACGACGCCAAGCGCAAGAAGGAGTCCCCGCGCATGGACACCTACACCACGTTCATGAACTACGTGGTGTGGCCCGCCACCGGCGCCGCGATGCGGCGCCTGGACGACGGTGCGAACGCGGGCGGCAAGAAGGGCAACATGTACAAGTACCTCGGCGACGACGACGCCGAACGCGCGGCGAACCTGAAGACCATCAAGGCATGGCTGGGTGAGGGCGCCTGGAACCTCAACCGGTTCGGCGAGCGCCAGGGCGTTCCGGGCGTGACCAAGGAGCAGCTGGAGAAGGTCAAGGCCAAGTACTAGCGCCAGCCGCTTCGCGGCGGGGCGATCGCGCGACCGGGCGGCGGTACCCCAAGGGGACCGCCGCCGTTTTTTTGGAGGGTGGCCTCGCGCCCGGAGCGCCCTGCATGGGACCAAAGGACCAGGCGCCGCCCCGGGCGGGTTGTGGTGGGTCAAGCACGGTGGCGCATGCCGGGCCGACAATCGAGCGAATCACGATCCTTGCAGGAGGGAGCGATGGCCAGAATCGAGAAGGATTTCCTGGGCGAGAAGCAGATCCCGGACGACGCCTACTACGGCGTGCAGACGCTCCGCGGCAAGGAGAACTTCCACATCACCGGCATCCCGATGTCGCTGGAGCCGAACTTCGTCAAGGCGTTCGGCTACGCGAAAAAGGCCGCGGCCATGGCCAACAGGGACCTGGGGGTGCTCGACGCGAAGATCGCGGACGCCATCATCCACGCCTGCGACCGGCTCATCGCCGGCGAATTCCGCGACCAGTTCGTCACCGACTTCATCCAGGGCGGGGCGGGCACTTCGACCAACATGAACGCCAACGAGGTGATCGCCAACCTCGCACTCGAGAAGCTGGGCCACCGGAAGGGCGAGTACCAGTTCGTCAACCCGAACGACCACGTGAACTTCGGGCAGTCGACGAACGACATGTACCCCACGGCCTTCCGCCTGGCGCTCATCCTGCGGCTCGCGAGCTACATGGAGTCGCTCACGAAGCTGCAGCAGGTCTTCTTCGCCAAGGCGAAGGAGTTCGACAAGGTGCTCAAGATGGGCCGCACGCACCTGCAGGACGCGGTCCCCATGTCGCTGGGGCAGGAGTTCCACGGCTGGGGCACGACCATCGGCGAGGAGGTCCAGCGGATCGTCGAAGTGCGCCAGTTCCTGCACGAGATCAACCTCGGCGCCACCGCCATCGGGACGACCGTCACCTCGGCGCCGGGCTACCCCGAGCTCGCCACGAAGTACCTCTCGGAAGTGACGGGGCTCAAGTTCATCCTCGCCGGCGACCTCGTGGAGGCGACTTCCGACACCGGCGCCTATGTGCTGCTCTCGGGCGTCCTCAAGCGCACCTCGTCCAAGCTCACCAAGATCTGCAACGACATCCGCATGCTGGCCTCCGGCCCGCGCTGCGGCTTCAACGAGATCAACCTGCCGCAGATGCAGCCCGGTTCGTCCATCATGCCGGGCAAGGTGAACCCGGTCATTCCCGAGGTCGTGAACCAGACCGGGTTCCTGGTGATCGGGCTCGACCTCACGGTGACGCTCGCCGCCTCCGCCGGGCAGCTGCAGCTCAACGTGATGGAGCCGGTCATCACCTTCGCGCTCTTCACCTCGATCGCGACAATGGAGAACGCGGTGAACAGCCTGCGCGTGAACTGCGTGAACGGGATCACCGCCAACGCCGAGCGCACCCGCGACATGGTGCTCAATTCGCTCGGCATCGTGACAGTGCTCAAGCCGTCCCTCGGCTACAAGCAGTGCGCGGAGATCGCGCGCGAGGGCTACGAGACGGGCAAGAGCCTGCACGACATCGTCGTCAAGGAGAGGAAGCTCCTCACCCAGGAGAAGTGGGACGAGGTCTTCGCCTTCGAGAACCTGATCAACCCGAAGTTCGAGCAATAGCCCCGGAAGAGGGCCGCCTCGCCAAGGAGAGCGCAAATGACAATGTCGATCCTTCTGCAGTTCATCGTCGTGCTGGCGGCCATCTGGATGGGTGCCCGCTACAGCGGCGTGGGCCTCGGCCTCTGGGGCGCCGTGGGCCTCCTGGTGCTGGTGGTCGCCTTCGGGGTCAACCCGACCTCGCCGCCCATCGACGTGATGCTCATCATCCTGGCGGTCATCATGGCCGCCTCGGTGATGGACGCGGCCGGCGGCATCGACTTCCTCGTGCGCGTGGCCGAGCGCATCATCCGGGCGAACCCCAAGTACGTCACGATCGTGGCGCCCCTCACCACCTGGAGCTTCACCTTCGTGGCGGGCACGGGCCACATCGTGTATCCGCTGCTTCCGGTGATCTACGAGACGGCCCACCAGAGCGGCATCCGCCCCGAGCGCCCGATGGCGGTGGCCACCATCGCTTCCCAGCAGGCCATCACCGCGAGCCCGGTGGCCGCGGCCACGGCCGCCATGATCGGGATGTTCTCGGAGAAGGGCCTCACGCAGTGGGGCCTGCCCGAGAT
>JBBIJT010000186.1:0-4629 GCA_037445795.1 Betaproteobacteria bacterium | reverse complement strand
GCCGCCTCCACGCGCCGGCGGACCGCCGCCGAAGGCTCGCCCCGCGGCGACTCGGTGAGCTCGCGCTCGCCGAGCGCCGGCACCTCGACGTGCAGGTCGATGCGATCGAGGAGCGGCCCCGAGAGCCGGCCCCGATAGGCCGCGATGCGGTCCGGGGTGCAGGTGCACTGCCCGCTGAAATGCCCGAGGTAGCCGCACGGGCACGGGTTCATGGCCGCCACGAGCTGGAAGCGCGCCGGGAAATCCGCCTGCATCGCCGCCCGCGAGATGGTGATGCGGCCGCTCTCCAGCGGCTCCCTCAGCACTTCCAGCACGTGGCGCGCGAACTCCGGCAGCTCGTCGAGGAAGAGCACGCCGTGGTGCGCGAGCGAGATCTCGCCCGGCCGGGGCGGCGAGCCGCCGCCCACCAGCGCGACCGCGGAGGCCGTGTGGTGCGGCGAGCGCCATTCGCGAACGCCGAAGCGCTCGGCCGAGAACCCGCGCGACGAGATGCTCTGCACGGCGGCCGACTCCAGGGCCTCGTCCTCCGACATCCTGGGAAGGATCCCGGGAAGGCGCTGGGCCAGCATCGTCTTGCCGGTGCCCGGCGGGCCGGTGAAGAGGATCGAGTGCCCGCCCGCCGCCGCGATCTCGAGCGCGCGCCGTGCCTGCGCCTGGCCGCGCACCTCCGCGAGATCGGGCCAGCGTGCATCCATCGCGCGCGCCTCGCCCTCCACGCGGTCGAGCCTCTCCTGCCCCGCGAGGTGCGCGCACACCTGCAGGAGCGTCTTCGCCGGATGCACGACGGCGCCGGGCACGAGCGCGGCCTCCTTCGCAGAGGCCTCCGGCAGCACGAAGGCGCGCCCATCGCGGTGCGCGGCCAGCGACATCGCGAGCGCGCCGCGGACGGGCCGCAGCTCCCCGGAAAGCGCCAGCTCCCCCGCGAACTCCAGCCCCGCGAGTTCGTTCGCGGGAACCTGTCGCGTGGCCGCGAGGATGCCCAGCGCGATGGGCAGGTCGAAGCGGCCGCTCTCCTTGGGGAGGTCCGCGGGCGCCAGGTTCACGATGACGCGGCTCTGCGGGAATTCGAAGCGCGCGGTGGCGAGCGCCGCGCGCACGCGGTCTCGCGCCTCCTTCACTTCCGTTTCCGGCAGCCCCACGACGTGGAAGCCGGGCAGCCCCCCGCCCACGTGGACCTCCACGCGCACGAGCGGCGAGTGCATCCCCGAGAGGCCGCGGGTGAGGACGACGGCGAGCGACAAGCGAAACCCCCTGCCCGGACGCGAGCAACGCAAGCGTCTTCCGGGCGATTGGCCGAAAGCCGCGCTTCGCGCGCGGCGCGAGGTCGCTTCCTGCCCCGGGGGCCTCGGCGATGCGGGCGGTGTCGCCCTGGATGGGTGGTACCGGTAGAACGGGCAGCCGGGCCGTCCCGTTGACGCACCCCGCGGTCGTCAGGCGCGATCCGCCTGCAGCGCGCGCAGCGCCGCTGCGGGTTCCTTCTCCACGATCCGCAGCAGGGCCTTTGCCGGCCCCGTGGGCTCGCGCCGGGCCTGCTCCCAGTTTTGGAGCGTCCGCACGCTCACGTTGAGCAGGCGCGCGAACTGCGCCTGCGACAGCCCCGACCGTTCCCGCACCGACTGGATGCGGGATGGAGTGAGCTCGGCACGTCGGGACGCCTTCTTCGCGCCCCGCGCGATCGCGCCGGCTTGCCGGATGCTCCGGGTCAATTCCTTGAAAAGCCTGGGATCCATCAGCCCAACTCCTGTTGCACGAGTGCTCGCAGCGTCTTGAGCTGCCCTTCGCCCAGGTCATCCTGCTCGTTCTTCGCGTACGCAAGGAGCAGATAGATCAGCGGCCGGGTCCCGATCCAGTAGTAGATGATGCGTGCGCCTCCCCGCTTGCCGCGTCCGCGAACCGCCATACGCACCTTCCTGAGCCCGCCGCTTCCGGCGATGAGGTCTCCCGCCTCGGGGTCTAGCAGGAGCCGGACCTGGAGCCGCCGGTAGTCCTCGTCGTCGACGAGCTCGCGGATCCGCCGCGTGAACACGGGCGTTTCGAGGAATACGACAGAGCGCATCGGGACTATACGCCAATGGCGCATAAGCGCCAATGGCGTATCCCCGCGGATGCGAGATGGACGACGGCGAGCGACAAGCGAAACCCCCTGCCCGGACGCGAGCAACGCAAGCGTCTTCCGGGCGATTGGCCGAAAGCCGCGCTTCGCGCGCGGCGCGAGGTCGCTTCCTGCCCCGGGGGCCTCGGCGATGCGGGCGGTGTCGCCCTGGATGGGTGGTACCGGTAGAACGGGCAGCCGGGCCGTCCCGTTGACTTGCCCTGCGAGCGCTCACGATGAGCAGGCGCGCGGCCGGCGCAATGCTAGAGTCGCGGCCGTAGCTCCACTCACGGGAGGAAGGGATGAGGCAATCGGCGCGGTGTGCAGGGATGGCCATTCTCGCGGCAGGCGTGCTGTCGTGGTCCGTTGCAACGCAGGCAGCCACCGACGTCTGCACGACCTACAGGCAGCATGCCCCCAAGGACATGGGCCTCGCGCTCGACAAGGCCATGTCCGTGACGAAGGAGTTCTGCCAGGCGTGGTCCGCGGGCAACAAGGACACGGTGCTCCTGCGCGTGATGGAAACCGGCGACCCGCAGGTTGCGGTCGCGGGGACGCGGCAGTCGAAGGTGAACTCGGGCAACGGGACTGTCTCGGACGAGCCCGGGCTGGGCCCCGGCGCGTGGTCCGTGCGAACCAAGGACCGCATCGAGATCACGTTCGGGGGCAAGGGCCGGTACGTCATGGTGATGATGCAGCGCGCGGCGGGCCTGGCCAACCCCGACGCGGCCAAGGCGCGCGAATTCGCGAAGGCCGTCGCGAAGTCGCTCTGACCCGCCGCCCCGCGGGTTTCCTACTTAGGACCGGCGAGCCGCGCCTCGAGCGCGGCGACTTTCGCTTCCAGCTCGGCCACGCGGATCCGGGCGCGCGCCAGGACTTCCGACTGGACGTCGAATTCCTGGCGCGTCACGAGGTCGAGCCGCGCGAAGGCCGTGGCGAGCACGGCCTTGGCGTTCTGCTCGAACTCGCGCGCCGGATTGTTGGCGGCGGCTTCGGCGAGGCGGGCGGCGATTTCGCCCAGCAGCTTTTCTCTCATTTCAATTCCCTGCGGGAGGAGCCGGTTGGCCTCCCCCGCTCATGCACCATCCTGGTGCGACGCGTCTGAACACGGTGCCGTGATGGTGCGGCAATTCGGGGGCGCGGCAGTTATCCCTTTGCAAACAATGCCTTGCGGCGGCCGCCCCGTTGGCACGCTCCCTGCTAAACCTTGCCCGGTGCATCACATTTCCACCTCGATGAAGGATACCAACATGCAAAAGCTGCCGAAATCTCTCCTGGCTGCCGGCCTCGCCTCCCTGCCGTTCGTCGCTACCCTGGCGCACGCGCAGGCGGCCGCTCCCGCCGCGGAAACTCCCCCCTACACGCTCACCGGCAAGGCGGCCCTCTACTCGGAGTACGAGTACCGCGGCATCGCCCAGAGCTCGCAGAACCCGGCGCTGCAGGGCACCCTCGATTTCGCGCACTCGAGCGGCTTCTACCTCGGCACCTTCGTCACCAACATCAAGTGGCTGAAGGACACGGCCGACGTGGGCGGGTTCTCCACCAACGCCAAGATCGAGTGGGATATCTACGGCGGCTACAAGTTCGAGGTCGCGAAGGACTGGACCCTCGACGTGGGCTACCTGCGCTACGAGTACCCCTCCTCCAGCGCCTTCAACCCGAAGCCCAACACCGACGAGGCCTACGTGGGCGTCTCCTACGGCCCCGTCACGGTCAAGTACTCCTACTCCTTCAACGACACCTTCGGCGTGCCCAACAGCGACGGCTCGCAGTACATCGAGCTCGCCGCCAACCCGCAGATCACCGACAAGCTGACCTTCAACGGCATCCTCGGCTACCAGAAGTACGCCGGCAGGAACGGCAGCTTCGACAACAACGACCTGTCCTACGCCGTCTACAAGCTCGGCCTCACGTACGACATCGGCAACGGCTGGAACGCGGGCGGCTACTGGAAGAACACCACCGCCGACAGCAACCTCTACACGTACAAGGGCAAGGACTGGGGCGCCTCCCGCATCGTCGCCTTCGTCACCTACTCGTTCTGAGCGGCGACGCGAGACCCAAGGAGAACACACATGAAACTGGTCACGGCCATCATCAAGCCGTTCAAGCTCGACGAGGTCCGCGAGGCCCTCTCGGCGATCGGCGTGCAGGGCATCACCGTCACGGAAGTGAAGGGCTTCGGCCGCCAGAAGGGCCACACGGAGCTCTATCGCGGCGCCGAGTACGTCGTCGACTTCCTGCCGAAGGTGAAGATCGAGGCGGCCATCAAGGACGACATCCTCGACCAGGTGATCGAGGCGATCGAGAAGAGCGCCAACACCGGGAAGATCGGCGACGGGAAGATCTTCGTATTCGAACTCGAGCAGGTAGTGCGCATCCGCACCGGCGAGACCGGCGCGGAAGCACTCTAGGACACAAGGGGACCTTTCCATGAAACGACTGATGAGTCTCATCGCGCTCACCGCGGCCCTCGCCTTCGGCGGCGTCGCCCTCGCGCAGGAGAAGAAGGCCGACGCCCCCGCGGCGGCCCCGGC
>JBBIJT010000185.1:0-4639 GCA_037445795.1 Betaproteobacteria bacterium | reverse complement strand
GGCAACGACGCCTGCTGGACGCAGATCGCGCGCGAGCAGGTGAAGATGCTGGGCGACGACGTCGGCACCGTACTCGCGCGCACCGCCTACCACGAGGTCGCCAAGGGCTTCGGCGCGGAGGGGATCGAGATCCGCACCGATGCCGAGATCAAGGCGGGGCTCGCGCACGCCAGGCGCCTCGCGGCCTCCGGCAAGCCCGTGCTCGTGAATGTCTGGCTCGACAAGACGGAGTTCCGCGAGGGCTCGCTCTCGATGTAGCCCGGGCAGGAAGCGCGCGATGGCCAACGAATCCTCGAAGACGAAGAAGGTGTGGGGCGAGCTGGAGCGCTCGGTGCTCCGGGGCGAGGGCATCGACATCGGCTGCGGGGCCGACCCCGTGCTGCCGGGCGTGATGCCCTTCGACCTCGCCCAAGGCGACGCCAACGAGATCCTGCGCCACGTCGACCGGCAGTTCGACTTCGTCTACGCCTCGCACTGCCTGGAGCACATGCGCGACCCTCGGGCGGCCATCGCGCAGTGGTGGCAGCTCGTCCGGCCCGGCGGCGCGCTCTTCGTGATCGTCCCCGACGAGGACCTCTACGAGCAGGGGTTCTGGCCCAGCCGGTTCAACCGCGACCACAAGTGGACCTTCACCATCGCCAAGCGCGCGAGCTGGTCGCCCGTCTCGGTGAACCTGCTGGACCTCGGGAAGTCCCTCCCCGGGGGCGAGATTCTCGACATCCGCCTCTTCGACCACGGCTACGACCGGCAGCTGCAGTGCAACGGGCAGGTGGCGGGGACGGCGTCCTGGCGGCTCGCGCGGGCGGCGGGGCGGGCGGCCTACGGCCTGCTGCGCCTCCTCGGGCTGGACAAGCAGGCCCTCAAGCGCCGGTTCATCCGTCCCGTCGACCAGACGGCGTTCCCGGACGTGCTGGCGCAGATCCAGTGCATTGTGCGGAAGGCGGGCCCCGGCGGCCCTTGACGGGAGTGGGGCGGGGAGTATCGTGGTCCTGTCAGGCCGGCAAGGGCCTGGGGCCCTCCGGCCTGTCGCAACAAGACAGCCAAACGACAGGAGGGACACCCATGAATGCTCAAGCGCCGACGGCGCTCGTCCGCGAGCAACCGTTCGTCCGTGGGTTCGACCCGCACGAGATCGACCACCTGGCCGGGCTCGCGAGGGAAGTTCGCTTCGCGAAGGACGAGATCATCTACCGCGAAGGCGAGGAATGCCGGGACTTCTACCTGGTTGTATCGGGCCAGGTTGTGCTGGAGATCACGCCCCCGAGCGGCGCTTTCCCCTTCGACACCGTGGAGGCCGGCGACGAGTTCGGCTGGACCGCGGTCCTGGGCAGCCACGACCGCGTCCTGCAGGCGCGGGCGCTCAAGCCCACGAGCGTCCTCGCCTTCGACGCGACGCAGCTTCGCGCGCTGTGCGAGTCGGACACCGCCTTCGGCTACGACCTGATGCGCCGCCTCCTGACCTCGGCCGTAGAGCGCCTGCAGGCGGTGCGGCTGGAGGTGATGGATCTCTACTGGCCCGTCGCGAGGCGAGCGGGCGCCTGAAGGCCCGCGGGCTCCGCCACGCGGAAGCCGGCAAGCGTCTCCGACAGTGCCGACGCGTCGGCGCGCATGCCCTCGGCGGCCGCCGTTGTCTCGCCGGCGAGCGAGGCGTTGGCGTGGGTGGCGGCGTCGAGCCGCGACACCGCCTCGTTGATCTGGCTGATTCCGGCGCTCTGCTCCCGGACGGCGTCCGCGATCTCGGAGACGACCTGGGCGACGATGTTGATGGAGGTGAGGATGTCGTCCATGGCCTCGCCGGCCGCCCGGGCCTCGGTCGTGCCGGCCTGCATGCGCTCGAGGGAGTCCGCGATGAGGGTTCGGATTTCGCGGGCCGACTCGCCGGAGCGCTGCGCGAGGCTTCGCACCTCGGAGGCGACCACCGCGAACCCCCGGCCCTCTTCCCCGGCCCGCGCCGCCTCGACGGCCGCGTTGAGCGCGAGGATGTTGGTCTGGAACGCGATCGAGTCGATGACCGAGACGATGTCGGCGATGCGGCGCGAGGACGCGGAGATGCCATCCATCGTCCCGACCACTCGCGCGACGACGTGATTGCCGTTCTCGGCGATCTTGGCCGTCTCGGCGGCGAGCCGGCTCGCGTTGCCGGCATGCTCGGCGTTCTTCTGCAGGGCGGCGGTGAACTCCTCGAGCGTGGAGGCGGCTTCCACGAGCGCGCTCGCCTCGTCCTCGGCGCGCGAGGCGAGGGTGCGGGCGCCGGCGGCCACCTGGCGGGAGCGCGAGTCGATCGAGGCCGTGCTCTCGCGCGCCCGCGCCACGACCTGCGCGAGCCGCTCCGCCATGGCGCGCAGGGCGGCGAGGAGCTCCGCGGTCTCGCCGCGCCCGGTGGGCGCGAGCTGCGCGGTGAAGTCCCCCTCGGCGGCCGCGCGCGCGGCGGCGGCGGCCTGGCCCAGGGGCAGGGCGATCGAGCGGACGCTGAGCCACGCCACGGCGAGCACGAGCGCCAAGCCCCCCAGCCCAGCGCCGGCGATGGCGTAGGCCAGCTCCTGCGCCGTCTCCCGCGTGTGCGCATCCGCGCCGTCGAAAGCGAAGAGCACGCAGCCCACCGCGAACGCCGCCAAAGCCAGGATGGCGACGAGCGCCACGCCGAACCCGAAGGCCAGCCGTTGGCCGATGCCCAGTTGCCTCGAGTCCACCGTGATCGCGCGACGCATGTCCGATTCCTACCGGAATACTGCGCGACGGGAGGCGTGCCGCCTTTGATTCAGGACATATCCCGCACGATCATCGCGGCCCCGCTCGCGAGGTAGAGCGTGCCCATCCCGATCACCGTCCACCGCGTCCACTTGCGGAACGAGGCATCGGTGAGCTTCTCCAGCACGCGGCGCGACAGGGAGGTGCCGACGATGGCGAGCGCCACCATCATCGCGGCGACCCAGAAATCCACGCTGCCGCGCTGCGCTGCGCCCACCAGGCCGCCGAAGTAGGCGATCTTGAAGACGTGATTGAGGCTCTGCATGGAGGCCTTGGTCGCGACGACCGCCCTGCGGTCCATCTTCGAGTGGACGAAGAAGACGTCGAGGATGGGCCCGGCCACGCCCGCCACGAGCTGCAGACCCGTGCAGATGACGCCGCAGGCGAACGAGTGGCCGCGCTTGTTCACGTCGAGGAGAAGCTTCTCGGGCAGCGCCATGGCGGCGAAGGGCGTGAGCCCCAGGACGAGCAGCGCCACCGGCTTGCTCGCCACGACCTGGACCATGGTGAAGACGGCGAGGGCGGCGAGCGAGCCCCAGGTGCTCTGCCGGAAGACCCTCCAGTCGATCTCGCGGCGCCAGAGAATGGCGCGCCAGCCGTTCGATGCGAGCTGGGCAACGCCGTGCAGGACCATGGCCTGCGGCACGGTGAGCAACGCGAGGAGCGCGCCCATGAGGATCATGCCGCCGGCCATCCCGAGGATCCCGGAGATGAACGAGGTCACGAGGCCGCACACCGCGAGGGTTGCGATGACGAGGGGCGTGGTCATTGGGGGCGAAAGGCCGCCATCGTGCCGCGTTGCGGGCGCCGGAGCAAGGGCACGGGAGGCCCTTCGCGCCCGCGGTTGCAAGGATCCTCGCGACTGTGGACAATCCACCCTGCGCACAAGGCCGACCCTGCCTGCGTGCCGCGAAAAGGGGATAAAAAGCCATGCTAGTGAGGTCATTTCGCAATGCCGTCGTCGCGGTCGCGGTGCTGCTGGGCACGTTGCCCGTCGCGGCACAGACGCTTCTGGGCACGATCGGCGCCGGTGGCGGCAGCTCGACGCTCGTGGAGGTCAACATCGCCACGGGAGCCCTCGTCCGGACCATCGGCGCCGTGGGCTACGCGGTCAACGGCATGACGTGGGATGCCACCACCAGCACGCTTTATGCGACCACTTCAAACAACGATCCGGCGTTCCCCAACGGCCTGATCCGCATCAACCCGTTCACGGGCGTTGGCACTCCGATCGGCGCGGGCGCGGGACAGCTGGTGAACGTGCCGACCGCGAACTCGGCGGGGGGGCTCTTTGGCTGGACCGAGAACTCGGACCAGCCGGTGCGGTGGAACAAGGCCACGGGCACCATCACGGTCCTGGGCGGCGGCACCGGCACGGCCCAGCAGAGCCTCGCCTTCGACAACGGGGACGTCCTGCGCCTTCTGCAGGGCACGTCGCTCTACACGATCAACACCACGACGGGCGTGGCGACCTTCGTCGGCAACGTCGCCGGCATGGGGACGGGCACCGGGCACCATGGGGATTTCCACCCGGTCACGAACCTCCTCTACACGATCGACCGCACCGGCAACGGCAACAACCCGCGAAATCTCGAGGTGATCAACACGGCCACCCTGACGCGGACGGCCGTGCTGCCGACGATCAACGACCTCCACACGCTCGCGTTCCTGCCGGCGGGGGCCCTCGCGCCCGCGCAGGTTCCCGTCGACAACCCGATGGCGCTGATGGCACTCGCGATCATCATGGCCATGGCGGGCTTCAATTTCCTGCGTCGCCGCCAGGGGTGAGGGGCGGCCGGGAGAACGCGCTGCCTGGCAGACTACGGAAGGGGCGCCGCGGGGCGCCCCTTCTTCATGGTGCCGCGACGGCGATGGCCCCTGACCGCGCAAG
>JBBIJT010000184.1:0-4656 GCA_037445795.1 Betaproteobacteria bacterium | reverse complement strand
GGAGATGATCGTGCAGGTGGACAAGGACGAGCGCGGCAACAAGGGCGCCGCCCTCACCACCTACATCTCGCTCGCCGGCCGCTACCTGGTGCTGATGCCCAACAATCCGCGCGGGGGCGGCGTCTCCCGGCGCATCGAGGGCGAGGACCGCAACGAGCTTCGCGAGGTGATGGACCAGCTCGAGGTTCCCGAGGGGATGAGCCTCATCGCCCGCACCGCGGGCATCGGCCGCAGCCTCGAGGAGATGCAGTGGGACCTCAACTACCTGCTGCAGCTCTGGCACGCCATCGAGGGCGCCGCCGCCGAGGAGAAGGGCCCCTGCCTCATCTACCTCGAGTCGAGCCTGGTGGTGCGCGCCATCCGCGACCTCTTCCAGCCCGACGTCGGCGAGATCCTCGTGGACACGCCGCACGTCCACGAGCAGGCCATCGCGTTCATGAGCACGGTGATGCCGGCGAACGTGAACAAGGTGAAGCTCTACCGCGACGACGTGCCCCTCTTCTCGCGCTTCCAGATCGAGCACCAGATCGAGAGCGCGTACCGCAGGGACGTCACGCTTCCCTCGGGCGGCGCCATCGTGATCGACCACACGGAGGCGCTCGTCTCCGTGGACGTGAACTCGGCCCGTGCCACCCGCGGCCACGACATCGAGCAGACCGCGTTCAACACGAACCTCGAGGCCGCCGACGAGATTGCCCGCCAGCTGCGCCTGCGCGACCTGGGCGGCCTCATCGTGATCGACTTCATCGACATGGAGAGCGCCAAGAACCAGCGCGAGGTGGAGACCCGCCTTCGCGACGCGCTGCGCCACGACCGCGCCCGCGTGCAGGTGGGCAAGATCTCGCGCTTCGGGCTGCTGGAGCTCTCGCGCCAGCGCCTGCAGCCCTCCCTCGAGGAGACGACCCACTCGGCCTGCCCGCGCTGCCACGGCACGGGCTTCATCCGCGACACGGCCTCCACGGCGCTCCACGTCCTGCGCATCCTGCAGGAGGAGGCGATGAAGGAGAGCACCGCCGCCATCCACGTGCAGGTGCCGGTCGACGTGGGCACGTACCTCCTCAACGAGAAGCGCTCGGAGATCATCAAGATCGAGGCCCGCTTCAAGGTGGGCGTGCTGCTCATCCCGAACCCGGCGCTCGAGACCCCCAACTACTACGTGGAGCGCCTGCGCCACGACTCGCCCCTCCTCGACGCGCAGGTGCCCAGCTACGAGATGGTCGGCATCCCGGAGGAGGAGGAGGAAGAACGCCGGCCGCAGCGCGGCGCGCCCTCCAAGGACAAGGAGGAGAAGGCCGCGCGCCCCGAGCCCCTGGTGAAGGGGATCACGCCGGTGCAGCCGGCGCCCCAGTCGCCGGTCGCGGCCGAGCCCGCTGCTGTGCCCGCTCCCGCCGCGCCGGCCGCGAGGCCTGCCGTCCGCGAGGAGCCGCGAGGCGGCCTCATCGACCGCATCTTCGGCTGGTTCCGCAAGCCCGAGTCCGCGCCCGTGGCCTCCATCCCCGCTCCCGCGACGATCGCCGCGGCGCCCGCCGAGGGAATCCTGCGCAAGGAGCGCGAGGACAAGCGCGGAGGACGTGGCGGCGATTCGCGCCGCGGTGAGGGCCGCCGTGGCGAAGGCCGTGGCGAAGGCCGTGGCGAAGGTCGCGGTGAAGGTCGCGGCGGTGAAGGTCGCGGCGGTGAAGGCCGCCGTGGCGAAGGTCGCCGCGGCGAAGGCCGTGGCGAAGGTCGTGGCGGCGAAGGCCGCCGCGGCGAGGGCCGCGGTGAAGGTCGCCGTGACGAGCCCCGTGCCGAGGGCCGCCGCGACGAGCCCCGCGGTGAAGGTCGCCGCGATGAAGCCCGTGGCGAGGGGCGGGGTGAAGGACGCGGTGAAGGCCGCCGCCGCGGCCAGCCGCAAGGCGAGCCTCGTGCGCCGGCCGAAGGCGAGTCTTCCGCCGCCGGCTCGAACCAGCCGCTCACCGCTCTCACCTCCCCTGCGCAGGTTCCCGGTGCCGAGCCCCATGCGGAAGGCGAAGGCGGGCGTCGCCGTCGCCGCCGCGGCCGCGGTCGCGGCGAGCGGGGCGAGCGCCCGGATCGCGGCGAGCACGAGGGCGAGGCCGGTGGCGAGCAAGCTGCCGCCGAGGCGCCCGAGCTGAAGCCGGAACCCGCGCCCGCATTCGCCGAGGCTCCGCGCGCGGCGCATGCCGTCGAGGCGCCGAGTCCCGAGCCCGTCCCCGTCGCCACCGTGGCGGCCGCTCCGGCCGTCGAGGTGGAGGTCGAGGCCAAGCCGATCCCGCATGCGCCCCAGGTCATCGCTTCGTTCTCGGCCCCGACCGCCACCTACCAGGTGGTGAGCGAGCACGAGAAGTTCGAGGAGGAGCCGCAGCACCCGGTGCGCCGTCGCCGGCACGAGGCGCCGCCGCCCGCGCCCGCCGAGCCGCTTCAGCTCGTCGAGACGGCGAGCGACCGGATCGTGGCCCAGCCCGTCGTGGAGGAGGAAGCCGCGCGACGCCCGGTTCGCCGGCGCCGCCATGGCGCGGCCGCCGCCGTCCCGGCCGAACCGCTGCAGCTCGTCGAGACGGCGCCCGGCGCGGCCTCCGGCGAGGGCACGCCGCCTGCGGCCTGAGGCACGATGCCCGCCCCCATCGAGTTCTGGTTCGACTTCTCCTCGCCGTACGGCTACGTCGCCGCCGAGCTGATCGACGACGTCGCCGCGCGGCACGGGCGGAGCGTGAACTGGCGGCCCATCCTGCTCGGGCCGATCTTCAAGGCGGTGGGCACGGCGCCCCTCATCACCATGCCGATCAAGGGCGAGTACTCGAAGCTAGACTTCGCCCGGATGGCGCGCTACCACAAGGTGCCCTTCAGGCTCCCGGAGAAGTTCCCCGTGGGGACCCAGGTCGCCGCCCGGGCGTTCTATCTCATCGCCGACACGGCCCCCGCGGTCGCCAGGGCCTTCGCACGCCGCGTCTACCGCGCCTACTTCGCGGACGGGCGTGACGTCGCCGACCCCGCCGTGGTGATGGAGCTGGCCGCGGCCGCCGGAGCCGACACCGCCGCCCTCGCCGACCCCCTAAAGGGCGAGGCGATCAAGGAGCGCGTGAAGGCCGAGGTGGAGGCCGCCATGAAGGCGGGCGTCTTCGGCTCGCCCTACTTCATCGTGGACGGGGAGCCCTTCTGGGGCGTGGACCGCATCCCGGTGATGGAGGAGTGGATCCGCACCGGCGGCTGGTAGCCACCGAGGAGGCAGCCATGCTGGAATCGATAGGGCAGGTCGCGATCAACGTGAAGGACACCGCCCGGGCGCGCGCCTTCTACCGCGACGTGCTGGGACTGCGCCACCTCTTCGACGCGGGCCCGAACCTCGCCTTCTTCCAGTGCGGCGGGGTGCGCCTCATGCTCTCCCCCCCCTCCAAGGCCGAGCACGACCACCCCGGCTCGATCGTCTACTACAAGGTCTCCGACATCGCCGCCACGCACCAGGCCATGGTGGCGAAGGGCGCCATGTTCGAGTCGGCGCCCCATCTCGTGGCGAACATGCCGGACCACGAACTGTGGATCGCCTTCCTGCGCGACACCGAGGGCAACCTCCTCGCCCTCATGGAAGAGCGGCGCCCGGGCTGAAGCCCCGGCTGCGCCTAGCGCCCCATCGCGTAGAACTCGTCGTTCGGCCGCATGGCGGTGAGGTTCGCCATGCGGTTCGAGAGCGCGAAGAACGCGGCGATGGCGCCGACGTCCCACACGTCCTCGTCGGAGAGCCCGTGGGCATGCAGCGGCGCGAAGTCCGTGGCCTCGACGGAGTGCGCCTCGAGCGCCACCTTCATCGCGAAGTCGAGGATGGCGCGCTCGCGCGGCGTGAGGTCGGCCTTCAGGTAGTTGCCGGCCACCTGGTCGGCGATGAGCGGCTGCTTCGAGTAGACGCGCAGGATCGCCCCGTGCGCCACGATGCAGTAGAGGCACCGGTTGGCGCTGGAGGTGGCCACCACGATCATCTCCTTCTCCGCCTTGGTGAGGCCGCCCTTCCGCAGCATCAGCGCGTCGTGGTAGGCGAAGAAGGCCCGGAACTCGTCCGGGCGATGCGCGAGCACGATGAAGACGTTCGGCACGAAGCCGGCTTTCTCCTGGACCTGGTGGATGCGGTCGCGGATGTCCTCGGGAAGCTCGGAGAGCCTGGGGACGGGAAACCGGCTGACGGGAAGCTTGCTCATCACGCTCTCCTCCTGCAGTTCATCGGGACAGCTCGGCGAGGATCGCCTCGAGGAGCCGTGCGGAGGCCTCCTCCACCATGTCCAGCACCTCCTCGAAGCCCTCCGGCCCGCCGTAGTAGGGGTCCGGAACGTCCAGCCCCCGCCAGTTCGCGGAGTAGTCCAGGAACTTCGAGATGCGTCCGAGCGTACCCTTCGGAGCCTCCCCCTTCAATTCCCGCAGGTGGCCGCGGTCCATGGCGAGGATGCGCCCGAACTGGTGGTAGTCCGCGTAGGTGACCTGCCGCGCGCGCAGGCTCGAGAGGTCGTAGCCCCGCCGGGCCGCGTGGGCGACGGCGCGCGGGTCCGGCGCCTCGCCGGCGTGGAAGTCGATCGTCCCGGCCGAGTCGATGCGGATGCGCTCGAGCACGCCGCGGTCGCGGGCCATGTGCCGGAAGACGCCCTCGGCCGTGGGCGAGCGGCAGATGTTGCCGGTGCA
>JBBIJT010000183.1:0-4703 GCA_037445795.1 Betaproteobacteria bacterium | reverse complement strand
ATTATGATGGACACACTGCGTATACACGGAGAACGACATGCCCGACCAGCAATCCACCCTCAGGAGCGCCATGAAGCGCCTGGGCCTCACCCGGGACGGCTTCGCCGGCCACCTCGGCGTCACGCGCCGCGCCCTCGACTCGTGGCTGCTGCCGGCCTCCTCCGGCGAGCACCGGCGGATGCCCGCGGTGGTGGCGAAGGTCGTGGCCGAGCTGCCCGTGTCGCCGCCCGGCGATGCGGGCGAGGCGGGCGAGCTGCGCGCGCGGTTCACGAAGCGCGGCAAGCCTCACCTGCTGTCGGTCGCGCAGTTCGACCGCGACGCCGTCGAGTCCCTGCTGCGCGTGGCCGAGGCGATGGAGCCGTTCGCCCGCCGCCGCAAGGTCACGCGGGTGCTGGAGGGCGCCGTGCTCGGCAACCTCTTCTTCGAGCCCAGCACGCGCACGCGCATGAGCTTCGGCGCGGCCTTCTGCCGCCTGGGCGGCTCCGTCTGCGACACGACGGGCTTCACATTCTCGTCGATGGCGAAGGGCGAATCGATCGCCGATACGAGCCGCGTGGTGAGCGGCTACGTCGACGCGATCGTCGTGCGGCACCCCGACAAGGGCTCGGTGGCCGAGTTCGCGCGCCACACGCACCTGCCGGTGATCAACGGCGGCGACGGCACGGGCGAGCACCCCACCCAGGCGCTGCTCGACCTCTACACGATCCGCCGCGAGTTCGCGCGCCTGGGCAAGGAGGTCGACGGCGCGCGCGTGGCGATGGTGGGGGACCTTCGCCACGGCCGCACCGTCCACTCGCTCATCCGCCTGCTCTCGCTCTACCGCAAGGTCGACCTGCGGCTCGTGGCGCCGCGCTCGCTCGAGATGCCGCCGGAGCTGGTCGAGGCGGCCCGCGCCGCGGGGCACTCGGTAACGCAGACCTCGAGCCTCGCCGAGGGCGTGCGCGACGCCGACGTGCTCTACGCCACGCGCATCCAGAAGGAGCGCATGTCGGGCGAGGCGCTCGAGGCCTACCCGGCCGACTTCCGCATCGACCGGCGCGCCGTCACCACGCTCTGCCGGCCGGACACGGTGGTGATGCACCCGCTGCCGCGCGACGGCACGCCCGGCGCCAATGACCTGTCGACGGACGTCGACGACGACCCGCGCCTCGCGATCTTCCGGCAGACGGACAACGGCATTCCCGTGCGCATGGCCGTCTTCGCCGTGCTGCTCGGCGTGGAGCGCCTCGTCGGGAAGGACGTTCGCGACGCGCCCTGGATCTCGCCGCCGCGGCTGGGGCCCGGCGACGCGCCCTTCCACCGCCTTGCCTGAGGCGCCCTAGCGCTTCGGCCGGTCGCGGGAAGGCACGCGGCAGAGCCAGATCGCGAGGCCGACGCCGAACAGGGCGAGCGCCGCCTTGAGCCCCGGCGGGCGCACGAAGAACACGATCGAGACGGCGAGCGTGGTCGACATGAGCGCGATGGCCCAGAGCTTCGTCCTCCAGGGGATCGCGCGATGGCGCTCCCACTCCGAGACGATGGGACCGAAGGTCCGGTGGTGGAGCAGCCACCGGTGGAACCTCGGCGAGGAGCGGGCGAAGCAGGCCGCCGCGAGGAGCATGAAGGGCGTCGTGGGGAGGACCGGCAGCACCAGCCCCGCCACCCCGAGGCCCACGGCCACGAAGCCAGCCAGCATCAGCGCGATGCGCACCGCGCGCGAGTCGTGGACGCGCGCGGCGGGGCGGTGCCGCGCCGGGCTAGAATGCGCGGCATGAACCGGCTCATCCTCGCGACTATCGTGGCCGGCCTCGCGGTCGACCAATACGGGGGAGCCCACGGGCAGCTCGCCGTGAACATCGCCGCCTGGGCCGTGTTCGCCCGCCTCTGGTCCGTTTCCGCCGCCGCGCAACGCCCCGCCCTCCTCGCCTGTCTCGCCTTCGCCACCGCCGGCGAGGTGTTCCTCTCGCTCGCGTGGGGCCTCTACGATTACCGCCTCGGCAACATCCCGCTCTTCGTGCCGCCGGGGCACGTGCTGCTCTTCTTCCTCGGCACGCAGCTCGCGGCGCGCCTGCCGGAGCGCGCCGAGTGGTGGGTGGCCGCAGCCGCCCTCCCCGTCGTGCTGGCCCTCGCCGTCACCGGCCGGGACACGCTGGGGCCGCTCCTCTACGCGCTGTTCCTCGCCTGCATGGCCATTTCGGGCTCGCGCAGGCTCTACGCCGCGATGATGGTGCTTTCCCTCGCGATGGAGCTCTGGGGGACATGGCTCGGCAACTGGGCCTGGCGCCGCGACGTGCCGTGGCTCGGGCTCGCGACGGTCAACCCCCCGCTCGCGGCCGGGGCCTTCTACGCGGCGCTCGACATGCTCGTCGTCACGACCGTGGCCTTCCTCGGCCGTCAGTCGCCCGCGAGCCCCATCCTCACGCCCAGCACGGCCTCGCACCAGGCCGCCACCTGCAGCGCGCGATCGTCCTCGCGGTAGCGCCCCACCACCTGGAAGCCCAGGGGCAGGCCGCGCGGGCCGCGGCCCGAAGGCAGCGTGATGGCGGGCAGGCCCGTCATCGTCCACAGCGAGCAGAAGGTGGCGTCGCCCGTGTTGGCGAGCCCCGAGAGCGCCTCGCCCACGGCGGGAATCGTGGCGATGGCGTCGCAGCCGTCGTAGAGGCGGTCGAGCCAGCGGCGGTACTCGTCGCGCTTGGCCATGTTCCTCAGGTGCTGCTCGGGCGCGATGCGCTTGCCGCGGTCCAGGAGCTCGGTGAGCGTGGCCGATAGCTGCACGCGGTGGCGCGACTCGAGCGAGGCGAAGCCGCGCGCGGCGTCGTAATCCATGATCCCCTGCACCACCGCCCACGCGTCGTTGAACGCGGGCGGCAGCGGCACCTCGCGCACCAGCGCGCCGGCATCCTTGAGGGTCGCCACCGCCTCCGTGAAGTTGGCCCGTTGCGCTTCCGACGCGAGCGACCACTTGGGCGTCTTCACGACCGCGAGCCTGGGCGAGTGGCCCAGCGAGGCGAGCGGCACCGAAAGCGAGCGCATGCCGGCGCGGATGCCGGTCGCGTCGTCGCGCGCGTCGTAGCCCATGAGGCAGGCTCCGAACCAGGCGGCGTCCTCGACCGAGCGCGCGAACACGCCCACGTGGTCGAGCGTCCGGCTGAACGGAAACACCCCGTCGCGGGAGATGGCGCCGAAGCTCGGCTTGTAGCCCACGACGCCGCAGAAGGCTGCCGGCCGGATGACGGAGCCCAGGGTCTGCGTGCCCACGGCCACCGGCACGAACCCGGCCGCCACCGCAGCCGCCGAGCCGCTCGACGATCCGCCCGGCGTGTGGGCGAGGTTCCAGGGATTGCGCGTCTTGCCGGCGTGGCGGAAGGCGAATTCCGTGGTGACGGTCTTGCCCATCACCAGGCCGCCCAGCGCCTCGAGGCGCCGCACGAGCCCCGCCGACCGGCCCGGGACGTTGTTCGCGAAGATGCGCGAGCCCATGCGGGTCGGGATCCCGCGCGTGGCGATGATGTCCTTCACGCCCACGGGAACGCCGTACAGGGGAAGGTCCTTGAGGATCCCGCCGGAGCGCTCCTCCGCCTCGGCCATGGCGCGCGCGGGCTCGAACCACTCGAAGGCCTGGACGCGCGGCTCGAGGGCCGCCACCCGGTCGTTGAGCGACTGGATGTAGTCGGGGACGGTGAGTCGGCCTTCCCGGTAGGCGGCGTGAAGGGCCCGGAGGCCGAGGGCGGGGGGTTCCATCCCGCTATTTTGCCGGGGGAACCCGCCCGGGCCAACCCGTATTCTCAGCCCAGGGCCTGGCGGAGGGCGTCGATGGCCGCCTGGGCGACGATCTCGTCGTCGCTCGCCCTCACCCCGGAGACCCCCACGGCGCCCACGACCTGGCCGTCGATCTCCACGGGAAGCCCGCCCTGGAGCACGACCGGCTCCGCCCCGGCGGACAGGAACGAGAAGCGCCCGTCGTTCACCATTTCCTCCAGCAGCCGGGTGGGGCGCTTGTAGGCCACGGCGGTGCGCGCCTTGCCCATGGCGGTGGCCACGCTCGAGTGCTGGGTGCC
The DNA here is from genome assembly GCA_037445795.1 of Betaproteobacteria bacterium. Lineage (GTDB taxonomy): Bacteria > Pseudomonadota > Gammaproteobacteria > Burkholderiales > Usitatibacteraceae > FEB-7. The sequence goes on along the minus strand of JBBIJT010000183.1, from coordinate 666 downwards.
GTCGAGGCGGTGCACCAGCAGCGCGTGGCCGCCCTCGTCGGCGACGGCGATCACCACGCGCCACCCGTTCCGGGTCGCGGTGGCCTCGGCGGCGGCGGCCATGAGCCGGGCCGCCTCGAGGGTGAGGGCCTTGCGGGTGGGGAGGGTGAGGGACATCGGGCGCTCCGGCGGGGAGTCAGGCGCCCGATGATACCTCCGCCGCGCCGGCCGGCCGCGGCAGCCCGTGCCCGCCCTCGGCGACAGCGGCGCGACGCTCGTCGAAGCGGTCCACGCTCTCGAAGAGCTCCTCGCACAGGGCGAGGACCTCGCGGCCGAGGGGCGTGGGCTCCATGCGCCGGCCCTGCGCCTCCAGGATCGGCCCGCCGATGGTTTCCGCGAGCTTGCGCACGAGGCAGGAGACGGTGGGCTGGGCGAGCGAGAGCTCCTCGGCGGCGCGGGTGACGCTGCCGTGGCGCACGCACGCCTCGAAGGCGACGAGCTGCGGGAAGAATCCGTGGCGGAAGTAGCGGCGAAGGCGGCTGCGGGGCATCGGTCGGTCCTTTCGTTTCGTTGGCGAGTTCCGCCCCGTTTCCGTCGCCGGAAGCAAAGCGGCCTTTGCCCCGTTCGGGACAAAGGCCGCTGAAACGAAAAGACCTTTGCCACGAGCTGGCAAAGGTCTCGCTTGCA
>JBBIJT010000182.1:0-4713 GCA_037445795.1 Betaproteobacteria bacterium | reverse complement strand
TTCGTCTCCGACGTCGCCTGCCCCTGGTGCGCCATCGGCCTCGCTTCCTTCGAGCAGGCGCTGGCGCGCGTGGGCGAAGAGGTGGCGGTGAAGCTCCATTTCGAGCCCTTCGAGCTCAACCCGGACATGCCGCCCGAGGGCGTCGAGACGGTTCCCTACCTCATGCGCAAGTACGGCCGCACGGCCGAACAGGTGCGCGAGACGCAGGCGCGGATCCGCGAGCGGGGCGCGGCCGTCGGCTTCGCCTTCGGGGAGCGCCGGCACGTGTGGAACACCTTCGACGCCCACCGCATGCTGCATTGGGCGGGGCTCGAGGGCCGCGGCCTCGAGCTGAAGCGCGCGCTCCTTCGCGCCTACCACGGCGAGGGCCGCAATCCCGGCGCAGCCGACGTCCTCGTGGAGCTCGCGGGCGCCGTGGGCCTGGACACGGCGCGCGCGAAGGCCATCGCCGCGGGCGACGAGTTCGCCGCGCAGGTCCGCGAGCGGGAGCGCTACTGGCGCGAGCGGGGCGTGAGCGCGGTGCCGACGGTGGTCATCGACGACCGCTACGTGATCGAGGGCGCGCAACCACCGGAGGCCTTCGAGCAGGCCTTGCGCCAGGCCGCGCGCGGCCGCTAGCGCCGGCCGCGCTCAGTCCTCGAAGGCCGGCGGTCGCTTCTCGCGGGCGGCGGCGCCCGCCTCCCGGAGGTCGCGCGACAGGAGCATCGAGGCGTTCCACGTGGCGACGTAGTTGAGCCCGTCCGCCACGGCGTGGTCGCGCGCGTAGGTGATCATCTCCTTGCAGCCGCGGATGGCGAGCGGGCTCTTCGCGGCGATCGACTCCGCGATGGCGAGCACGCCCTCGGCGAGGGCCTCGGGCGTCTCGAACACGCGGTTCACGAGCCGGATGGCCTGCGCCTCGGCGCCGTCGACCACGCGGCCGGTGTAGGCGAGCTCGCGCGCGACGCCCTCGCCCACGAGCTTCGGCAGGCGCTGCAGCGTCCCCACGTCGGCGGTCATTCCGACGTCGATCTCCTTCACCGAGAAGCGCGCGTCGCCCGAGCAGTAGCGCAGGTCGCAGGCCGTCGCGAGGTCGATGCCGCCGCCGTAGCAGGCGCCGTGGATGGCCGCGATCACCGGCTTGCGGCAGCGCTCGATGGCCGTGAGCGTGTCCTGGAGGTCGAGGATCACGCGGCGCAGCTTCTCGCTGGCGCGCGCGGGATCGGCGTGGCGGATGCGTGCGGCGAGGCCCTCGAGCATCGCGAGGTCGATGCCCGCCGTGAAGTGCCTGCCCGCACCGCGCAGGACGACGACGCGCACCCCGTCCGTCTCGTCGGCCCAGCGCATGGCGTCGCGGATCTCGTGCCACATCGCCTCTTCCATCGCGTTGGCCTTGTCGGGCCGGTTGAGGGTGACGAGGGCGATCGCGCCGCGCGTCTCGACGGCGAGGGTCTGGAATTTCATGGTGGGCTCCGATGCGGATTGCACGATCGAACGGCCTGTTCGCGGCGGCCGTCAGGCCGATTCCAGGAGGGCCACGGTTCCCAGCCCTCCGTCGGCGCAGATGGACACCACCGCGCACTTTCCCGGCCCCAGGGCCGCCAGCTCCTTCACCGCCTGCGAGAGGATGCGCGCGCCGGTCGCGCCGAAGGGGTGGCCGATGGCGATGCTGCCGCCGTTCGGGTTGAGCCTGTCCCAGGGGAACTTGCCCAGGCTCGCCGGGACGCCCGCCTTCTCGCGCACGAACGCATCGTCCTCCACCGCGGCGACGTTGCAGAGCACCTGCGCCGCGAAGGCCTCGTGGATCTCCCAGAGGTCGATGTCGGAGAGCCCGAGCCCGTTGCGGGCGAGGAGGCGCGGGATCGCATGGGCGGGCGCCATCAGGAGCCCCTCGCGGAAGATGTCCACCGCGGCGATCTCCCAGTCCACGAGGCGCGCCCGCGGGCGGTCGGCCGGAAGCCGCTCGAGCCCCTCGTCGGTCGCGACCCACACGGCGGCTGCCCCGTCGGTGAGGGGGGAGGCGTTGCCCGCCGTGATGGAGCCCGCCTCGCGGTCGAAGGCGGGACGCAGCTTCGCGAGCCTCTCGAGCGTGCTGTCGGCGCGCGGGACGCCGTCGCGCGCGGCCTCGCCCACGGGGATCACGAGGTCGTCGAAGAAGCCCGCGGCCAGAGCCTTCACCGCGCGCTCGTGGGAGTCTAGGGCGAGCCTGTCCTGCGCCTCGCGCGGGATCTTCCAGGCCTTGGCCATCTCCTCGCAGTGCTCGCCCATGCTGCGCCCGGTGGCGCGGTTCTTCACGCCCGGCACGTGCAGCTTCACGTCGGCCGCGCGGATCGCGAGGAGGCGGTCGATGCGCTCGCCCACCGTGCGCGCCTGCGTGAGGCGGCGAAGCCAGTCCGAGAGCCCCTGCGAGAGCGCGATCTGCACGCGGCTCATGCTCTCCACGCCGCCGGCCAGCGCGAGGTGGTTGGCGCCGCCCAGCATCCCGGCCGCCTCGAAGGCCGCGACCATGCTGGTCGAGCAGGCGAGCACCGTGGACAAGGCGGGAATCCTTCCGTCGAGCCCTGCGTCCACGAGCACCTCGCGGGCGATGTTGCTCCACCCGAGGTTCGAGGCGACGGTGCCCCACACCATGAGGTCGGGGCGCGTGCGGGGAGCGACCTGCGCGCCCATCGCCTTCGCCACCGGCACGGAGAGGGCCACGGCGTCGAGGGAGCGCAGGGGCCCGTCCACCCGGGCGAAGGGGGTGCGCACGCCGGGGACGATCCAGACGGGCGCGTGGGATGCGGGGTTTCGGGCCATCGGGCGCTCCTAGCCGAGGAAGTCCTTCGCGAACTGCGTGTCGAGGACCGTGCCCGCGAAGACGGCGAGCCCGATCCAGTGGTTGTGGCGGAACGCGCGGAAGCAGCCTTCGCGGGTGCGGTCCTTGATCCAGTGCAGGTGGTAGCCGGCGATGATCCCGCCGAAGAGGAGCCCGGTGAAGTAGAACGGGCCGTATCCCTGCCAGGCGCCGATGCCGGCCATCATCGCGAAGAACGCGCCGTAGCAGAGCGCGACCGCGAGCACGTCGAAGCGGCCGAACAGGATGGCCGAGGTCTTGATGCCGATCCGCAGGTCGTCGTCGCGGTCCACCATGGCGTACTCGGTGTCGTAGGCGAGCGTCCAGAAGATGTTGGCGATCCAGAGCCACCACGCGAGCGCGGGCACGTCGCCCTTCAGCGCCGCGAAGCCCATGGGAATGCCGAACCCGAAGCACATGCCCAGCCAGGCCTGCGGGACGGCGAGGAAGCGCTTGGTGAACGGGTAGATGGACGCGATGACGGCGGCGACGACCGCGAGCCCCGTCGTGAGGAGGTTGAGCATCCACACGACCATCATGAAGGCGAAGAACGCGAGCGTCGCGGCCACCAGCACCGCTTCCTCGGGGTGGATGGCTCCCGAGGCGAGCGGGCGCAGGCGCGTGCGCTCGACGTGCGGGTCGAAGGAGCGGTCCGCCCAGTCGTTGATGGCGCAGCCGGCCGAGCGCATGAGGACGGTGCCCATCACGAAGATCCACAGCACCCGCCAGTCCGGCACGGCGCCCGCCGCGAGCCAAAGGCCCCAGAGCGTGGGCCACAGCAGGAGCAGGATGCCCACCGGCTTGTCCAGCCGGACGAGCTTCTCGTACGCGTCGAGGCGCGCGAGCACCGCGTCGAGCCTCACGGGGCCCTCAGCGAAGGTCGAGGAGCGAAGGGAGGAACACCTCGGTCACGAGGAGCGGCCGGCCGCGCTTCTCGAAGCGCGAGCGCCTCGCCCACAGCGCCGGGAAGTCGCGCCCGAACACCTGCCGCGCGCGCCGGCCCAGCGGGTGGCGACGGTCGAGGCGCACGAACTCCAGGGGCCTGCGCGACACGAGCGGATCGGTGAAGAGCGCCTCGGCCAGGGGCCGGCTGCCCAGCCCGCGAAGCGCCCTCCAGGCGCCCGACAGGTCGCGCCAGGAGGCGATCGAGTGCGCCAGCACCACCGGGCGGCCGCCGGCGTGCAGCACGACCTCCCGCACCATGGCCCTGCGGTGCGCGGGCTGGCCCAGTTGCCGGAACTCGTCCTCGTTGGGGAAGCGCAGCCCCTGCCGGACGACCTCCACGCGGAACCCCCGCGCGCGCGCCGTGATGCGCCACGTGAGGGAGCCGCGCCAGACGAGCCAGGGGCGCCAGGGGTCCGTGTGCGGCGGCGCGAGCCGTTTCCATCGATTCATGCCTTGAGGTAGAACTGCCGGTGGCCGAGCCAGCGGTCCAGGTGCCTTTCCACCGCGTGCGAACGCTCCGAGATCATCGCGTCGGCGGACTCGCGCGCCAGCTCGATCAGGTCCGCGTCGCGATCGAGGTCGGCGAAGCGAAGCAGCGGCGCCCCGCTCTGCCGCGACCCGAGGTACTCGCCGGGCCCCCGCTGCAGCAGGTCCCGGCGGGCGATCTCGAAGCCGTCGGTCGTCTCGTAGATGACCTTGAGCCGCGCGCGCGCCGTCTCCGACAGGGGCTGATGATACAGGAGGATGGCGAGGCTCCTTGCCGTCCCGCGCCCGACCCGGCCGCGCAGCTGGTGCAGCTGCGCGAGGCCCATGCGCTCGGCGTGCTCGATGACCATGAGCGTCGCGTTGGGCACGTCCACGCCCACCTCGATCACGGTGGTCGCCACGAGCAGCTGCACGCGCCTCGCCTTGAAGTCGGCCATCACGGCCGCCTTCTCGTCGGGCTTCATGCG
>JBBIJT010000181.1:0-4829 GCA_037445795.1 Betaproteobacteria bacterium | reverse complement strand
GTGCAGGCGCTCCACCGCCTGCAGCAACCGGCCACCGAAGGGGCCGGGGAGGCGCAGCCGCCGGCCAACGTGATCCGCGACCTCAAGGCCGCGCCGCAGACGGCCTCGCTCGGGGGCGTCGACGCGATGACGATCGACATCGTCGCCATGCTCTTCGACTTCATCTTCGAGGACCGGCAGATACCGGCCGTGGTGAAGGCGCTGCTGGGGCGCCTGCAGATCCCGCTGCTCAAGGTGGCGCTCCTCGACCGCCAGTTCTTCTCCTCGCGCGCGCACCCCGCGCGCATGCTGCTCGACCGCCTCGCCCGCGCCGCCATCGGCATGGACGAGGCCAGCGAGCGCGGGGCCGCCACGCTCGCCAAGCTCGAGGACGTGGTGGGCCGCGTCCTTCGCGACTTCGACGAGGACCTCGCCCTCTTCGCGGGGCTCGCCGGCGAGATGGAGGCGTTCCTCGCGGAGCAGGACGAGGCGGAGGAGGCGATCGCGCGCCGGACCGCGCGCCTCGTCGAGGAACGCGAGCGCGTGGAGATCGCGCGCGTCCTCGCCGAGGACGAGATGGAGCGCCGGCTCGCGGCGCGCGAGTGGGTGCCGGAAGCCGTGCGCGCGATGCTCGAGGACGTGTGGGTGCGGGCGCTCGCTAGCGTGCACGTCGAGCACGGCGAGGACTCCGCGCCCTGGGGCGCGATGCTCGCCGCGGCCGACGAGCTGCTTTGGAGCGTCGAGCCCAAGGCGCTGGCGGAGGACCGCCGCCGCCTCGTCGCCGGCATCCCCGCCCTCATCCGCTCGCTGCAGGAGGGCATGGCGCGCGCGGGCGTCGAGGAAGCGATGCGCGATGCCTTCTTCGGGGCGCTCGTCGACTTCCACGCGGACGCCGTGAGGGCGGGCTTGAAGGGGGCCACACCCGCGCAGCGCGCGCGCGCCGAGCCGCGCGTGCGCGCCACGGCGACGCCGTCGCTCGAGCGCGAGACGGTCCCCGCGGGCGACATCCAGGTCGAGGAGATCCGCCTTCGCACGCCGCGTGGCCAGGCTGCGGTGCGCAACGTCTTCACCCGCACCGGCATCTGGACCAACGTGCAGCGCTACACCTGGGTGGAGTTCCGCCGCGACGGCGCGGCCCCGCTTCGCGCGAGGCTCACGTGGATCAGCCCCGCGAAAGGCGTCTACCTCTTCACGAACGCGGCGGCGAGCGCCGCCATCTCGGTGACGCCCGAGGCGCTCGCGGAGCAGATGCGGCGGGGAGAAGCCCGGATCGTCGACGACGCGCCGCTCGTGGACCGCGCGGTGGACTCGATGCTCGCGAACCTGCGCAGCCGCGCCGCCTAGGGGTAGAAGAGCATCAGCTCGTAGCCCGTGGGGCGCAGCTTCGGCGTCTCGAGGCGCACGCTCAGCAGCACCTCGGCCCCGGAGGCCATCACCTCGCCCTGCGCCGGCGGGCGCCCCAGGTAGTCCACCGGGCGCAGCACCCGTCGCACCGCCGTCTGGCCGGTGATGTCGGTAAGCGTGAGCTCGATGTGCGGGAACTCCTGCGGCAGGGGCGAGAGGTTGCGCACGCGCGCCTGCAGCGCGATCTGCCCCGGCTTGCCCGGCACCTCGAGAAGCTCCGAATCGTCGAGCTTGAGCGCCGACTCGTCGTTCACCCACGGGACGCGGCACCCGAGGCTGGCGCACGCCGATTCGAGGATCGGGCGCAGGTCGGGGTACTGCTGCGCGATCCTCGAGCGGAACGCGTACGCGACCTGCAGGGCGAGCACGAGCGCGAGAAGCGCGACGCCGAAAGCCCACGCCCGCGAAAGTCGCACGGGCTCCGCGGGAAGGCTGGCCGCGAGAACGACCGGGGGCGGCGATGCCGGGGCCGGCGCCGCGGTTGCGGCCACCGCGTCCGCGGGCGCCGCCATCGGCTCGTGCAACGGGATGTCGACGTCCGGCGCGGGGCCGGGCTCGCTGTCGAGGAGCAGGTCCGGGACTTCCGGGAGCTCGGCCGGCGAGGGAGCCTCGGGCGCGGGCGGCGCCGCCGGCTTCGCGGCCGCCGGGAAGTTCGAAGGGGGCCCGAGCCGCTTGCCCACGTCCACGTTGCCGAGCTGCGCCACCGCGTCGGGCTGCTGGATCAGGCCCGCCCGCACGGCGAGAAGCCTCGCCCCCGTGTCGTCGCCCGGGAACCGCTCCAGCGCCTCGAATCCGTTGAACACCTCGCGGCACTGCCCGCAGCGCACCTGGCCCTGGCGCAGGTTCAGCTGGTCGGGGGTCACGCGGAAGCGCGCGCCGCAGTACTTGCAGGTGGTGACGAGCATCGCTAGGGCCCCGCGCGGCGGGTGCCGGCGAGGCAGACCCAGCCACCTTCGGCGCCCGCGAGCGCCATCTCGAACCAGGGCGAGTAGGCGGCGAGCACCTCCGGCGCCTGCGCGGCGAGGATGCCGGAGAGCGCGAGGCGCCCTGCGGGGCGAGTGTGGGCGGCGAGAAGGGGAGCCAGCATGCGCAGCGGGTTGGCGAGGATGTTGGCGACGGTGATGTCGGCGTCGATCGCGAGGGTGGACTCTGCCGCGAGCACCTCGAGCCGCACCGCGTTTGCCGAGGCATTATATCGAGCGGCCTCGAGGGCGAGCGGGTCGATGTCCACGCCGGTGGCGCGCGCGGCGCCCAGCCGGAGCGCCGCGATGGCGAGGATCCCGGAGCCGCACCCGTAGTCGAGGACCGTCTCGCCGCCGCGCACTTCGCGCTCGAGCCAGCCGAGCACGAGGCGCGTGGTGGGGTGGCTTCCGGTGCCGAAGGCCGCGCCCGGGTCGAGCACGAGGTTCACGGCGCCCTCGTCGGGGGCGACGTGCCACGTGGGCACGATCCACAGGCGCTCGCCCGCGCGGATGGGCTCGAACTGGCGCTGAGTCTCGCGCACCCAGTCGGCGTCGTCGAGCCGGTCGAACGCGGCAGGGGCGGCGGCCTCGCACCCGGCCTCGCGCAGCGCCGCCTCGAGCACGGCCGGCGCGTCGGCGCCCTCGGGCAGCAGCGCCACCACGCGGCATCGCGGCCAGACGCCGGGGTCGGCGCCGGGCTCGGCGAAGAGGGCGCTCTCGGCGGCGGTGCCCTCGTCGGCGTCGGAGAGCTCGGTGGACACGGCCCCGGCCGCCTCCAGCCGCTCGGCGAGCGAGCCCGCCGCTCCGCCGGGCACCACGACGCTCAGGCGGAGCCAGGCCATCGGCGCGGCCCCGCTCAGGGCTCCGACTGGATCTGCTTGAGCGCCGCCATCTTCTCCTCGAGGTAGTGGATGCTCATGCCGCCGCGCACGAAGGCCGCGTCGTTCATGAGCTCCTGGTGCAGGGGGATGTTGGTGTGGATCCCCTCGATCACCATCTCGGAGAGGGCGATGCGCATGCGCGCGATCGCCTGCTCGCGCGTGTCGCCGTGGGCGATGAGCTTGCCCACGAGCGAGTCGTAGTGCGGCGGCACGTAGTAGTTGGCGTAGGCGTGCGAGTCGTAGCGGATGCCGGGCCCGCCGGGCGTGTGGTACTGGGTGATGCGCCCCGGCGAGGGCACGAAGGTCACCGGGTTCTCGGCGTTGATGCGGCACTCGATCGCGTGGCCGCGCTTCACGATGTCGCGCTGGCGGTGGCGCAGCTTCATGCCCGCGGCGACCCGGATCTGCTCCTGCACGATGTCGATGCCCGTGATCATCTCCGTTACGGGGTGCTCGACCTGCACGCGCGTGTTCATCTCGATGAAGAAGAACTCGTCGTTCTCGTAGAGGAACTCGAAGGTGCCGGCGCCGCGGTAGCCGAGCTTGCGGCAGGCGTCGGCGCAGCGCTCGCCGATCCTCTCGATGAGGCGCGGCTTGATGCCGGGCGCGGGCGCCTCCTCGATGATCTTCTGGTGCCGCCGCTGCATGGAGCAGTCGCGCTCCCCCAGGTAGATGGCGCCCTTGTGCTCGTCGGCGAGCACCTGGATCTCGATGTGGCGCGGGTTCTCGAGGAACTTCTCGAGGTACAGGGTGGGGTTGCCGAAGGCGTTCTGCGCCTCGGCGCGCGTCGTGTTGACCGCGTTCATGAGCGCGGCCTCCGTGTGCACCACGCGCATTCCGCGGCCGCCGCCGCCGCCGGCGGCCTTGACGATGACGGGATAGCCCACGAGCGCCGCGAGGCGCCGGATCTCCTTCGGGTCGTCCGGGAGGGCCCCGTCGGAGCCGGGCACGCAGGGCACCCCCACGCGCTTCATGGCCGCCTTGGCCGCGACCTTGTCGCCCATCGTGCGGATGGAGGCCGCCGTGGGGCCGATGAAGACGAAGCCGGAGTTCTCGACCCGCTCGGCGAAGTCGGCGTTCTCGGAGAGGAAGCCGTAGCCGGGGTGGATCGCCTGCGCGTCGGTAACCTCGGCCGCGCTGATGATCGCGGGGATGTTGAGGTAGCTGTCGCGCGACGGCGGCGGGCCGATGCACACCGACTCGTCGGCGAGCATCACGTACTTCGCGTCGGCGTCGGCCTCGGAATGGATCGCCACCGTCTTGATGCCCATCTCGCGGCAGGCGCGCTGGATGCGAAGCGCGATCTCGCCCCGGTTGGCGATGAGGATCTTCTCGAACATTTTCGGTGCGGCGACCGCCACTACTCGATCACGAAGAGCGGCTGGCCGTACTCCACCGGCTGGCCGTTCTCGACCAGGATCGCCTTCACCGTGCCGGCGGCGTCGCTCTCGATCTCGTTGAGGAGCTTCATCGCCTCGATGATGCAGAGGGTCTGGCCCTTGGAGACCACCTGGCCCACCTCGACGAAGGAGGGGGCGCCGGGGGAGGGCGAGCGGTAGAAGGTGCCGACCATCGGCGACTTGAGGGTGTGGCCCGTGGGGGC
>JBBIJT010000180.1:0-4888 GCA_037445795.1 Betaproteobacteria bacterium | reverse complement strand
GACGATCCAGTTCCAGGGCGCCGATACCGCAACCCTCACGCTGCCCTACGGCACGCTGCCCATCACGCGATTCCGGTTCTAGAGAGTTCGATTCCAATTCCGATGCGCGCGTCGTTGACCCGGGCCGATGCGGGGGTGTCCAATGCCCCGTCGATCCAGGGAGGATGACGCCGTGGCCACCACTGCCGTTCGTCGCTTGCGCTTCGATGCGTACCTTGCCGCGGCGTTGCTCTCAATCGCCGGCTTCAGCCCGGCCGCACACGCGATTCGGCTCAACGGCCTGGTCAGCGTGCAGTCATCGGACGGGGGCGGCGGCGAGGTGCAATTCAGTTGCGAGGGCGAGAACCCGTGCCGCGGCGAATGGGTCGCCACGATGAAGACGCCGGACTGCTCGAACAACTACGGCCGGCTGGGAACGATGTCCATCACAGGGTTGAGCCTCTCGACCCCCGGGCCGATCGCCGGGACGCTCACGGTGGACGGCATCCAAAACGACAGTGTTACCCGTCACCTCGACGGCTCCTGCGCGGTCCAGGCCAACGCGACCACGCCTTTCATCACCGCGTTCACCGGCGCATGGAGCGGAACGACGGCGACCCTCGTTTTCCCTACTGCATCCGGGGGTGGCGCCACCTTGAACGTGACGGGGGGCTTCGCGCTGGTTTCGCAGCTCGTGCAGGTTTCCGGCTCCGTTTCCGGCTCCGGCACGGTCCCGGGCTCCGGATTCGGCAACATGCAGCTGTCGTTCACTTGCGAGGGCGAGAATCCGTGCATGGGAACCGCCACCCTCGTCGGTCGTGATCCGGGCTGTTCCAACACGTTCACCATGACCGACAAGTTCGGCATGATGGGCCTGAACCTGTCCCAGCCCGGGAACCTGTACGGCGGCCTGGTCCTGAAGGGCGGGGGCTACTACACGCTCTACAATCCTGACGGGTCGTGCGGCATCAAGCCGGGCCGGCCCGATGGCGGCGCGCGGTTCACCGGCACCTGGAACGGAAGCTCCGGAACGCTCACCCTGATCGACCAGGACTACCCCACCTCGGGCAGCTTCACGGCCAGCATCACGCCCCTTGCCACGGGCACGCCTCCGCCGGTCTTCCCCATGACGGTGACGGCGGACATCGGCCCGACGGTGTCGAGCGCGAGCGCGAACATCCAGTACCGGCCGCAGGACGTGGGTTCGACGGGCAGCGTCTTCGTCTTCGCCGTGGCGCCGTCGAGCCTCGTCAAGGTGGCCACCGATGGCACGGCGCCTTTCGTGGTCGGCAAGTCCACGGGAACGGGGCCTGCGAAGGCGGATTCCGTGGCGTGCGTCCTCGCGCAGCTCAACTCCGCCGGGCAGCTGCAGGCGGTCTCCGCCTCGAGCATCCAGGCCTACGTCACCGGCGTGCTCTCTTCCCAGGGGCAGGCCGTGACCATCATCAACGGCGTGCCCACCGCCAGCATCGGCGGCGCCACCTTCTACGTGGGCTACGGGGCGAGCTCGTCGGCGATGATCAACAACGGCATCAACCGGAGTGCCGTGACCGTCCCCGCCTCGCGCGTGTGCAAGCCGCAGCCGCCGCAAACCGGCTGGTGGTGGAACCCGGCGGAAGGCGGTCGCGGCTACTCGATCGAGGCGCAGGGCAACAACCTCTTCATGGCCACGTACCTCTACGACGTCTCGGGGCGAGCCACGTGGTACGTGGCCGCGGGGCCCACCTCGCTCGATGGATCGCTGTTCAACGGCCAGCTCCTGAGCTTCGGGGGCGGTGTCGCGCTCACCGGCGCATATCGCGCCAATAATCGACTTCCGGACGCGGGTGCCATCACGCTCGCCTTCGACGATGCGCAGCATGGAACTCTCGTATGGCCGGGCGGCACGGTCGCCCTCCAGCGATACGAATTCGGTGCGAACGGGACCGGCACCGAGCCACTCGGCAACCAGCCCGAGAGCGGCTGGTGGTGGGGTGGCGCCGCCGACAATGGGCGAGGCTTCTTCATTGAATGGCAGGGGGCGCGGGCCTTCGTCGCCGGCTACATGTACGACGCGCAGGGCAACGCCATGTGGTACGTGGCCGACTCGCCCGTCGCCGGCGCGCAGGCTTTCACCAGCTCGTGGCTGCAATTCGCCAACGGCCAGGCACTCACGGGGACCTACCGCGCGCCTTCGCTCGTGAACGGCAACGTGGCCCCCGTGACGATCCAGTTCCAGGGCACGGGCAACGCGCTCATCACCCTGCCTTCCGGGACGCTGCCCATCACGCGGTTCCGCTTCTAGCTCGGCAAGCATCAGCCGTGCCGGGAGAACTCCGGTCGCCCAATGTCGACCCTCATTGATCGCGGTCAGGCCCCCGCGCGCTTTCGCTCGATAGATTGAATCGAGAGGAATGCGTCGCCGCGGGGTCCCGCGCGCGGCGCGCTCCTTCGGATTCAGTGGAGCGCACCATGACCCGGAACCAGCAACCGTCCGGGATGTCCCCGCGTCGGTTTCCCAATGTGGCGGGGGCATGCCTGTCCTCGCTCCTTGCCGCAGCCTCCCTCCTCCTTCCTCCCTCGCCGCACGCCGCGACGCCGCAGCTCTGCACCGGCGGAACGCACGGCATGGCCCTGCGCAGCGACGGCCGCGTGCTCGCGTGGGGATGGGACGGATACGGCCAGGTGGGCCAGGGCCGCCTGCTGTTCCGCGCCTCGGCGGCGCCGGTGACGACGCTCACCGGCATCCGCTCCGTCTCTTCGCGCTTCGGCGGGCAGGTCCTCGCCGTCGCGACCGATGGCCGCCTGTACGCCTGGGGCTCCAACGACGAGGGACAGGCCGGTGATGGAACGCTCGCCTATCATGGCAACGACGTGGTGCTCGCGCGCGTGTCCAACGTGAGCTCCGCCTCCGCGGGCGGCGGCTACTCCCTCGCGGTGACGACCAGCGGCGCAGTCTGGGCGTGGGGCGACAACTCTCGCGGTGGCTTGGGCGACGGCACCACGACGTCGCGCCCGATGCCCGCGCCCATCTCGGGGCTTTCGGGCATCACGGCAGTCTCGGCGGCGACCTACCATGCGCTCGCGCTTCGCCAGGACGGCACGGTGTGGGCCTGGGGCGGCAACTCCTACGGCGAGCTTGGCAACGGGACCACGACCGCATCGTACCGGCCCGTCCAGGTTCCCGGCCTGAGCGGCGTGACCGCCATTTCCGCCGCGAACGGTTGGTCCGCCGCGCTGAAGAGCGACGGTACCGTGTGGGCGTGGGGCAGGAACGACCTGGCGCAGCTCGGGACGGGCTCCCCGTCCGTACGGCCAACGCCGGCGCAGGTGCCGGGGCTCGCGGGCATGACCGCCGTCTCCGCCATGGGCGCCCACGGCCTCGCGCGCCGGAGCGACGGCACGGTGTGGTCGTGGGGCTACAACAGCTGGGGGCAGCTCGGCCTGGGCGCCGGGACATCCGGGGCCACGCCCCACGCGGCGGGGATGGTTCCCGGCCTCGCGGGGGTCACCTTCATATCCGCGGGCGACCAGTACTCGCTCGCCGTGCGCAGCGACGGCACGGTCTACGGCTGGGGCTACAACGCGTGGGGCGAGGTCGGGCTCGATCCCGCCACCTACCACTACGTCGAGTCACCGACGCTCGTGCCCGGCGTATCGGGCGCCACCGAGGTGAGCGGCGGCTTCGAGGTTTCCTTCGCGGTCTCCCGTGGCTCCGTGCTCGGCTGGGGCAAGAACAACTACCAGCAGCTCGCCTCCGGGATCGCTACTCCCGTGAACCAGACGACGCCCGCCCTGGTGGCGAATATCGACGGCGTCTCGTCGATCGCGTGCGGGATGTTTGCAAGTTATGCGGTCAAGTCGGACGGATCGCTCTGGGCGTGGGGGTACAACGAGTGGGCCGCGATCGGCGACGGCACCTTCGTGTCGCGGTCCTCTCCCGTGCGCGTCACGGGCGTCCCGGCCATCGCGTCGGTCTCGGCAGCCTACTCGTCGAACGCGGGCATGGACGAGCCGCACCACGTGCTCGCCCTCGACCGCACAGGCCGGGTGTGGGCGTGGGGCGCGAACCTCACCGGCCAGCTCGGCACCGGCGGCACTTCCTCCTCGAGCACGCCGGTGGCCCTCACTTCACTGCCGACGATCGCCGCGGTCTCCGCGGGCGCCTACCATTCGATGGCGCTCGACACGCAGGGGCGCGCGTGGGCGTGGGGGAGCAACTCGAACGGCCAGCTCGGCGACGGGACCACCACGACGCGGAGGTCCCCGGTCCAGGTGTCGGGCCTCTCCTCCGTCACCCAGGTCTCGGCGGGCTGGGACTTCTCTCTCGCCGCGACCAGCGCCGGCCGCGCCTGGGCGTGGGGCAGCCCCTATGCCGGGGAACTCGGCACGGGCGGCACCTCAGACCAACTCGTGCCCGCGCTCATCACCTCGCTCTCGGGCGTGCACTTCGTCTCGGCCGGTTCCGACCAGGGCCTCGCGATCCTGGGCGACGGTTCGCTCTGGGCCTGGGGCTCCAATGAAGTCGGGCAACTGGGCGATGGCACCGCCATCGACCGCTCGCGCCCCGTTCGCGTATCGCCTGCGGGAAGGACGCTCTCGGCCGTGGCGGGCAACGGCTTCTCGATGTCCGCGATATCGGGCGGCGCCGCGCTCGCCTGGGGCCTCAACTTCAACGGCCAGCTGGGCGATGGCACGCTCGCGAACCGCGTCTTGCCACAGCTGGTGGTGGGCGAGAACGGCTCCGGGCAGCTCAACCTTTATCCCGGCTCTCCGTTGCAGCTTCCGTCCGACAAGCTCGTGGCGTTCCCGCTGGTGGCCGCCGGCAGCGCGACTTCCGCGGCCGCGAACGTGAGCGCCGTCGTCAACTTCCGGTCGCAGGACGTAGGCACGACGGCGAGCACCTTCGTCTTCGCGCTGGCACCCGCGA
>JBBIJT010000179.1:0-4982 GCA_037445795.1 Betaproteobacteria bacterium | reverse complement strand
GGGGATGGGCGGCGAGCTGACCGGCGGCGATGGGGCCCCGCAGGGGGTCCTTCCGGCCAAAGGGTCCTTCGGGCAATCGCATGGTCGCTCCTTCGCGTGGGGGAATGTGACCCCGACATTCAAGAAACATGCCATGGCGACCCTGGCCCCGCGGGCGCGGTTCGCCGCAGCGAGCGGGCCGGCGGCGGGCCCCGCGCGGAGCCGGCTTGCGTCGCCCCTGGCCGACAGGCTTCGTCCCGGCGCGGCGCAAGCCGCTGATCGGGCTGGGTTTCGGGTTGTCGCCCCCGGAAGACGCTGTCAACCGTCCCGGCGCCGGCGGCGTTACAGGAACGCGAACGCGTCCAAGGAGCTAGAATTCCCATGTTCCGCGCCCACTCACGCTCACAGGAGAATCCATGAAGAAGCTGATCGCCGCCGCCGCCATCGCCCTGCTGTCCGCGACCGGCATGGCCTACGCCAAGGAAGAACCGAAGAAGCCCGCCGCCGCCGCGCCCGCCGCCGAGAAGAAGGCCGAGGCGCAGCTCGACATCAACTCCGCTTCCCGCGACGAGCTCATGAAGCTCAAGGGCATCGGCGACGCGCGCGCCGACGCGATCATCAAGGGGCGCCCGTACAAGGGCAAGAACGAGCTCCTCGACAAGAAGATCGTGCCCGAGAACGTCTACAACGACATCAAGGACAAAATCATCGCCAAGCAGTCCGCGGAGACGGCCAAGAAGGCCGAGCCCAAGCCCGCGGCCGAAAAGAAGAAATAAGGCGTCAGCCGCGGTCTCCCGCGCGGGAGAACGCACCGCCCGAAATGCCCGCGAGGCGACTCGCGGGCAACTCCGTTTGCGGGCTCAGGGAGTCTCGGCCTCCTCACCGTACTGCGGGTTCATCCGCGCCGAGCTGATGCCCATCTTGTTAAGGGCGCTGAGGTAGGCCTTGGCGGAGGCCACGACGATGTCGGTGTCCGCGCCCATCCCGTTCACGACGCGCCCCTCCTTCGCGAGCCGCACGGTGACCTCCCCCTGGGAATCGGTGCCGGTCGTGATGTTGTTGACCGAGTAGAGAAGCAGTTCCGTCCCGCTGTGTAAGAGGTCCTCGATGGCCTGGAACGAGGCGTCGACCGGCCCCGCCCCGCGCGCCTCGGCGCGCAGCTCGTGCCCGCCGTCGGCGATCACGACCCGCGCGAACGGCTGCTCGCCGGTCTCCGAGTGGGCCACCAGCGAGACGAGCTTGAACCGCTCCTGCTCGGGGGTAACGCTCTCGTCCGAGACGAGCGCCTGGAGGTCCTCGTCGAAGATCTCGCGCTTCTTGTCGGCGAGCTCCTTGAACTTCGCGAACGCGGCGTTGAGCGCCTCCTCGGAGGCGAGGGTGATGCCCAGCTCCGAGAGGCGGGTGCGGAAGGCATTGCGCCCGGAGAGCTTGCCGAGCGTGAGGCGGTTCGCGCCCCAGCCCACGTCCTCGGCGCGCATGATCTCGTACGTCTCGCGGTGCTTGAGGACGCCGTCCTGGTGGATCCCGGACTCGTGCGCGAACGCGTTGGCGCCCACCACCGCCTTGTTGGGCTGCACCGGGTAGCCGGTGATCGTGGACACGAGCTTGCTCGTGGGCACGATCTGCGTCGCGTCGATCGCCGTGGTGCAGGGGAAGACGTCCGACCGGGTCTTCACCGCCATCACGATCTCCTCCAACGAGGCGTTGCCCGCGCGCTCTCCCAGCCCGTTGATGGTGCACTCCACCTGCCGCGCGCCGTTCATCACCGCCGCGAGAGAGTTGGCCACGGCCATCCCGAGGTCGTTGTGGCAGTGCGTCGACCAGACCGCCTTGTCCGCGTTCGGGATGCGCGAGAGCAGCTCCCGGAACAGCGAGCCCCAGCGCTCCGGCACGCTGTATCCCACGGTGTCCGGGACGTTGATCGTGCGCGCCCCCGCCGCGATCGTCGCCTCGAAGACGCGGCACAGGAAGTCCGTCTCCGACCGGACGGCGTCCTCGGCCGAGAACTCGACGTCGTCGGTGAACTGCCGCGCGAGCTTCACCGCCTTCACGGCGGCCTCGAGCACCTGCTCCTCGCTCATGCGCAGCTTGAGCTTCATGTGGATGGGGCTCGTCGCGATGAAGGTGTGGATTCGCTTGCGGGCGGCGGGGGCGACGGCCTCTCCGGCGCGGCGGATGTCGTTCTCGTTGGCGCGGGCGAGCGAGCACACCGTCGATTCGCGCACGGCCTCGGCGACGGCGCGGATCGCGTCGAAGTCGCCGGCGCTCGCGGCCGCGAAGCCGGCCTCGATCACGTCGACGCGCAGCCTCTCCAGCTGCTTGCCGATCCGGATCTTCTCCTCGCGGGTCATCGAGGCGCCCGGGCTCTGCTCGCCGTCGCGCATGGTGGTGTCGAAGATGATCAATTGGTCCTGCATGGGTCACTCCGGAAAAATGGGATGGAACACAAGCCGGCCCGTCTGCCGGGCGGCGCCGCAACTGCCGAATTGGGGAGGGGTGTATTTAGCGCGCGAGGCGCAGCAGCAGGCCGGGGAGGCCCGCCAGGGGGAGGCGAAGCAGGTGGTCGGCGATGCGCACGACGGGGTTCATCGGGCGACTATAGCAACGGCCGCGGGGGCTGGCAACTAGGTGCCGGGAGGGTCGCCCAGCTCGGTGCCCGACTTCGCGCCGGCCCTCAGCATGGCCGCGACGATGTCGTGGGAGCCGTGCTCCTCCGCGAGGTCGAGCGCGGTGAGGCCGGCCAGGTCGCGGACGTTCGGGTCCGCCCCGGCCTCGAGCAGCACCTCGACGGCTTCCTTGAACCCCATCTGCGAGGCGAGCGAGAGCGCGGTCAAGCCCTGCTCGTCGCGAAGGTCGCGCGACGCCCCGCGGGCGAGCAGCAGCTCGACCGCGGGCAGGTTGGACTCCTCGATGGCCACCATGAGGAGCGACCGCCCGCCCCCGTTCACGACCGTGTCGGGCGGCGTGGTGTGCAGCATGCGGGCGAGCGCCGTGACGTCGCCCGCGTCGATCGCCTCGCGGATGTCCTGGTACTGCCTTTCCTTGGCCTCCGACCTCCAGCGCTGGACGAACCAGCCGACGTAGCCGGACACGCCGTAGGCGAGCATGATGCCCCACAGGACGTGCGAGGGCTCGATGGAGATGAGCAGGAGCGCCACCACCATCACCAGCGTCATCCAGAACGGGACGGTGCGGCGCAGGTTCAGGTCCTTGCCGCTGTAGAAGCGGATGTTGGACACCATCGTGACGCCGGCGTAGACCGTGAGCGCGGCGGCGAACCACTTCACCTCGCCGCCCTTCACCTGGTAGTCGTTGAACACCCAGATCATGCCCGCCACGAGGAGCGCGGCCGCGGGGCTGGGCAGCCCCGTGAACCACCGCTTGTCGGCCACGGACAGCTGCGTGTTGAAGCGCGCAAGGCGCAGGGCCGCGCCCACGCAGTACACGAAGGCGGCGATCCAGCCGATGCGCCCCATGCCCCGCAGCGCCCACTCGTACATCACCAGGGCCGGCGCCGCGCCGAAGGACACCATGTCGGCGAGGCTGTCGTACTCCGCGCCGAATGCCGACTGGGTGTTGGTGAGCCTCGCCACGCGCCCGTCCAGGCCGTCGAGCACCGCCGCCACGAAGATCGCGATGGCCGCCCGCTCGAAGTCGTGGTTCATGCCCTGCACGACGGCGTAGAAGCCGGCGAAGAGCGCGAGCGTCGTGAAGCTGTTGGGCAGCAGGTAGATGCTGCGCCGGCGGATCGAGTCGGCGGGCGGAGAGCGCAGCTTGAGGGGGGTGTTCATGGGATCTTCCGGCGTTGCGCGTCCCGCTCAGGAACCCGGCAGGATGGCGAGAACGGTCGAGGTCGCGTGGACCCTGTCGCCGATGGCGACCTTGGGCGTGGAGCCCGGCGGAAGGTAGACGTCGACGCGCGACCCGAAGCGGATGAACCCGTAGCGGTCCCCGCGTGCGAGCCGGTCGCCCTTGCCGACGTAGCACAGGATCCGCCGGGCGATGAGGCCGGCCACCTGGACCGTGGTGACGTCGATGCCGGAAGCCGTCCGGAGGTGGACCGCGTTCCTCTCGTTGCCCGTCGAGGCCTTGTCGAGGTCGGCGTTCACGAAGAGCCCGGGGAAGTACCAGACGTTCTCGACCGACCCGTCCACGGGCGAGCGGTTCGAGTGCACATTGAAGACGTTCATGAAGACGCTGATCTTGAGCGCCTCGCGGCCGAGGTAGTCGTCGCGCGACTTCCCGACCTGGACGATCCGGCCGTCGGCGGGCGAGACGACGAAGCCCTCGCCGGCGGGAACCTCGCGCGGCGGGTCGCGGAAGAACTGCAGCACGAACAGGGCGACGAGCCAGAGCGGGAGCGACCACCAGCCCGCGAACCAGGCCACGGCGCCGGCCGCGGCCACGGAGCCCGCCAGGAAAGGCCAGCCCTCGCGGGCGATCAAGGGATGCGGATAGTGCGCCAAGAATCCTCCGGGTCGACGCCCGACATCCCATTCTAGCGTGGGGTGGCGCCGGGGGCGGCAAGGCCGGGTTTCCCCGGCCCGCGCGCGCCTAGTTGCGGCTCGTGTCGACGAGCTTGTTCTTCTTGATCCAGGGCATCATCGCCCGCAGCTTCTCGCCGACCTGCTCGATGGGGTGCTCGGCGAGCAGGCGCCGGCGCGCCTTCAGCGTGGGCGCGCCCGCCTGGTTCTCGAGGATGAAGTCGCGCGCGTAGCCGCCGTTCTGGATGTGGGCGAGCGCCTCGCGCATCGCCTGCTTCGCCTCGGGGCCGATCACCTTCGGGCCCGTGAGGTACTCGCCGAACTCGGCGTTGTTCGAGATCGAGTAGTTCATGTTGGCGATGCCGCCCTCGTAAATGAGGTCGACGATGAGCTTCGTCTCGTGAAGGCACTCGAAGTACGCCATCTCGGGCGCGTAGCCCGCCTCGACGAGGGTCTCGTAGCCCGCCTTGATGAGCTCGACGATGCCGCCGCACAGGACGGTCTGCTCGCCGAAGAGGT
>JBBIJT010000178.1:0-5205 GCA_037445795.1 Betaproteobacteria bacterium | reverse complement strand
CCCGGCACCGCCATCGTCGCCGCGCTGGACATGGCCGGCTCCCCCGCGGTCGGGCGCGACGCGGGCGAGTACGCGGCGGGGGCCAAGGGCGTCACCGTCGGTGCCGACGCGGCCGCGGCCGTCGCGGCGGCCGACGTCCTCATCGACTTCACGCGCCCCGCGGGAACGCTGGCCCACCTGGCCGCCTGCCACGCGGCCGGCCGGCCCATGGTGATCGGCACGACCGGACTGGAGGAGCCCCAGCTCGAGCGCATCCGCGAGGCGGCCCGCTCGATCCCGATCGTGCTCGCGCCCAACTTCGCCATCGGCGTGCTGGTGATGCTGAAGCTGGTCGACCTGGCCTCGCGCGCCCTGGGTCCCGCCTACGACGTCGAGGTCTTCGAGCTGCACCACAAGCTCAAGGTGGACGCGCCCTCGGGCACCGCGCTCAAGCTGGGCGAGGTCGCCGCGGCAGCGCGCGGCACCTCGCTCGCGAAGGACGGCGTCTTCGCGCGCCACGGCGTGACGGGCGAGAGGAAGCCCGGGACGCTCGGCTTCTCCGTGGCCCGCGGCGGCGACGCGATCGGCGACCACACGGTCTACTTCCTGGGCACGGGCGAGCGCATCGAGATCACCCACCGCTCCGCGAGCCGGGCCACCTACGCGCAGGGCGCCGTCCGCGCCGCGCGCTGGCTTCCCGGCCGCGCTGCGGGGCTCTACGACATGGACGACGTGCTGGGGCTCAGGGGCTGACGGAAGCGAAAGGCATCGAAAACGCCGATTGTCGCCGATGCCCCGCCGCGTCCCTACACGAACAACCCGACCACGGCCGCCGTAAGGCACGTCGCCAGCGTCCCGGCGACGATCGACTTCATCCCCAGGCCCACGATCTCCCCCCGCCGCTCGGGCACCATCGCGCCCATGCCGCCGATGAGGATGCCGAGGCTGCCGAAGTTCGCGAACCCGCAGAGCGCGTAGGTCATGAGCAGGCGCGAGCGCGCGCCCATGGCCTCCGGCTGCAGCTTCGCCAGGTCGAGGTAGGCGACGAACTCGTTCAGGATCGTCTTCGTGCCGAGCAGGGCGCCGCCGGCCTGCGCCTCCGCCCAGGGCACGCCCGCCGTCCACGCGAGCGGCGCGAAGACCCAGCCCAGCATCCTCTGCAGCGTGAGGGGAGCGCCGCCGGGGCCCGGCAGCAGCGCGAGCCCCGCGTTCGCCAGGTGCACGAGCGCGATGAGGACGATGAGCATCGCCACGATCTGGATGAGGAGCTGCGCGCCCTCGGCCGTCCCGCGCGTGACCGCGTCCATGGCGCTCGCGTCCTGGCGCGGGATCTCGACGGCCGACTCGTTCGACATCTCGCCGGGCACCATCAGGGCGGAGACCGCGATGGCCGCGGGGGTGGCCACGAACGAGGCCACGATGATGTGCCCGATGGCGTCCGGCACCACCGGCGCGAGGATCGACCCGTAAATCGCCATCACCGTCCCCGCCACGGTCGCCATTCCGCACACCATGACCATGAAGAGCTCCGAGCGCGACAGCCGGGAGAGGTAGGGCTTCACCACGAGCGGCGCCTCCACCATCCCGACGAACACGTTGACGGCGGAGGAAAGGCCCACGGCGCCGCCCAGCCCCATGGACCGGTGGAGCACCCAGGCGAAGGCCCTCACCACCACCGGGAGCACCCGCCAGTGGAAGAGGAGCGCCGACAGGGCGCTCACCACGAGGACGAGGGGCAGGGCCCGGAAGGCGAGGATGAAGGAGGCGGCGGGGTGGGTCTCGGCGTAGGGCGCGGGCCCCCCCGCCAGGAAGCCGAAGACGAAGGAAGTGCCGGCCTGGGTGGCCCGCTCCAGGGCATCCAGCGCGGCGTTGAAGGAGAAGACCGCGTCCTTGAGCCAGGGCACCGCCAGGAGCACCGCGGCGAGCGCCGCGGTGAGCGCCATGCCGGAGGCGACGACGCGCCAGCGGACGGCGCGCCGGTCTTCCGAGAGGGCCCAGGCGAGGGCGAGGAGGGCCGCCATCCCGGCGAGCGAGTGAAGGGCTTGCATGGTGTGCGGGAATTATCCCCCGAGTGCCGCGGTTTCGTTGAAGAAAGGGCGCGGATTTGCTATCATTTCGGGCTAATGAAAGCGGGATGAGCCGGCTGGTCGATCAAAGCTCCTCCCGTTTTTTTGCGCCCGTCGTTTCCCCCGCATTCCGGAGCCGTACCTTGTCGCAGAAGACCCCCGCCCTCCTGGTTCTCGCCGACGGGTCCGTCTTTCGCGGCGTTTCCATCGGCGCGCCCGGCCGCACGGTGGGGGAGGTGGTGTTCAACACCGCCATGACGGGCTACCAGGAGATCCTCACCGATCCCTCCTACGCGGGCCAGGTGGTCACCCTCACCTACCCCCACATCGGCAATACCGGCGCCAACGCCGAGGACTTCGAGTCGCGCGGCGTGTTCGCCGCGGGCCTCGTGATCCGCGACCTGCCGCTCGAGGCCTCGAACTGGCGCCTCGAGCAGACCCTTCCCGCGTTCCTCGAGAAGCACGGCGTGGTGGCCATCGCGGACATCGACACGCGGCGCCTCACGCGAATTCTCAGGACCCGGGGCGCGCAGAACGGCTGCATCGTCACGGGCGAGCCGGACGAGCGCGCCGCGCTCGAGGCGGCGAAGGCGGCGCCCTCCATGGCCGGCCAGGACCTCGCCAAGGTGGTGACCTGCAAGGCGCGCTACGAGTGGAACGGCTCGCTCTGGGCGCTGGGCACCGGCTACGGCGCCGCCGCCGTGCCGCGCTTCCACGTGGTCGCCTACGACTTCGGCGTGAAGCACAACATCCTTCGCCACCTCGCCGAGCGCGGCTGCCACGTCACCGTGGTGCCGGCGCAGACGACGGCGCGCGAGGCGCTCGCCTTCCGGCCCGACGGTGTGTTCCTCTCGAACGGCCCCGGCGACCCGGAGCCCTGCACCTACGCCATCGAGGCCATCCGCGAGATCGTGGCCTCGGGCACGCCCACCTTCGGCATCTGCCTGGGGCACCAGCTGCTCGGCCTGGCGAGCGGCGCGCGGACGGTGAAGATGAAGTTCGGCCACCACGGCGCCAACCACCCCGTGCAGGACCTCGACACGAAGCGCGTGTTCATCACCAGCCAGAACCACGGCTTCGCGGTGGACGAGTCGACGCTTCCCTCGAGCGTCCGCGCGACCCACAAGTCGCTCTTCGACGGCTCGCTGCAGGGCCTCGAGCGCGCCGACCGCCCCGCCTTCAGCTTCCAGGGACACCCGGAGGCCTCCCCCGGACCGCGCGAGATGTCCTACCTCTTCGACAAGTTCGTCGCGATGATGGCGAAGAGCAAGGCCTAGGAACACCCGCATGCCCAAGCGCACCGACATCAAGAGCATCCTGATCATCGGCGCCGGCCCGATCGTCATCGGCCAGGCGTGCGAGTTCGACTACTCGGGCGCCCAGGCCTGCAAGGCGCTGCGCGACGAGGGCTACCGGGTGATCCTCGTGAACTCGAACCCGGCCACGATCATGACCGACCCGGAGTTGGCCGACGTCACGTACATCGAGCCCATCACCTGGCGCATGGTCGAGAAGATCATCGAGAAGGAGCGCCCCGACGCGCTGCTGCCCACGATGGGCGGGCAGACCGCCCTCAACTGCGCCCTCGACCTCGCGAAGAACGGCGTCCTCGACAAGCACGGCGTGGAGATGATCGGCGCCAAGAAGGAGGCCATCGACAAGGCCGAGGACCGCGAGAAGTTCAAGAACGCCATGGCGAAGATCGGGCTCGCGAGCGCCCGGTCGGCGCTTGCCCACTCCCTCGAGGAGGCGCTGCAGGTCCAGGCCATGGTGGGCTTCCCCACCGTGATCCGCCCCTCGTTCACGCTGGGCGGCACGGGCGGCGGCATCGCCTACAACATGGAGGAGTTCGTCTCCATCTGCGAGCGCGGGCTGGAGGCCTCCCCCACCAAGGAGCTCCTCATCGAGGAGAGCGTGCTCGGGTGGAAGGAGTTCGAGATGGAGGTGGTCCGCGACAAGGCGGACAACTGCATCATCATCTGCTCCATCGAGAACCTCGACCCGATGGGCGTGCACACCGGCGACTCGATCACCGTCGCCCCGGCGCAGACGCTCACGGACAAGGAATACCAGATCATGCGCGACGCCTCGATCGCGTGCCTGCGCGAGATCGGGGTGGAGACGGGCGGCTCCAACGTCCAGTTCGCCATCAACCCCGCCGACGGGCGGATGGTCATCATCGAGATGAACCCGCGGGTCTCGCGCTCCTCGGCGCTCGCCTCGAAGGCCACGGGCTTCCCCATCGCCAAGATCGCGGCCAAGCTCTCCGTGGGCTACACGCTCGACGAGCTGAGGAACGACATCACCGGCGGCGCCACACCGGCGTCGTTCGAGCCCACGATCGACTACGTGGTCACGAAGGTGCCGCGCTTCGCCTTCGAGAAGTTCCCGCAGGCCGACGACCGCCTCACCACCCAGATGAAGAGCGTGGGCGAGGTGATGGCCATCGGGCGCAACTTCCAGGAATCCCTGCAGAAGGCCCTGCGCGGCCTCGAGGTCGGCGTCGACGGCTTCAACCTGAAGTCGGTCGACATGGAGAAGATCGAGGACGAGCTCGCCTACCCGCGGGCCGAGCGCCTCTGGTACGTGGCCGACGCCTTCGGGGTCGGCATGAGCATCGAGGAGGTGCACCGCTGCACGAGGATCGACCGCTGGTTCCTCGCGCAGATCAAGGACCTCGTCGACACCGAGCTCGTCATCGAGAAGCGCTCGCTCGCGGACTTCGAGCCCGCGGAGCTGCGGGAGCTCAAGCGCAAGGGCTTCTCGGACCGGCGGCTCGCCCACCTCTGGAAGACGAGCGAGCAGCAGGTCCGCGCGCACCGCCACGCCTTCGGCATCCGCCCCGTCTACAAGCGGGTCGACACCTGCGCCGCCGAGTTCGCGACGGGCACGGCCTACATGTACTCCACGTACGACGAGGAGGACGAGGCGGAGCCCACCGGCCGGAAGAAGATCATGGTGCTGGGCGGCGGGCCCAACCGGATCGGGCAGGGGATCGAGTTCGACTACTGCTGCGTCCACGCCGCGCTCGCGCTCCGCGAGGACGGCTACGAGACGATCATGGTCAACTGCAACCCCGAGACCGTGTCGACGGACTACGACACGTCCGACCGCCTCTACTTCGAGCCGCTCACGCTCGAGGACGTGCTCGAGATCGTGG
>JBBIJT010000177.1:0-5229 GCA_037445795.1 Betaproteobacteria bacterium | reverse complement strand
CGTAGCTCGAGCCCTTCCGGCCGCCGAAGGGCACGTGGTAGTCGACGCCCGCGGTCGGCGCGTTCACCATGACCATGCCGGCCTGGGCGTTGCGCTTGAAGTGGGTGGCGAGCTTGAGGGAGGTGGTGCAGATCCCGGCGGAGAGGCCGAACTCGGTGTCGTTAGCGACGGCGAGCGCCTCCTCGTAGTCCTTCACGCGGATCACACTCGCCACCGGGCCGAAGATCTCCTCGCGGCTCGAGCGCATCGCGTTGGCGGCGTCGAGGAGCACCGCCGGCGAGAGGTAGAAGCCGGGCTTGTCGCGGCGCAGCACCTCGCCGCCGCAGCCCACGCGGGCGCCTTCCTTGCGCGCGATCTCGAGGTAGCGCAGGTCCTGGTCGAGCTGCGACTGGTCGACGACGGGGCCGATCTGCGTGCCCTGGGCGCGCGCGTCGCCCACCACGAGCGAGCGCGTGCGCTCGACGAGGGCCGCCACGAAGCGGTCGTGGATGCCGGCCGTCACGACGAGGCGCGACGAGGCCGTGCAGCGCTGCCCGGTGGAGTAGAAGGAGCCCTGCACGGCGCACTCGACCGCCACCGCGATGTCCGCGTCGTCCGCGACCACGAGGGGGTTCTTGCCGCCCATCTCGAGCTGGAACTTGGCCATGCGCGAGAGCGCCGCCTGCGCGACGCGCTTGCCCGTCTGCGCCGAGCCCGTGAAGGTGATCGCGTCGACGCGCGGGTCGTCGAGGAAGACCTGGCCGACGACGGAGCCGCGGCCCATCACGAGGTTGAAGACGCCCGGCGGAAGCGTGCTGCGGCTCGCGATCTCCGCGAGCGCCCACGCGCATCCCGGCACGAGGTCGGCGGGCTTGAGGACGACGCAGTTGCCGTAGGCGAGGGCGGGCGCGACCTTCCACGCGGGGATCGCGATGGGGAAGTTCCACGGCGAGATGGCGGCGACCACGCCCAGCGGCTCGCGCGTGACCTCGACGTCGAGGCCCGGGCGCACGGAGGCGAGCCGCTCGCCGGGAACGCGAAGCGCCTCGCCGGCGAAGAACTTGAAGATCTGGCCGGCGCGCGCGACCTCGCCGACGGCCTCGGGCAGCGTCTTGCCCTCCTCGCGGGCGAGCAGGTCGCCCAGCTCGGCCTTGCGCGCGAGGATCTCGGTGCCGATGAAGTCGAGCGCGTCGGCGCGCGCCTGGGGCGTCGCGGCGGCCCACTTCGGGAACGCCTCGCGCGCCGCGGCGACGGCGGCGCGCGCGTGGGCCTCGCCGGCCTGCGCGTAGTCGCCGACCACGTCCGCCGTGTCCGAGGGATTGATGTTCGGGGAGGGGCGGTCCCCCTCGACCCATTCGCCGCCGATCCAGTTGCGCTTCATCGCGGAGCCCTTCAGTGGATCTCGGGGTCGGGCGTGGGAGGGCCCTCCCCGAGGAAGTCGAAATCGCAGCCCTCGTCGGCCTGCGTCACGTGCGAGAGGTAGAGCGCGCCGAAGCCCCGGCCGAATCGCGGCGCGGGAGGCGCCCAGGCGGCGCGGCGGCGGGCGAGCTCGGCCTCGTCCACGAGGAGCTCGAGGCGCCGCGCGGGCACGTCGAGCGAGACGCGGTCGCCGTCGCGCACCAGCGCGAGCGGGCCGCCGACGTGCGACTCGGGGGCCACGTGGAGCACGCAGGCGCCGTAGCTCGTGCCGCTCATGCGCGCGTCCGAGATGCGGACCATGTCGCGGATGCCTTCCTTGAGGAGCTTCTTCGGGATCGGGAGCTGCCCCCACTCCGGCATGCCGGGCGCGCCCTGGGGGCCGGCGCCCTGCAGCACGATCACCGAGTCCGCGGTCGCGGGCAGGTCCGGGTCGTCGATGCGCGCGGCCATGTCGTCGTAGCTCGCGAACACGAGGGCGGGGCCCGCGTGCTTGTGCAGGCGCGCCTCCATCGCCGGCGGCTTGATGATGGCGCCGCGCGGCGCGAGGTTGCCGGTGAGGACCGCGAGGCCGTCCCCCGCGACGAGCGGCCGCTCCCGCGGCAGGATCACGTCGTCGTTCCATACCTTGGCGCCCGCGACGTTCTCGCCCAGCGTGCGCCCGTTGACCGTGGGCGCCGTGCCGTCGAGCAGGTCCGCGAGCCGCGACAGCAGGCCGCGAAGGCCGCCGGCGTAGAAGAAGTCCTCCATCAGGAACTTGCCCGAGGGCCGGACGTTCGCGAGGACGGGGGTGCGCCTTGCGAGGGCGTCGAAGCGCGCCAGGTCCAGCGCCACGCCGGCGCGGCGCGCGATCGCGATGAGGTGGACGATCGCGTTGGTCGAGCCCCCGAGGGCCAGCACCGTCGTGACGGCGTTGTCGATCGCGCGGGCGTCGACGATGTCGCGGATCTTCAGGTCCTCCCAGACCATGTCGACGATGCGCTTGCCCGAGAGCGTGGCCATCTGCGCGTGGCGGGAATCGGCCGCCGGGATCGAGGCCGCGCCCGGGAGCGTGAGCCCCATCGCCTCAGCCGCGCTCGTCATGGTCGAGGCGGTGCCCATCGTCATGCAGTGGCCGGGCGAGCGCGCGATTCCCGCCTCCACCTCGCGCCAGTCCCCGTCCGTGATGTTGCCGGCGCGCAGCTCCGCCCAGTACTTCCAGGTGTCGCTGCCGCTGCCGAGGAACTGCCCGCGGAAGTCGCCGCGCAGCATCGGGCCGGCGGGCATGAAGATCGCCGGCAGGTTCATGGAGATCGCCCCCATGACGAGGGCGGGCGTCGTCTTGTCGCAGCCGCCCATGAGCACGCAGCCGTCCACCGGGTAGGAGCGCAGCAGCTCCTCCGTCTCCATCGCGAGGAGGTTCCGGTAGAGCATCGTGGTCGGCTTCTGGAACGGCTCCGAGAGGCTCATCGCCGGCATCTCGACGGGGAACCCCCCCGCCTGCCAGATGCCGCGCTTCACCTCCTCCGCGCGGCTCCGGAAGTGCGTATGGCACGGGTTGATGTCGCTCCAGGTGTTGATGACCGCGATGACGGGCTTGCCCGCGTAGTCCGTGCGGTGGAACCCCATCTGCGCCGTGCGCGACCGGTGGCCGAACGAGCGCATGTCGTCCACGCCGTACCAGCGGTGGCTGCGCAGCTCCTCGGGGCGCTTCCTTCGGGCGGTCATGGCCTCTCCTCCATGGCCCCGATCATATCCCGAGTCCCGATCGCCAATGAGCGGAAAGGGGCTTGCTCCGCTTCCCGCGCGCGGGAAGCTAGCGCGCGGAGCGGCGCCTGGCGAAGTAGCGGTAGGCCGGCTCGGTGAAGAGCACGACGAGGATGAACCGGATCACGTGGGCCGCGATGACGAAGGCCACGCCCACCCGCAGGACCTTGGCCGTGATCGACATCTCGGCGATGCCGCCGGGCGCGCAGCCGAGCAGCAGGGTCGCGGGAAGCAGCCCCGCGGCCCAGGCGAGGCCGAGCGCCAGCGCCGTCGCGAGCGCGAGCATGAGGGCCACGGAGGCGAGGACCGCGGCCATGAAGCGCGGCGCCTCGCGCACGAAGCTCTGCTGGAACCGCGAGCCGAGGTTGCAGGCGAGCAGGAGCTGCGCCACGTTGGTCACCCACGAGGGAACGGAGGAAAAGGTCGCGCCGCCCGTCGTGAGGGCGATGGTGGCGAGGAGCGGGCCCATCATGAAGGGGTTGGGCAGGCGCGTGCGCTTCCACGCGAGCGCCGCGGCGAGCGCGATCGCCGCGTGCAGCGCGAGGAGCCCCGCGTCGAAGGGCACGGCCACGGGCCGGTAGTCCTCGGTGCCGGTCTGGCCGATCAGGGTGATCGCCACGGGCACCAGGGGAATCACGACGAGCAGCCGCACCGAGTGGGCCACCGCGACGCGGTCGACCATCCCGCCGTTTCGCTCCGCGAGCACGGCCATCTCCGCCGCGCCCCCGATCGCGCTCGCGAAGAAGGCCGTGGCGTGGTCCGTGCGCGCGGCGCGCTCCAGGAAGCGGGCCGCGGTGATGCCGATGAGGAACACGCCCGCGGAGGCTGCCAGCAGCGTCGGGCCGTAGGAAAGCACCTCCCGTGCCACGGCCGGCGTGAAGTAGAGCCCCAGCGCGATGCCGATCGCGAGCTGGCCCGTCTCGCGGCCCAGGGGCGGCGCCTCGAGGCTCGCGCCCGCGAACTGGACGATCGCCATGCCCACGAGCGGCCCGATCATCCAGGGCAGGGGAGTCTTCAGCCACGCGCACAGCGCGCCCGCCGCGACGCACACCGCGAGCGCGCCGGCGATCGCCGCGAGCCTTCGATTCTCCATGGCGCGCATTTTGCCCGTTGCCGCGCGATCGCGTTTCCGGGCCACCCTCCCGGGGTTGACGTGCGTCAAAAGGGACGTTGGACTAACGGCTAATCTGCCGGTGCAGGATCGCGGCCGGAACGCGTGCCGCCCTACCCGACGATGAATCCCTACGTAGTCTTCCTCCTGTACATGGCCGCGATCCTGAGCGTCGTGGCCATCATGCTGTTGCTGAACAGGTTTCTCGGGCCGAAGCCGGTCGATACCGAGACGAAGCTCGAGCCGTTCGAGTGCGGCGCCACGCCCGTCGACACCCATAACGTCAAGGCCGTGCCCATCAAGTACTACGCGGTGGCCATCATCTTCATCCTGTTCGATCTCGAGACGGTCTTCCTCTTCATCTGGGCGCTGGGGGCCAAGCCCCTCACCGGCTTCATGCTCTTCACGCTCGGCATCTTCGTCTTCCTGCTGGTGCTGATCCTGCTCTACGTCTACAAGGCGAAGCTCCTGGAGGCCGTCCGGCAATGAGCGCGGGCGCCCGCACGATCCCCATCCAGCCGGCCGGCCCGCAGGGCAAGACCGCGGCCTTCGAGCTCATCACGACGCGCAAGGACGAGCTCATCGGCTGGGCACGCAAGTTCTCGATCTTCCCCTACCCGTTCGTCACCGCCTGCTGCGCCATGGAGTTCATGGCGGTGAGCTCCACCCCCTACGACACCGACCGCTTCGGCGCCGCGCTGCCGCGCTTCTCGCCGCGCCAGGCGGACCTGCTGATGGTCGTGGGTACGGTCACGCACAAGCAGGCGCCCATCCTGCTCAAGGTCTGGGAGCAGATGTGCGAGCCGAAGTGGGTGATGGCCTTCGGCGTGTGCGCCACGAGCGGCGGCTTCTACCAGAACTACGCGGCCGTGCCCGGCATCGACCGCATCCTGCCGGTGGACATCTACATCCCCGGCTGCCCGCCGCGCCCCGAGATGGTCATCGACGGGATCATGCGGCTGCAGGACAAGATCGCG
>JBBIJT010000176.1:0-5265 GCA_037445795.1 Betaproteobacteria bacterium | reverse complement strand
GCCGCGCCCCGAGATGGTCATCGACGGGATCATGCGGCTGCAGGACAAGATCGCGGGCCAGAAGCACCCGATCATCACCAAGGATTTCTGACGGATGGGCGCCGAGATTTTCGACCGCATCAGTGCCCGACTCGGGGCCGGGGGGGAGGAGATCGCCGTCGCGCACGGCACCCTGGTCGCCAATCTCGCGCCCTCCGCGGTGGCGGGCGCGGCCACGGCGCTCCGCGACGAGTTCGCCTTCGACGTCTTCCTCGACGTGACCGCGGTGGACTGGCCCGGCCAGGACCCGCGCTTCGAGGTGGTGTGGCACTTCTACTCGACCTCGCACAAGGTGCGGGTGCGCGTGAAGGCGCGCGTGCCGGAATCGGCCCCCGTGGCGGCCTCGCTCACGAAGCTCTACGGCTCGGCGGCCTTCATGGAGCGCGAGTGCCACGACATGTACGGCATCAAGTTCGAGGGCAACGAGGACCTGCGCCCCATCCTCCTCTACGAGGGCTTCGTCGGCCACCCGCTGCGCAAGGACTACCCGAAGGAGCGCGAGCAGCCGCTCGTGCCCTACCGCCCGGGCTGGGCGATAAGGGACAGGGGCTAGCCATGGCCGCCAATCCCCGCATCGCCAACCCCGTCCGTTCCGCCTTCGCCCCCGGAGAGCGCGACGACACGGTCGTCGTCTCCATCGGCCCGTCGCACCCGGCGACCCACGGCACCATCCAGATCTTCGCCGAGCTCTCCGGCGAGCGCATCATCCGCGCCGACGTGCACTGCGGCTACCTGCACCGGGGGTTCGAGAAGGAGTGCGAGTCGCACACCTGGCACAACTGCATCCCGTACATGGACCGCCTGAACTACTGCTCGCCGCTCATCAACGACTTCGCCTACTGCGACGCCGTCGAGCGGATGATGGGCATCGAGATCACGCGGCGGGCGGTGGTGCTGCGCACGCTCCTGTCGGAGTACTCGCGCCTGTGCGACCACATCACGTGCATCGCGGCGAGCCTCATGGAGCTGGGGGCGATGACCGCCTTCCTCTACATGGTGATGATCCGCGACTACATGTACGAGCACATCGCGGCGCTCACCGGGGCGCGGGTCACGCACTCCTACGGCCGCATCGGCGGGCTGGCGCGCGACCTGCCGCCGGGCTGGCTCGAGCGGCTCGAGGAGATCCTCGTGCAGTACGACGACTTCGTGGGCCGCGTGCACGGGCTGGTCGACCGCAACCGCATCTTCATCGACCGCATGCGCGACGTGGGCGTCCTGTCGCAAGCCGACGCGCTCTCCTACGGCTACACGGGCCCGATGCTTCGCTCCACGGGCCTTCCGCGCGACCTGCGCAAGGACACGCCGTACCTCGCCTACGCGGAGCTCGATTTCGAGGTCCCCGTCGGCATCAAGGGCGACAACTACGACCGCTACTACGTGCGCATGCGCGAGATGGACGAGTCGGTGCACATGATCCGCCAGTGCGTCGGGATGCTCGAGCCCGGCGCCATCAACGTCGACGACCGCCGCTGCGCCTTCCCGGAGAAGGAGGCCGTCTACGGCGAGATCGAGTCCCTCATCAACCACTTCAAGCTGGTGATGGAGGGCCCGCGCGTGCCCGCCGGCGAGATCTACGTGGCGCACGAGGGCGCCAACGGCGAGCTGGGCTTCTACCTGGTGTCGACCGGCGAGGGCGTGCCCTACAAGGTGCACTGCCGCGCGCCCAGCTTCGTGCACATGGGCGGCGCGCACCGCATGCTGGAGGGCTACCAGCTCGCGGACCTCGTGCCCACCTTCGGCTCGATCAACATGATCGGCGGGGAGTGCGATCGGTGAAGCACCTCATCCCCGAGTTCGAGAAGATGAAGGAGCGGTTCCCGGCCGGGTTCGAGCCCTCGCTCGTCCTGCCCTGCCTGCACCGCATCCAGAAGGACCGCGGCTACGTGGCCGACGAGGACATCGACGGCCTGGTGGCCTACCTCGGCGTGCCGCGCATCCAGGTGGAGGAGGTGCTCTCCTACTACACCATGCTGCGGCGCGAGGGCATCGGCCGCACGCACCTGCAGATCTGCCGCAACATCGCCTGCTCCATGCGCGGGGCGGAGGGGGTGATCGACCACGCCTGCAAGAGGCTCGGCGTGAAGCCGGGCGGGACGACCGCGGACGGGAAGTTCACGCTCTCCACCGTCGAGTGCCTCGGCTCCTGCGGCACCGCGCCCGTGATGATGGTGAACGACGCCTATCACGAGAACCTGACGCTCGCGGAGCTCGACCGGCTGATCGGGGAGCTCGTGGTCGAGGAACGAGCCGGGGAGAAGAAATAGCCATGCCCGGCCGCAAGCTCATCATGAACTTCGAGGTGACGCCCACCTCCCACACGCTGGAGGCTTACCGGGCGCGCGGCGGCTACCAGACGCTCGAGAAGGCGCTCGCGATGGAGCCGGCCGACATCACGAAGGAGGTGACGGCCTCGGGGCTCCTGGGCCACGGCGGCGCCGCCTTCCCCGTGGGCCGCAAGTGGGGCGTGATGAAGCCCAACCCCGGCGAGATCCACTACCTGTGCGCCAACGCCGATGAGGGGGAGCCGGGCACCTTCAAGGACCGCTGGATCCTCGAGAACGCCCCGCACCTGCTCGTCGAGTCGATGCTCATCACGAGCTACGCGCTGGGCGTGCGCCACGCCTTCGTGTACATCCGCGGCGAGTTCGACCTGCCCTACCGCCGCATCCAGGGCGCCATCGACGAGGCGTACGCGGCGGGGCTGCTGGGCAGGCCCCAGGCCAATGGCTTCACGCTGGACATCGTGGTCTACCGCGGCGCCGGCTCCTACGTCTGCGGCGAGGCCTCCGGGCTCATCACCTCGATCGAGGGCAGGAAGCCCTACCCGAGGAACCGCCCCCCGCGCCTCACGGTCCGCGGCCTCTTCCAGAAGCCCACGGTCATCAACAACGTGGAGTCGCTCGCCAACATCACCGGCATCATCCGCATGGGCGCCGAGGAGTTCCGCAAGGTGGGCACGCCCAAGAGCCCCGGTACGCAGCTCATCTCGATCTCCGGCCACATCGCGAAGCCCGGCGTCTACGAGGTCGAGTACGGCTACCCCTGGGCGAAGTTCCTCGACGAGGACTGCGGCGGGATGCTGCACGGCGCCAAGATGAAGTGCGTGGTGCCCGGCGGCATCTCCACCAAGGTGCTCACGCGCGCCGAGATCGAGCCGCTCAACCTGTCTCACGAGAGCGTGAACCCGGCCGGCTCGGGGCTCGGCTCGGGCGGCATGATCGCGATCGCCGAGGGCACCTGCATGGTCCGCTTCCTGCAGGTGCTGCTGCGCTTCTACCACCACGAGTCCTGCGGCCAGTGCACGCCGTGCCGCGAGGGCATGGGCTGGATGCACAAGATCATCGACCGCATCGTCGCCGGCAAGGGCGTGCCGGAGGACATCGAGCGCCTCTACGCCATCTCGCACGCCAACGACGGCACCACGATCTGCGGCATGGGCGACGCCGCCGGCTACGCGACCGTGGGCATCCTCAACAAGTACCGCGACGAGTTCGAGTACTTCATCCAGAACAAGCGCTCGAAGTTCGACGGGAGGCTCGAATGCCTCGCCTGACCATCGACGGCCGCGAGATCGAGGCGGAAAAGGGCCAGACGGTGATGGAGGCGGCCACCGCCGCCGGCATCTTCATCCCGTATTTCTGCTGGCACCCGAAGCTCTCGGTGCCCGGCAACTGCCGCATCTGCGTCGTGGGCGTGGCGGAAAAGGACGGCGGCGAGTGGGTCGAGATCGCCTGCAACATGCCGGTCACCGAGGGGATGGTGGTCTACACCAACTCCGAGAAGGTGCGCGCGCGCCGCAAGGCCACGATGCAGTTCATCACGCTCAACCACCCGGTCGACTGCGGCATCTGCGACAAGGCCGGCGAGTGCACGCTGCAGGACTACCACTACGAGTACAACGGCGAGCGCTCGGTGTCCGTCGACGCCAAGGTGCACGCCACCAAGCACTACGCGCTCTCCGGCCGCATCGTGCTGGACAACGAGCGCTGCATCCAGTGCACGCGCTGCGTGCGCTTCACGCGCGAGATCTCGAAGTCCAACGGGCTGGGCATGCAGAACCGGGCCGACCACTCCCTCGTGCGCGCGGTCGAGGACGGCTCGTTCGAGAACGACCCGTACTCCGACAACGTGATCGACATCTGCCCGGTGGGCGCGCTCCTGTCGCGCTCGTTCCTGCACAAGGCGCGCGTCTGGTACCTGAAGCCCGCGGCCTCGGTGTGCCCGGGCTGCGCGCGCGGCTGCACCGTGAACCTGTGGCACCGCCGGCCCGAGTGGCGGCTGCGCGCCCCCGACATGCGCGCGCAGAACGCGAACATCGAGCGCGCGACGCCGCTGGAGAACCCCGCCGTCAACGGCCCGTGGATCTGCAACAAGGGCCGCGACCTGGCGAAGATCCTCGGCCGGGCCCGCGCCGAGGTGCCCATGCTCAAGGGCAGGCCGGCGGAGCTGGCCGGCGCCATCGCGCAGGCGCGCACGCTCATCGCCGCGGCCAGGAAGCCCGTGGCCCTCGTCTCGAGCTGGGGGTCCAACGAGGAGCTCGCGGCGTTCAAGGCGGCCTTCGGGGCGCGCTTCGCCGCCTTCGTGAAGGCCGACCACGTGCCCGAGCAGGGCGAGGTGGTCGAGGACGCGATCCTCATCCGCGCCGACAAGAACCCCAACACGGCCGGCGCCCGCGCGCTCTTCGGCGCCGCGCCGCCCTCCGTGCCGAAGGACGCCGACCTGGTGCTCGTCTGGGGCGAGGGCTTCGACTTCGGCCTCGTCCCGGCGGGAGCGAAGATCATCCACCTCAACGCCTGGCTCGCCCCGGAGAACGGCCACGCGGACGTGTTCTTCCCCTTGAGCATCCAGACCGAGCGCGCCGGCCACTACACCAACTTCGCCGGCGTCACCGGCGCGTTCTCGAAGTGCTTCGACAAGGCGCCGGGCGTGTCCGACGCGGAGGCGCTCTTCCCGGCCCTCGCGGCCGGCGCAGGAGGCGGCGAATGATCGCGGACCTCGTCATCTCGGTCATCTTCATCACCTACGCCATCAGCGTGCTGATGGGCTTCGGCACCATCCTCACGTGGGTGGAGCGCAAGCAGGCCGCCGTGATGTCGGACCGGATCGGCGCGAACCGCGCCTACATCCGCATCCCCTACACGAAGATCAAGCTGGTCTGGCTGGGGCTCTTCCACGGCATGGCCGACGGCCTGAAGATGCTGCTCAAGGAGGACTTCAAGCCGC
>JBBIJT010000175.1:0-5767 GCA_037445795.1 Betaproteobacteria bacterium | reverse complement strand
TGGAGATGAGGGAGGCGGTGAATAGCACCATGAGGAAGGCGGGCTCGGCGAGGAACCCCACCAGCATCTCGCGCCGCGCCCCGAGCGTGCCGAAGGAGGTTCCGATGTCCATCGCCGCGAGCGAGATGAACAGCCGCGCGATGCCGAAGAGGCCCACCAGCGCGATGGCGTCGGCGGCCGGCGCGAGCGGCACGTTGGTCGAGAGCGTCGGGATGATGAGGCAGGCGAGCAGCATGCTGCCGAACACGATGTAGGGCGCGATGCGGAAGATGGGAGAGGCGTCGTGCGCGACGACGGACTCCTTCCAGAAGAGCTTGTGCAGCGTCCGGAACGGCATCGTGAGGGGCGGCGCGCGGCGGTTCTGCAGCCACGCGCGGCACTGGTTCACCCACCCCATCACGAGGGGCGCGCCGACGAGGGCGACCACCATGGCGACGAGCTGGGCGAGGATGCCTTCGAGGTTCATGCCTGGGTGAGGAAGAGGAGGGCCACGAGGGTGAGGAAGCTGTAGAGCAGGTAGATCGAGATGCGGCCGCGCTGCAGCATTCCGACCCAGCGCGAGACGGTCTCGGTGCCGGAGGCGATGCGCACGTACACCCAGCCCCACAGCGGGTCCTCGACGGTCACCTTGTAGCGCGGCGCCGCGTCGAAGGGCGAGGGAAGCTCGCGCTTCATCCGGTAGAACGGCTCGAAGATCTGCCGGATGGGCTGGCCGAAGCCCTCGGCCGTGTCCTGCATGCGCGCCGTCTGCAGCGGGAAGCCGCAGTCCCAGGGCGCGGCGCGCCGCAGGCGCCCGTGGTAGAAGCGGCGCACCAGGACGAAGGCGAGAGCCACGATGGCGCCGGTCACGAGGAGGAAGTGGATCGGGCTGTAGGAGGCGCGCTCGGCGGACACCGGGGCGAGCAGCAGCCAGTCGCCCGCGCGGCCGCTCTGGGCGAGCCCGCGGCCGACGAGGGCGTTGGTGATGGGGTCCATCACCTCGATCACCGCGACGGGGAACAGGCCCAGCAGCACGCAGCCGGCCGTGAGCCAGAGGAGCCCCAGCCGCTCCAGCCCGCCCGCGTCGTGGGCCTGCGCGAGCTTCTCCTCGCGCGGCCTGCCGAGGAAGATCACGCCGAAGAACTTGACCATGACGTAGCCGGCCAGCGCGGCCACCAGGACGACGCCCGCGGCGAATACCGGGACCAGCATGCGCAGGTAGGGGTTGGGCAGCTCCCCGGTGAAGAGGAACCCCTGCAGCAGCAGCCACTCGGAGACGAAGCCGTTCGACGGGGGCAGCCCCGCGCTCGCGATCACGGCGACCAGCGTGGTCCACCCCACCCACGGCATGAAGCGCATCAGCCCGCCCAGCTTCCCGAGGTTCCTCTCCTGGGTGGCGTGCAGCACCGAGCCGGTGCCGAGGAAGAGCAGGCTCTTGAAGAGGGCGTGGTTCAGGCAGTGGTAGAGGGAGGCGACCAGGGCGAGCGCCGCGAGCGACTGCATGCGGTAGGCCGCGAATACCATGGCGAGCCCGAGGCCGGCCACGATGAGGCCGATGTTCTCGATGGAGGAGTACGCGAGGAGCCGCTTCATGTCGACCTGGGCCGCGGCGAACACGACGCCGAAGAGCGCGGTGGCGAGCCCGACGGAGAGCGCGACCACGCCCCACCACCAGATGGGGGCGCCGAGCAGGTCGAAGTTCACCCGCACCATCCCGTAGATCGCGGTCTTGAGCATCACGCCGCTCATTAGCGCCGACACGGGCGAGGGCGCCGCCGGGTGCGCCTCCGGGAGCCACACGTGCAGCGGCAGGACCCCGGCCTTGGCGCCGAAGCCGAAGAGCGCGAGGAGGAAGGCGCACGAGGCCCAGAACGGCGACAGGTGCTGCGCGCGCATGTTGGCGAAGGTGTAGTCGCCGGTGTTGGCCTGCAGGACGCCGAAGCACAGCAGGATCGAGATGGCGCCCACGTGCGCCACCAGCAGGTAGAGGAAGCCCGCGCGGCGGATCT
Source organism: Betaproteobacteria bacterium (assembly GCA_037445795.1). Lineage (GTDB taxonomy): Bacteria > Pseudomonadota > Gammaproteobacteria > Burkholderiales > Usitatibacteraceae > FEB-7. Next base: position 3,779 of record JBBIJT010000175.1, on the reverse strand, counting down.
CGGCGATGCGGTGGTTCGTGGTGACGAGGAAGAAGGACGAGAGCGCCATCAGCTCCCAGGTGACCATGAAGGCGTAGGCGTCGTCGGCGAGGATGACCATCGCCATGGCGGCGAGGAAGAGGTGGTAGTGCAGGCACAGCAGGCCCGGCGGCGTGCCCTCGCCCTGGCGGAAGTAGCCGCCCGCGAAGACGGATACGCCCGCGCTCGCCAGCCCCAGCAGGGCCAGGAAGAAGGCCGACAGCGCGTCGAGGCGCAGGTGGAAGGGCAGGTCGGGCAGGCCGATCGCGAGCACCACGGTCTCGGGCGTGTCCGGCAGGGCGGAGAGGGCGAACGCCGCCAGCGCGAGGCTCAGGGCGGCCGAGATGGGGAAGAGGACGCGCCCGACGATGCGCACGTCGTGGAGGACGGCGATGCCGCCGGCACCGATCGCAAGCCACGCGACGACGACGAGCATGGCGCCGTCGATCGCGAGCAGGCTGGGCAGCATCCCCGTCACGACGGCCACCGGCGCGCCCGGGCGCTCACACGGTCTCCACGACGGCGTCCAGGAAGTAACCCGCGCCCCGCTCCGTGCGGATGAGCAGCGGCTCGTTGGGCTTTTCCTCGATCTTGCGGCGCAGGCGCAGGATCTGCACGTCGATCGACCGGTCGTAGATATCGTCGTGCAGGCGGCTCGACTCGAGGAGCTGGTCGCGCGAGAGCACCTTCTGCGGCGCGCGCAGGAACGCCACCAGCAGCGCGTACTCGCTGTTGGTGACCTCCACCATGCGGCCGTCGGGCGACTTGAGGCGCCGCAACCCCGTGTTGAGCTCCCACCCGGCGAATCGGTAGGCGCGGGCGGTCTCGACGCGGCGGGCGGCGCGCTTCGATTCCGTGCGGCGCAGCACCGCCTTGATGCGGGCGAGGAGCTCGCGCTGGCTGAACGGCTTGGTGACGTAGTCGTCGGCGCCCAGCTCCAGGCCCATCACGCGGTCCACCTCTTCCTTGCGGCTGCCGGTGAGGATGATGATCGGGATGTCGAGCTTCTCGCGCAGCCTCCTCGCGATGGCGAGCCCGTCCTCGTCCGGAAGCTTCAGGTCGAGGATGACGAGGTCGACGACCTCCGCGCCGAGGACGCGGTCCATCTGCGCGCCGCTGTCGGCGGTCGAGACCTTGAGCTCGTGCTCCACGAGGTAGTCGCGCACGAGGTCCCGGATGGCGGGATCGTCGTCGACGACGAGAATGTTGGCTTCCACGGGCCTCCGGCGGCGGCAGTCGGGTCGATGGGGGCCATTTTACGCCGAGAGACCGTAGAATCGCTCGTTCAGGGGACATTTTCACGTGAACACCGCCACCGACCGGCCGCCGACCGACGCCGCGCGCCCGCCCCTGCCCGGGGGCGGGATGGCCCTTCTCGCGGCCTTCGGCGTGGCCTACTACGCGCTCGCGGTCTACGCGATGGCCCTGCCTTTCCAGGCGCGCTTCCCGCTTCTGGTCTGGCCGGCGGACGGGCTGGCGCTGGGCGCCCTGCTCGTGGCGGCCCGCTCGCGGTGGGCGGCCATCGCCGGCATCGCGCTCGTCGCGACCTTCGCTTCGGGGCTCCAGGCGGGCCTCTCCCCTGCGACATCCGCCGTCACGGCGCTCGTGGCCGCGGCCGAGCCCCTCGTCGCCGCGGCCGTGGTGCTGCGGATCACGGGGGCGAACGTGCGCATCGGGACGCTTCCGGGGCTCACGGCCTTCCTCGTGAACCTGGTGCCGATCGCGGCACTGGTCTCGATCGGCGACGCGGGCATCAACTGGTGGCGCCTCGGGACGGACTTCCGCTCCCAGTGGACGGTGACGTTCGTCTCGGACTTCCTCAACCTGGTGATCGTGGCGCCGCTGCTGCTCGCGTGGAGCCGCGGCGACTGGCGCGAGGCGGTCGCCCCGTTTCGCGGCCGCGAGCCGGAGACGATCGCGCTCTTCGCCGGGCTCGTCGCCGCGACGCACTTCGTCTTCAGCGCCTCCCCTGGCACGCTGGACTACGGCGCGCAGCTCGCCTACCTCTGCTCGCCCTTCCTCATCTGGGCCGCGCTGCGGTTCGGGCTGCGCGCGGCCACCCTCAGCATCGTGGTCTTCGCGCTGGTGTGCTACTGGCACACGGCCAACGGGCTGGGGCCCTTCGCCGTGCGCGCCGCCTCGGGATGGACCTCCGTGCTCCACCTGCAGGGGTTCGTGGCCACCACGGTGGTGACGACCCTCTTCGCCGCCACCCTGCTCGCGGAGCGGGAGGCGGCCGCGCAGACGACCGAGGCCTGGCGCCGGCGCTACGAGGCGGCCATCCGGGCGAGCGGCAACCTCCTCTACGAGCTCGACCCGGCCTCGGGGTCGATCCTGTGGGACGGCGACACGCGCGCGGTGCTGGGCGTGCCGGCCGAGGCGATCGCCACGACGAGGCAGTGGTCGGAGCGGATCCACCCCGACGATCGCGAGCGCCTGCACGGCACGCGCGCGCGCCTGCTGGGCGGGGAGATCTCCCACATCGCCATCGAGTACCGCGTGAAGCGCGGCGCCGACGAGTGGATCATGATCGGCGTCAACGGCTACGCGCTCGAGGACCCGTCGCGGCGCGCCTCGGGCCGTCGGCGCGTGATCGGCTTCGTGAAGGACATCACGGACCGCATCCGCGCCGAGGAGGAGCGCCAGGCGCTCGCCGCGCAGCTGCGGCAGGCCGAGAAGATGGAGGCCGTGGGGCGCCTCGCGGGCGGGATCGCGCACGACTTCAACAACATCCTCGGCGCGATCCTCGGATACGGAGAGCTCGCCCAGGCCAAGGCGGAGCAGGACCCGCAGCTCAGGCGCTACATCGACACCATCGTGAACGCGGGCAACCGCGCCAAGGCGCTCGTGGCGCAGATCCTCGCCTACAGCCGGGCGGAGAGCGGGCTCAAGGAGCCAGTGATCTTCGGCCAGGTGGCCACCGAGGTGTGCGAGCTGCTGCGGGGCTCGTCGGCGGCCCACGTCGACGTTCGCCTTTCGCTGCCGCCCGAGGAGCTCGTCGTCTCGGGTGATCCCACGCGGCTGCACCAGCTGATCATGAACCTCGCCTCGAACGCGATGCAGGCGATGCCGGAGGGCGGCGCCCTCGAGATCTCGCTCGCGCCGCGAACGCTCGCCTCGCCGGTGCGCACGCGCCTGTCGGAGGTGGCCCCGGGGGAATGGGCCGTGCTCGAGGTGAAGGACACCGGGCAGGGCATTCCCGCGGACGTTATCGACCGCATCTTCGAGCCGTTCTTCACGACGAAGCGGGCAGGGCGCGGGACGGGCCTGGGGCTCGCGCTCGTGCACTCGATCGTGAAGGAGCACGGCGGCGCCATCGACGTCGCGAGCGTGGTAGGGAGCGGGACGACCTTCACCGTGTGGCTGCCGAGGCTCGCGGGTGCGCAGGCCACGTCGGCCTCGGAGAGGCCGGACTACACCGGCCGCGGCCAGACCATCCTCGCGGTGGACGACGAGCCCGAGGTGCTCGCGGCCCTCGAGGAGATGCTCGCCACCCTCGGCTACGAGCCGGTCGGCTACAACGACAGCCGGGCGGCCCTCGAGGCGTTCGTCGCCCAGCCTGCCCGCTTCGAGGCGGTGATCAGCGACGAGGTCATGCCGGGGCTCACGGGAACGCAGCTCGCGGTCGAGCTGCGCAAGGCGAAGCCGGGCCTGCCGATGGTGATCGCGACGGGGTTCGGGGGCGCGGGCTTCGAGACGCGGGCGCACGCGGCCGGCGTGAACCGCATCCTGCGCAAGCCCTACCGCATGCAGGAGATCGG
>JBBIJT010000174.1:0-5769 GCA_037445795.1 Betaproteobacteria bacterium | reverse complement strand
CTCGGGGTGTCTGACTTCGGGCCGGCCGGCAGACTTCTCACACAGTCTGCTCGGCGGGCCTTTCGCTTTCCGGGATCAGAGCCAGGTTTCGGGGTAGCGCCGCGACCCGGGAATGTTGTTCACGAGCATCGCGACGGCCAGCAGGACCAGCGGGCCGAGGGTGCAGGGCACGATGACGAAGAGGAAGCCCAGCTCGTGCACCTCGCGCGAGCCGATGACCGCGATGAGCGCCGTGGCGCCCCCCGGCGGGTGCAGCGTCCTCGTGGCGTGCATGAGCGCGATGGCCGTCGATACCGCGAGCGCCGCCGCGAGCCAGGGGAACGGGTGCAGGAGCTTCCAGCACGCCACGCCGACGATCGCGGACAGGACGTGCCCGCCGAGCAGGTTGCGCGGCTGGGCGAGCGGGCTGCGCGGCGCGCCGAAGAGGAGCACGGACGACGCGCCCAGGGACCCGATCATCAGCGACAGGTCGTGCTCGGCGAAGAACGCGCGGCTAAGTAGCCCCGCCGCGGCGATGCCGAGGAACGCGCCGATCCAGGACCACGCGATCTCGGCATTGCTCACCCGAGGCGGGCTGCCCCGGGTCGTTCCGCCCATCTTGCGGAGGTAGTCCGCCAGGCTCACCGGTGCACCTCGCGGTCGATGGCCTCGAGGAAGTCCTTGCGCAGCAGCAGGCCCGCCAGCCGGCCGTGCGCGTCCGCCACCGGCATGCTGCGGCCCGCGTGCCGACGGAAGGCGGCCATCATCTCGCGCAGGCCCGCCTCCGGCCGCACCGTCACTGCCGGCGCCGTCATCGCCTCGCGCACCGGCGTCTCGTGGCATCGGTGGCTCACTTCGCAGGAGTTCTCCACCATGCGAAGGAGCAGCTCGAGGAAGGTGCCCGCCTGCAGCCGGCACAGGAAGTCAGTCTCGGTGAGCATGCCGATCACGCGGCCGTCGGGGCCGACGACGGGCAGCGCCTTGAAGCCGCTCGCCACGATCGCTCGCGCCGCCTCGTCGAGCATCATGCCGGCCGGCAGCGCCGTGGCGACGGGGCGCATCAGGTCCTGCGCGTGCAGGCCGCCCAGCAGGCGCTCGGTCGCGTGGCGGTGCGCGAGGTGGTAGACCTCCCGGAAATCGGCCGTGGAGATGTCCACGTAGCCGGGGATGTGCTGCATCGCATCGAGGATGTCCTCGTCGGCGAGCTCCAGCTCGGGAACCGCCTCGTCGGGCGCGCCGTCCGCCGGCCTGCCTGCGTCCTGGTTCATGCCACCGCCTTCGCGTCGAAATAGGTATGCAGGGTGCAGGATAAGCCGTCGCGCCCCTCGCGTACACTTCGGGGACCATGGGAGGGCAAGCGGCCGCGCGGGTGGACGTCGTCGTGATCGGGGCGGGCGCCGCCGGCATGATGTGCGCGGCCACCGCGGGCCTGCGCGGCCGGCGCGTGCTGCTCGTCGACCACTACCCGAAGCTCGGCGAGAAGATCCGCATCTCCGGCGGCGGGCGCTGCAACTTCACCAACCTGAACGCCTCGCCCGCGAATTACCTGTCGCGCAACCCGCACTTCTGCCGCTCGGCGCTCGCCCGCTACACGCCGCGGCACTTCGTCTCGCTCGTCGAGAGGCACCGCATCGCGTACCACGAGAAGACCCTGGGCCAGCTCTTCTGCGACGGCAGCGCCACGCAGGTCATCGCGATGCTGCGCGCGGAATGCGACCGGGGCGGCGTGCAGTGGCGCATGCCCTGCGAGGTCCGCGGCGTGGCACGGCAGGAGGGGGGCTTCCGTGTCGAGACCGCGGCGGGCCCCGTCGTCGCCGCCTCGCTCGTGATCGCCACGGGCGGGCTCACGGTTCCGAAGATCGGCGCCACGCCCTTCGGCTACCGGGTCGCGGAGCAGTTCGGCCTCGCGGTGGTGCCGCCGCGGCCCGCGCTCGTGCCCCTGAGCCTCGATCCGGAGACCCTCGCGCGTTACGGCGACCTGTCGGGGGTCTCGGTCGACGCGGAAGTCTCCTGCCGCGGCGCGCGCTTCCGCGAGAACGTCCTGTTCACGCACCGTGGCCTCTCGGGCCCCGCGATCCTGCAGGCGTCGTCCTACTGGCAGGACGGCCCGGCCTCCGACGCCATCCACGTGAACCTGCTGCCGGGCACCGACGTCCGCGCGTGGCTCGCGGCCCATCGCCGCGCGAAGGCGCACCTTCCCACCGTGCTGGCCGAGCGCATCCCGAAGCGCCTCGCGCAGGCGTGGTGCGAAGTGCACGGGCTCGCGAGGCCGATGGCGGAGCTACCCGACAAGGCACTCGACGCCGCCGCGCGGGGGCTCGCCGACTGGGCGGTGCATCCGTCGGGCACGCTGGGCTACAACAAGGCCGAGGTCACGCTGGGGGGCGTCGACACGCGGGCGCTGTCGTCGAAGACGATGGAGGCGACCGCGGTGCCCGGGCTCTTCTTCGTCGGCGAGGTCGTCGACGTCACCGGCCACCTCGGCGGCTACAACTTCCAGTGGGCCTGGGCCTCCGGCCACGCCGCCGGCGAAGCGGCGTAGAACCCTCGATCCACTTCTCGGTGCCGGTTGCTCGAGGAGACGTCCGCACGTGACCGACATCGTGCGCAATCGGCACTGGGGTGAACGGAGAAGGGGAGGGGTGCGATTGGCTGTCCTCGTTTTGAGTTTTGGGCCGAATAAGAATGCAGTCGGAGTCGATGCTCCGGCCTATGTCGACATAGGTTCGGACAGCGATGCTGGCAGCAGTTTGACTCGGCCCAAAACTCAAAACGAGGACAGCCAATCGCACCCCATCTGCCCATACTGGCACCGGCGTCGTTACCGGAGTCCTAGCGCGGAAGGTTCCCTCCAGGGGTTGGCACCGTGAAGTGGTGTCGAGGTTCGCTTCCGCGCCGCTTCCCGGCCGCGTGGCCTAGGAGGGGAACTTGTCGCGGATGGACTGGGTGACGCTGCGGAAGCTCACCTGGTCGATCATCACGCCCACGAAGGTCGCGCCCCAGTCGAGGTAGCGCCGCGCGTCCTCCTCGACGGGCGTGAGGGTGCCGGCGGGCTTGCCGGCGGCGCGGATGCGCTCGAAGAGGTGGCGGATGGCGGCCTGCACCTCCGGGTGGTTCGGGTTGCCCAGGTGGCCCAGCGCCGCGGCGAGGTCGGCGGGGCCCACGAAGATCCCGTCGACGCCTTCGACCGCCGCGATCTCGTCGACGGCGGCCATCCCCTTGGCGCTCTCGATCTGCACGATCACGGCGAGGTGGTCGTTGATGACCTTGTAATAGTCGGGCACGGTGCCGAATCGGTTGCTGCGCTGGGAGCCCGACACGCCGCGGATGCCGGCCGGGGGGTAGCGCGTGGCCGCGACCGCGCGGCGCGCTTCGTCGGCCGATTCGACGAACGGGATGAGCAGGTTGTGGAACCCCGCGTCGAGGAAGCGCTTGATCTGCACGAAGTCGTTCCACGGCGGGCGGCCGATCGGCGCGCTGGCGCTGTCCTTGAGGGCGTTCAGCTGCGGGATGAACGTGCCGATGTCGTTGGGCGCGTGCTCGCCGTCCAGGAGGATCCAGTCGTAGCCGGCGAGGCCGAGGATCTCCGTGGTGACGGGGTTGGCGAGCGAGGACCAGGCGCCGATGAGGCGCTTGCCGGCGCGCAGGTCCGCGCGGAAGGCGTTCGGTGGCGAGCGGTAGGGCGGCTTCACGCGGCGCCCCCTAGTCGAACTTGGCGCCGGATTCCTTCACCACCTTCGCCCAGCGCGCCTTCTCGGAGGCGATGAACGCGCCGAACTCCGCGGGGGAACCCGGGCGCACCTCGGCGCCGGCCTTGTCGAGGCGGTCCTTCATCTCGGGCGTGGCGAGGATCTTCGTGATCGTGGCGTGCAGCTTCGCCACGACGTCGGGGGGCGTGCCGGCCGGGGCGACGATGCCCTGGAAGGAGCCCGTCTCGAAGCCGGGCAGGCCCGCGGATTCGGCGACCGTCGGGATGTCGGGCGCCGCGGCGAAGCGCTTCGCGCTCGAGATGGCCAGCGCCTTGAGCTTGCCGTCCTTAACCGCCGGGTAGGTCGCGAGCATGCCGTTGAAGAGCACCTGCGCCTGGCCCCCCATCACGTCCGCGATGGCCTGCGAGCCGCCCTTGTAGGGGATGTAGGTCCACTGGATGCCGGTGCGCATCGCGAACTCGATGCCCGCGAGGTGGTTGGCGCCGCCGATGCCGGAGACGGCGAAGTTGAGTGAGTTGGGCTTCGCCCTGGCGAGCGCGACCAGCTCCTTCGCGTTCTTCGCGGCGACCGAGGGGTGCGCGGCGAGGATGTGCGGCGAGTAGGCCACCATGATCACCGGCGCGAAGTCCTTCACCGGGTCGAAGGGCAGGGTGGCGAAGACGCTCGGCGCGATGGCGAGCGAGCCGATGTCGCCCAGGAGGAGCGTGTAGCCGTCGGCGGGCGACTTGGCCACGAAGTCGGCGCCGATGTTGCCCGTGGCCCCGGGCTTGTTCTCGACGATGACGCCCTGGCCCAGCGCCTCGGTGATCTTCGGCCCCAGCGACCGGGCCAGGATGTCGGAGGTGCCGCCCGGCGGGTAGGGGACGACGATCTTGATCGTCTTGGCGGGCCAGGCCTGGGCGAAGGCGGCGCCGGCGAGGGCGATGGCGGCGGCGCCGGCGAGTGCGGCGAGGGTGCGGATGGTGCGCATGGGCGGTTCCCTTTCTCGTTTCGTGGTGGGGCGGGTCAGACGGGCGTGAGCACCCGCCCGGTCTCGAAGAAGCTCGCCAGGTTGTCCAGGACCAGCTGGCCCATGGCGGCGCGCGTGTCGGTCGTGGCGCTGGCGATGTGCGGCGTGAGGACGACGTTGTCGAGCGCGAGGAGCGACTCGGGCACGCGCGGCTCGTCCGCGAACACGTCGAGCCCCGCGCCGGCGATCCGCTTCTGCGCGAGGGCGGCGACGAGCGCGGGTTCGTCCACGACGGAGCCGCGGGCGATGTTCACCAGGAACCCCTTCGGACCAAGCGCCTCGAGGACGGCTGCCGAGACGAGCCCGCGCGTCGACTCCCCCCCGGAGGTGGCGATCACGAGGAAGTCGCACCACCGCGCGAGATCGTCGAGCGTGCGCTCGTAGCCGTAGGGCGCGTCCGGGACCTGGCGCCGGTTGTGGTAGCGGATTTCCATGTCGAACCCCTCGGCGCGCGCGGCGATGGCGCGCCCGATGCGCCCGAGGCCCACGATGCCCAGGCGGTGGCCGCTCACCTTGGTCGCGAGCGGCATCGGGCCCTTGAGCCAGCCGCCGGCGCGCACGTAGCGGTCGCCGGCCGAGATGCCGCGTGCCACGTCGATCACGAGGGCCATGGCGAGGTCGGCCACGCAGTCGGTGAGCACGTCGGGCGTGTTCGTGACGACCATGCCCTTCGCCTTCGCATGGGCGACGTCGACGTTCTCGTAGCCCACGCCGAAGTTGGCGACGAGGCGCGCGTTGGGCAGCGCGTCGAGGAGGGCGGCGTCCACGGGGGTGCGCACGTGGGAGGCCACGGCCTCGACGGTGGGGCCCACCTCGGCGAGGAGCCTGGCCCGGTCGGGCGCCTTGTGCAGGAGGTGGACGGCGTAGCGCTCGGCGAGCCCCTTCTCCACGAGCGGGAGCATGGGGCCCAGCTGCAGGACGGTGTGCTTCAAGGCGGGGCTCCGGTCAGGCGGCGGTGTAGGCGGTCTTCACGACGGTGTAGAACTCGGCGGCGTAGCGGCCCTGCTCGCGCGGGCCGTAGCTCGAGCCCTTCCGGCCGCCGAAGGGCACGTGGTAGTCGACGCCCGCGGT
>JBBIJT010000173.1:2142-5857 GCA_037445795.1 Betaproteobacteria bacterium | reverse complement strand
TCGAGTGCAATCCCGCACTCGCCGACCCGAAAGGAGGGTGGCCATGGAACGGAAAGCGATGATGTGGACGCTGGCGGTATTCGCGCTGGTGGCCTCCAGCGCCGCCCGTGCCGAGGAGCGCGAGCCGCCGGTGGCGGTCAACGTCGAGGGGCTTCAGCCCCGTGTCGCGGCCGAGGTCAGCAAGCACGCGGAGCAGGGAATCAGGGCGCTCAACCGCTACCTCGTGCACACGAGCAGGCAGCATGGCCTCGCGCTTGCGGACGTGATCAAGAGTCCCGGGGAGCCGGTTGCCCATCGCGCGGCGCAGTCCCCGAAGGAATACCGGAACTACGCGAGAATCTCGCGTTGAAGGAGCCCGCCGAAGCCCGCCGAGGCGGGTTTCGGTCGCCGGGGAACGGGCTCGCGCTGCTCCCCGGCGAGGTTTATGCTTCACTGGATCCGCGGGGAGGGCGTCATGGATCGATTCCGACGCCGCATGGTTCGCGCGCTCGCAGGAGCGCTCGCAGGGGCGCTCGCAGGAGCGTCGATGGGGACTCTTGCGCAGCCCTCGATCCGCGCCGGACCCAGACGTGTCGCCGTCCTCCTGTTGCCGTCCAAGGTGCCCGATCCCATCGGCCCCGCGAGGAAGTGGTACGCGGGCGAGTTCTCGAAGCACGGCCTCGCGGACGGGAGGGACATCGAGATCACGATCCTGCGCGCCGACCCTTTCGGCGACGAGTTGCAGGCCGCCCTCCGGGTAGCCGTCGCGCTACCTGCGGATGTCATCCTCGCCCATGCGAACGGATTCCTGGCGAGGACGGTGTACCTGCCGGCGGCCCGTGGAATTCCGCTCGTCATCTTCGGAGTGGACGACGGCGCGGACGATTCCATCGAGGCGCTGAACCGGCGCGGGGAGAACGTCACGGGAGCGATGTACTCGTACCTCGAGCTGCTCGCGATGCGGCTCGAGATCATGAAGCAGCTTCGCCCGGCCGCGCGGGGAGCGGCCCTCGTGATCGAGGAGGCTGCCCCGGGAAAGCCCAAGGAGGAACAGTCTCGCCGTGACGGCCCCATGACGGAGGCGCTGAGCCGCAAGATCGGGCTGGACGTTGCGCTGGTCGAGCTTCCAGCGGGTTCGGCCTTGCAGCGGGTGATCGAGGCGCTTCGCGCGGCCCGCGCGGACATCGCCGAAGTCCGGTGCTGCGCGAGCCCCGAGCTCTGGGAGGCGCTCGCGAAGAACGGGATCGCCGCATCGGTCGTCGGTCCGGGGTCCGTGAAGCAGGGTGCACTGGTCGGAGGCTGGACCGTGGGTTACGTCGAATCCGCCGTGAGGCTGGCCGCCCGCATCCTGCGCGGCGCACGGGCGGCCGATCTCCCGGTGGAGCGGGCGACGGAGTTCGGCCTCGCGATCAACCTGCGCACCGCGAAGACACTGGGAATAACGGTGCCGGCCTCGGTCCTGCTTCGCGCGAACGAGGTGTTCGAGTAGCGCCTGCGGAGCTGCGCATGCGTTAGAAGTTCGCGGTAAGGGTCGCCCAGATGCGCCGCCCGAGCACGTCGTAGGTTCCCACCCAGGTATTTCCGTTGCTCAGGGGTACTGCGCCGGGAAAGAGCGGAGGATCCCGGTCGAGGGCATTGCTGATTCCGCCGCGCAGCGTGAAGCGCTTGTCGAGCACCCACGACGCCGACAGGTCGAGGTAGTTCATGGCGGGCAGCCGTCGGACCAATTCGATAACGGGTGTGGGCGAGGCCATCATCGGATTCGAACTCGTTCCGCTGTGGAAGACGTCGTCGATGTAGCGCCATGTTGCGGTGACGTTCAGGTCCCAGGGCGTGTTCCAGGTCGCGCTCAGCCGGTGGCGCCATTGCGGCCGCGGCTGGTAGCAGGGGGACGCGAAATATCCCGCGCAATCAAAGGAGCCGTAACCCCGGTAGGGCTCGACCACGAACTCCCGCAGGTAGGTTCCAAGCCCGCCGACCACGACACTGCCGAAGCCCTCCAGCCGGTGGGTGTAGCTGATGCCAATGTCGATGCCCGAGGTCCGCAGCTTGCCCAGGTTGTTGGGCGTGTTGTCGATCTCGCCGCCCGGCAGCCACAAGGTTCCCAGTGCGGGGTCGCGATGGATCCGGTCGCAGAAAAGCGGATCGCCAGTATTGAGGCACAGGTAGAACGTCGCTGTGCCCGGCGCGGCGATCGTTTCGGAGATTCTGAGATTGAAGTAGTCCACGGTCGCGCTGAAGTCCCGTGCTGGCGTCAGCACGACCCCCAGCGTGATGGTGTTGCCCGTCTCCGGCTCGAGTCCCGGGTTTCCGCCGGCCCGGACGTTGGTCGCGCCCTTGTCGAGGGGATGCTGAACGATGTGTCCGTACTGGGCTGCCGTGACGCCCGTCCTCGCGCAATCCTCGAGTGAGCGGGTCGGCGTCGGGCCGTCGCAGGGATCGTCGCCCAGGTTGCCCACCACGATCTGCTGGGGAAAGAACAGTTCCGCGATGCTCGCCGCTCGGACGGCCCGCTGGACGCTGCCCCGCAGCCGCGCCCATCCGGCCGGAGCGAAGTCGAAGCCGGCCCCGAAGGTGCTCATGTGCTTCCCGGTGCTGTAGCTCGAGTAGCGGTAGCTCGCGTTGAGGCTCAAGGTATCCAGGAGGGGTGCGCGCACCTCGCCGAATGCCTCGCCCACGGAATACGAACCGGAAACGCTCGGCGTTGAAAGCCCCTGGCCGGCCAGGTCGCCGGTCGCGAAAGCGACGTCCGAGATCCGCTCCTGCTCCTCGCGGCGCCGTTCCACGCCGATCGAGACCGAAACGCCTTCCCGCATGCCCGGAACCTGGATGCCGTAGGCGCCCAGGTCGGCTGACGCCGTGGCACCCAACAGGCGCTGCAGCACGCTGCCCTTCATGAGTCCCGGCGTCTGCAGGTAGTCGAGGGCCTCCTGCGTGACGGCTCCCAGAGCCCAGATGTTGTATGGAACGCAGCCCGGGTCGCTGCCGTTCAGCACGGAGCGGCAGACTGGCCGTCCGGTGGCGGGGTCGGCGACCACGTCCATGGCGCGCACCCCGCGCGTATTCGAGAAGTCGTTCAGGTAGACCTGCTGGTAGCGGACATGCCCCGTCTGCAGGTAGGCGTCGTAGTTCCAGGGGTCCGCGATCGTCCCTTTCAGGCCGACGACGTTGCGGAACGATGTGTGCTGGAGATCGGACTGCCGGGCGCCCCCCTCGACGTTCCTGCGGAAGACGTCGACTTCGATCGAATCGCCCGGCTTCGCCAGGCGCAAGAGCTGCCGCCATTGCGCGGAAAGCAGCGGGTTTTCGTAGGTCACCGTCACCGGGACGCCGAACAGCCCGCTCTCGGCGATCTGCGCCACGGTGTGGTCGTCGTGGAACCCGAGCTCGACATAGGCATTCGCATCGGGGTTGATCCAGTAATCGGCGAAGGCGCCGAAGCTGTAGCGCGTTGCCGGACGACGGTAATAGTTCGCCGGGGCGAAGTTGTAGGCGTCCGTGGCGCTTCGCCAGGGGCGCACGCCGCCCGAGGCGTCGGCTACGGTCAGCTGTCGTCCGTCGTGGGCCGGGTCCACCAGAAAGAGGCCGGGATAGCTCGTGGGTGCCCCGCCGCACGTGAATGCGCTTGCAGTGGCGTTGAGGGCGCACGCGCTGAAGTCGCGCTCGGACTCGAGGAGCGGCTGGTCTTCCCGGTAGCCGAGGTAGACGGTTCCATTGCCCCTGCCGCCGGCGAAGT
>JBBIJT010000173.1:0-2121 GCA_037445795.1 Betaproteobacteria bacterium | reverse complement strand
CCCCAGGACGAGGCTCGCGACGAGGCTCTCGCCATCCGCGTTCTTGTCCCCCGGTACCTTGAACTGGGCCGGATTCGTCATCGCGCGCGCGGCCACCACGTCGGCGACCCCCTGCGGATTCTGCTGCCGGTGATTGAAGAAGCCGTAGGTGACGTCGCCCTGGACCCCTTCGAACCGCCTGTTCATGATGAAGTTGACGACGCCGGCGATGGCGTCCGACCCGTAGACGGCCGAGGCGCCTCCGGTGAGGACGTCCACGCGGCGGATGAGCGCGGTCGGGATCTGGTTGAGGTCCGACGCGTACTCCAGCGGCGTGCCGGCACCAAGGCGGCGCCCGTTCATGAGGACGAGGGTGCGACGGCTGCCAAGCCCCCGGAGGTCCACGGTCGAGATGCCGAGGGCCCCGTTCGAGACCATGCTGTTCTGCTCCCCGAGAACCTGGGGCAGCCTCGAAAGGATCTCCTCGATGGGCAGCCCGCCCTCCCGCTTGATGTCCTCGGGGGTCAGGACGACCACCGGGCTGCTGCTCTCCAGGTTCGGGGGAGGAAGCCGGGTTCCCGTGACCTCGACCCTCTCTACCTTGTGCGGGCCCTCCTCGACCGCCGGCGCGGCGGACGGCGCAAGCGCCATCGCCGCCGCGGAAGCGATTGCGGAACAGTGGTACGCGTAGGCCATTGGAGGACCCTCCCTGGCTGCGTAGGCGCCCCCTTCCCCGCTTTTTCGCGAATGGTGATCCCGGCCAGATTGCCGGGCAAGTGAATATTCACGCGCCCCAAGACGAGAGGGCCCGCGATCGCAGGCCCTTTCCGTCTCCCCAGCCCCTCCCGGAGAAGGGGGGCTCCTACTTCACGATCTCGAGGTGGTCGACGCCGCTGCCCAGGTCGCGGTTCTTCGCGTTCTTGCTCTCGAGCTTGATCTTGAGCCGCAGGTCGTTCACGGAGTCGGCGCCGGTTCGCACGCGGCTTTCCGAGGTGGAGCCGGGCGAATGGGCGGTGCTCGATGTGAAGGAGCACGGCGGCGCCATCGACGTCGTGAGCGCCGTGGGCCAGGGCACGACCTTCACCGTGTGGCTGCCGCGGATCGTGGCCTCGGGCGACTCCCCCGCGACGGAGAAGCCGGACCTCTCGGGACACGGCCAGGTGATCCTCGCCGTCGACGACGAGCCGGAGGTGCTCGCGGCGCTGGAGGAGATGCTCGCCACGCTCGGCTACGAGCCGGCCGGCTACAACGACAGCCGGGAAGCCCTCGAGGCCTTCCGCGCGGACCCGCTTCCCCTGCGAGGGAACGGGGGGAATAATCCCCCCAGGCTGCGGTCCGCACGACGGCCCAGGGAGGCGGGATGAACGACATCGAAGGCCGCAATCCGGACGTGCTCGACGCCGGGGAGCTTCGCGGGATCGCGCACCACGCCGTGAAGCGCAGGTATCCGCCCAAGGCCGTCGTCGTCTCGCAAGGCGACCGGTCGGACTCGCTCTTCATCGTGGTGGAGGGCCGCCTGCGGGCCTTCGTGAGCGACGAGTCGGGCCGCGAGGCGACGCTCTCGGAGATGGGCCCCGGGGAATACTTCGGCGAGGTGGCGCTCGACGAGGGCCCGCGTTCGGCCACCGTGATGACGCTGGAGCCCTGCACCCTCCTCGTCGTGTCGCGGGCCGACTTCGACGAATTCGTGCGGGCCAATCCCGCCTTCGCCGCCCACTTCATCCGCAAGCTCCTCAAGCGCATCCGCGCGCTCACCGAGAGCGTCCGAATCCTGTCGCTGCTCGACGCGTACGGTCGCGTCGCCCACCTGCTGGTGGAGAAGTGCGTCACCGAAGGCGGCGTCCGGTTCGTGCCGCGCCTCACGCAGTCGGAAATCGCGGGCCGCGTCGGCTGCACGCGCGAGATGGTGAGCCGCGTCCTGAAGGACCTCGTCCGGGGAGGCTACGTCTCGATCCAGCCCGAACGCATCGTGATCCTGCGCGAGCCCCCGGGAACGTGACGGCCGGCGCCGCGGCGAGGCCCCAACGCCGGGGCGAAGGGACCACTTTGGCCGGCTACTTGACGATCTCGAGGTGGTCGAGGCCGCTGCCCAGGTCGCGGTTCTTCGCGTTCTTGCTCTCGAGCTTGATCTTGAGCCGCAGG
>JBBIJT010000172.1:0-5914 GCA_037445795.1 Betaproteobacteria bacterium | reverse complement strand
ACCAGGCCGAATTCCTCGGCCTGCTTGCGGTACTCGCCCACCTGCTTCTTCACGAAGGCGTCGAGCTCCGGGCCGACGAGGGCGAATGGCTGCAGGCCGCGCTGCGCGCGCAGCTCCGCGAATTCCTTCGTGCCCATCATCTTCTTCATCATGTCCTGCCACGCCTTGTAGTCGGCGTCGGGGACCTTGGGGCCCGTGTAGAAGCCACGGATGATGGGCCACTGGATGTCGAAGCCCTGCTCCTTGGCCGTGGCCACGCCGGCCATCTTGCCTTCGACCCGCTTGTCGGAGAGCACCGCCACCATGCGGATGTTGCCGGCCTCGGCCTGGGGCTCGTCGGCGGAGACGTCCCCGAACATCACCTGGATATGGCCGCCCATGAGGGCGGTGGTGGCCTCGCCGTTGCCCTCGAAGGACACCCAGCGCATGGCCTTGGGGTCGACGCCGATCTTCTTGGCGAAGATCGCCGCCTTGGTCCAGTCCTGGCTGCCGACCGTGCCGCCGCCGCCCATGGGCACCTTCGCGGGATCGGCCTTGATGGCCGCCGCCAGCTCCGCGAGGTTCTTCCACGGGGCGCCCTTGCCCACCGAGATGGAGCCGTAGTCGGCGCCGACCGCGGCGAGCCAGCGCACGTCGTTCTCCGTCCACTTGCCGAACTTGCCCTGGGCGATGTTGAGGAGCGAGCCGCCCGAGAAGGCAACGATCACGTTGGGATCCGCGGCACGCTGCGCCACGACCGTGTTCATGGCGACCGCGCCGATGCCACCGGGCATGTAGGTGGCGCGAATCGGCTCTTTCAGGATCTTGAGGTCCTGCATCGCCGTCTGGGCGAGCTTGCAGGTGAGATCGAACCCGCCGCCGGGCTTGGCGCCCACGATGCACTCGGGCTTGTCGATGGCGGCGAATGCCGAGACGCTGGCGGCGGACAGGACGGACAGGGCGAGAAGCGACAACGGCTTGCGCATGGGACTCCTCCGTAAGGTCGGGTTTCGTTCGACGGGGGTTTCGCGACCGCTCGCGGCGGCGAGCCCCTCTGGTGCCTACAATGCAGAATAGCCGGGCAAGCTTTCAAGTGGCTTTCGGGCCACGAGGGGGGGAAGAGGATGCGGATCCTGCTGGTCGAGGACCACGTGGAGCTGTCGCGCTGGGTGGGGCGCGCGCTCGAGAAGAGCCGGTACACGGTCGAGCGTTCCTTCAACGGGGCGGACGCCGACGCGCGCATCGCGACCGAGCGCTACGACCTGGTGATCCTCGACCTGTCGCTCGCGCGCATGGATGGCCTGGAGGTCCTGCGCAGGCTGCGCGCGCGGGGCGTGCGCACCCCCGTGCTCATCGTCACCGCGCGCGCGGAGGTGTCGGACCGCGTGCGCGGCCTGGACCTGGGAGCCGACGACTACCTCGCCAAGCCCTTCGAGATCGACGAGCTCGAGGCGCGCGTGCGCGCGCTCCTGCGGCGATCGCAGGCGGGAGGAGAGACGCGCCCCGCCTGCGGCGACCTCGTCCTCGACCCCCCGAGCCACGCGTTCGAGCTCTCGGGCCGGATCCTCAGCCTCACGCCGCGCGAGCACGCGGTCCTCGAGTCGCTGATCCTGCGGGCCGGAAAGGTGGTGGCCAAGGACCAGCTGCACCAGCGCCTGTTCTCCCTCGAGAGCGAGGCGAAGGCGGACGCGATCGAGGTCTACGTCCACCGCCTGCGCCGCAAGCTCGCCGGCGCGGGCGTTCGCATCGTCACCCTGCGGGGGCTGGGCTACCTCCTCGAGGAGGCCAAGCCGTGAGCGGGCCGCGCCGCGCGCGCGGGCTGCAGGCGCGCCTTCTCTGCTGGCTGCTGCCGGCGCTGGCGGTCCTCGTCGCCCTGAACTCCGTCAGCACGTACCGGACGGCGCTGCAGGCGGTGAACACCGCCTACGACCGCTCGCTGCTCGCGGTGGCGCGGGCCGTGGCCGACCGGGTGGACCTTCGCGACGGGCGCGTCGCGGTCGAGGTGCCCTACATCGCGCTCGATTTCTTCGCGTCCGACCTTCGCGGCCGGGTCTACTACCGCGTCGGCGGGCTGGACGGCAAGGACGTCTCGGGCTACGACGACCTGCCGCCGCTGCCGCCCGACGTTCCGCAGTCGGAGGACTACTTCGCCCTGGCCCGCTTCTACACCGCGCAGTACCGCAACGAGCCGGTGCGCGTCGTCGCCCTGTACCAGCCCGTCTTCGACGAGCGCACGCGCGGCATGGCCCTCGTCCAGGTGGCCGAGACGCTCGACTCCCGCGAGGCCCTCACGCGCAAGCTCATGGTCGACACCATCACGCGCCAGCTGCTGCTCGTGGCCCTCGCCGCGCTCGTGACCGTGGTCGTGGTGCGCACCGCCTTCCGGCCCCTCGGCCGGCTGCGCGCCGGGCTCGACGCGCGAACGCCCGGCGACCTTTCCCCCATCGAGTCGCGCGATGCGCCGCGCGAGGTCGACGCGCTGGTGGCCGGCATGAACGACTACATGGGTCGCCTGAAGGGCACGCTGGACCGCCAGGAGCGGTTCATCGCCGATGCCTCGCACCAGCTGCGCACCCCGCTCGCGGTGCTGCGCACGCAGGCGGGGCTCGCGCTGCGCGAGGACGACCCGGCGCGGCTGCGCGAGACGCTCGCCGCCATGGACCGTTCCGTGGGCGACACGATCCACCTCGCCAACCAGCTCCTCACGCGTGCGCGCGCGCAGCACGGCATCGCGACGCCGTCCTTCGCCGGGCTCGACCTGGCGCAGGTGGCGCGCGAAGCCTGCCTGGAACTGGGGGCCGAGGCCGTCGCCAAGCGCATCGACCTCGCCTTCGAGGGGGAGAACCGGGTGCCGATGCGCGGCGACCCGACGCTCGTCCGGGAATTGGTGAAGAACCTCGTCGACAACGCGATCCGCTACACGCCCGAGGGCGGGCACGTCACGGTGCGGCTCTCCAGGCCGGGGGAGGCGGCCGCCATCGAGGTGGAGGACAGCGGCGAAGGCGTTGCGGCGGCCGATCGCGAGCGCGTCTTCGAGCCTTTCCACCGCCTCGCCTCGGCGAGCCAGCCCGGCGTCGGGCTGGGCCTGTCGATCGTGCGCGACATCGCGCGCGCGCACGGCGCGTCGATCGACCTGGACGATGGGGCGGGGGGAGCGGGGCTGAAGGTGAGGGTGAGATTCCCCTCGCCGGCTACTCCGGCTTCGGCACCACGCTGAGCTGCGGCGGGGCGGCCTCCGGCAGGGGCGCCGCCGCGGGAGCGTCGGCTCCGGGGAGTTCCGCGCGCTCGATGGCCGCGAACTTCTCGCTGATCTTGCGGCTGGTGATCTGCACCTGGCCCGCGTCCTCGTGGGCCTGGCGGATGTGGTCGGCCAGCTTCTTCATGCGCTCGTCGAAGCGGCCGAATTCCCGGCCGAGCTTGCCCAGCTCGTCCTTGATGATGTGGATCTGCTTGCGCGTCTCCACGTCCTTCAGCACGGCGCGCGCCGTGTTGAGCACGGCCATCATGGTCGTGGGCGACACGATCCAGACCCGGCGCTGGCCGGCGTACTCGACGAGGTCGCGGTGGTGCGCGTGGATCTCCGCGAAGACGCTCTCGGCCGGGATGAACATGACCGCCCCGTCGCCCGTCTCGCCCGGGACGATGTACTTGGAGGCGATGTCGTCGATGTGGCGGCGGACGTCGGCCTTGAAGACTCCGGGCGTGACCCGGTCGGGGCCGTCGGAGATCATGCGCTCGTAGTTTTCCAGCGGGAACTTGGAATCGATCGCGACGAGGCCGGTGGGCTCCGGAAGCTTCAGCACGCAGTCGGCGCGCAGGTTGCCGGCGCTCTGGAAGGTGTACTGGAACTCGTAGGCCGACTCGGGGAGCACGTTCTTCACGATGTCCTCGAGCTGGCGCTCGCCCAGCGCCCCCCGGGAGCTCTTGCTGCCCAGGAGGTTCTGCAGGCTCACGACGCTGCCCGTGAGCGTCTCGATCTTCTTCTGCGCGTCGTCGATGGTCTGCAGCCGCGTCATGACGCTCAGGAAGGTCTCGTTGGTGCGCTTGAAGCCTTCGTCGAGGCGCTCGTTCACCTTGCCGCCGATCTCCGCCAGGCGCTGGTCGACCTTCTCCTGCAGGGCCCGCTCGAAGTTCTGCAGCTGCTCGCGGTTGCGGGCGAGCTCGTCGCCCACCGCGCGCCTCAGGCGGTCGCCCTCCTCGCTCTGGCGCGAGGCGATGCGGTCGGACGATGCGGCCAGCCCGCCGGCCAGGTCCGTGAGGATGGCGCGGTGGTGGGCCTCGCGGTCGCCGGCCACCTCGGCCGGCAGGCGCTCCACGCGGCGGCGGAGCCTCACCGCCACCACGAGCGCGGCCACCGCGGCCAGCGCGGCGATCGCCGAGAGGATGGCGGCGAGCGCGTCCAAGGCCTCGGTCAGGCCGCCTTTTCCTCGCGCGCCGCGCGCTTGCGGTCGTGCTCGAGCAGGTGGCGCTTGCGAAGGCGGATCGTCTTTGGGGTCACTTCCACGAGCTCGTCGTCGTCGATGAACTCGACCGCGCCCTCGAGCGTGAGCTGGATGGGCGGCGTGAGGAGCACGTTCTCGTCCTTGCCGGCCGCGCGGACGTTGGTGAGCTTCTTGCCCTTCACCGGGTTCACGATGAGGTCGTTGTCGCGGCTGTGGATGCCGATGACCATGCCCTCGTACACGCGCTCGCCCGGGGAGACGAACATGCGGCCGCGGTCCTCGAGGTTCCAGAGCGCGAAGGCGACCGCCTCGCCCTGCTCCGACGAGATGAGCACGCCGTTTCGCCGCGCGGGTATCTCGCCCTTCACCGGCGCGTACTCGTCGAAGACGTGGCTCTTGATGCCGGTGCCGCGCGTGAGCGTCATGAATTCCATGTGGAACCCGATCAGCCCCCGCGAGGGGATCTTGTAGTCCAGGCGCACGCGGCCCTTGCCGTCCGGCACCATGTCCTGCAGCTCGCCGCCGCGGCGGCCGAGCTCCTCCATGAGGCGGCCCTGGTGGTCCTGCTCGACGTCCACGGTGAGGAGCTCCCACGGCTCGTGCTTCACGCCGTCGACCTCCTTCACCACCACGCGGGGCTTGCCGACCGCGAGCTCGTAGCCCTCGCGCCGCATGTTCTCGATGAGGATGGTGAGGTGCAGCTCGCCGCGGCCCGAGACGCGGAAGATGTCGGCGTCGTCGGTGTCCTCGACGCGCAGGGCCACGTTGGACATGAGCTCCTTGGTCAGGCGGTCGCGGATCTGGCGGCTGGTGACGTACTTGCCTTCCTGCCCCGCGAAGGGCGAGGTGTTCACCTGGAAGTTCATGGTGAGCGTGGGCTCGTCGACGCCCAGGAAGGGCAGCGCCTCCGGCGTCTCCACCGACGCGAACGTGGCGCCGATGGTGAAGTCCTCGATGCCCGTGACGGACACGATCTCGCCCGCGCTGGCGGTGTCCATCTCGACCTTGTCGAGGCCCTGGAAGGAGCGCACGAGGCCGATGCGCGCCTTGCGCGGCGCCGCGTCGCCCGCGAGGATCATCACTTCCTGGGCCTTCCTGATCGTGCCGCGGCGGATGCGCCCCACGGCGATGCGGCCGAGGAAGCTCGTGTAGTCCACCGCGCTGATCTGCAGCTGCAGGGGCGCCTCGGGATCGCCGACGGGCTCGGGAACGTGCTCCAGGATCGCGTCGAAGAGCGGGCGCATGTCCTCGCCCTTCTTCGTGGCGTCGAGGGACGCCCAGCCGTTGAGCGCCGAGGCGTATACCACGGGGAAGTCGAGCTGGTCCTCGTTCGCGCCGAGCTTGTCCATGAGGTCGAAGGTCTGGTTGACGACCCAGTCCGGGCGGGCGCTCTCGCGGTCGATCTTGTTCACGACGACGATGGGCTTGAGCCCCAGGGCGAGCGCCTTGCGCGTGACGAAGCGCGTCTGCGGCATCGGCCCCTCGACCGCGTC
>JBBIJT010000171.1:0-6162 GCA_037445795.1 Betaproteobacteria bacterium | reverse complement strand
GCGGGGCGCCCCTTCTTCATGGTGCCGCGACGGCGATGGCCCCTGACCGCGCAAGGCGGTCGATGTCCTGGGGGTCGTAGCCGAGCGAGGCGAGCACCTCGCGCGTGTGCTGCCCCAGCAGCGGCGCCGCGCGCGTGACCGAGCAGGGCGTCTCCGAGAACTTCACCGGCATGCCCAGCGCCTTGGTGCGGCCCGCCTTCGGGTGGTCCACCTCGACCACCATGTCGCGCGCGGCCACCTGCGGGTCGGCGAGCATGTCGCCGATGCGGTTGATGGGGCCGACGGGAACCCCGGCCGCCTCGAGCTCGCGGATCCAGTCCGCCGAGGGCCGGCTCTTCATGCGCTCGGCGATGAGCGGGGTGAGCTCCGCGAGGTGCTTCATGCGATCGCCGTTGGTGGCGAAGCGCGGGTCGGCGATGAGGTCCTCGCGCCCGATCGCCTTCGCGATGCGCTCCCAGTTGGACTGGTTGGCGCCGCCCACGTTGATCCAGCCGTCGGCCGTGGGGAAGGCCTGGTAGGGCGCGGTGAGGATGTGTGCCGAGCCGGTGGGCCCCGGGTTCTCGCCGGTGGCAAAGTAAATGGCGCTCTGCCAATAGGTCTGCTGGATGGCCGCCTCCATGAGGGAGGTGTCGACCATCTGGCCGCGGCCGGTGGCGTTCCTCGCGTGCAGCGCGGAGACGACGCCCAGCGCGGCGAAGACGCCGGCGTTGATGTCGGCGATGGGCGAGCCCGCCTTCACGGGAGCGCCGCCGGGCTCGCCCGTGATCGACATGAGGCCCGAGAACCCCTGCGCGATGAGGTCGAAGCCGCCCTTGTCGGCGTACGGGCCCGTGCGGCCGTAGCCGGAGACGACGCAGTAGACGAGGCGCGGATTGAGGGCCTGGAGCACGTCCCACCCCAGCCCGAGCTTCTCGAGCGTGCCCTTGCGGTAGTTCTCGGTGACCACGTCCGCGGTCGCGAGCAGCCGCTTCACCACCTCCAGACCGTCGGCCGTCTTCAGGTTCACGGCGATGCCGCGCTTGTTGCGGTTGAGCATCATGAACGCGGCCGACTCGCCGTGGATCGACGGCCGCGTGTAGGAGCGCGTGTCGTCGCCGCCGGGCAGCTTCTCGACCTTGATCACGTCGGCGCCCATGTCGGCGAGCAGCATGCCGCAGGTGGGGCCGGCCATGATCTGGGCGAGCTCTACGACTCGGATGCCTTTGAGTGGGCCGGTCATGATGGAAGTGTTGGGGAGTTATGCGAGCGAAAGGCTTTGGAATCGCCGATGACCGCCGATGCCAAAGCCTTTCGCCTGCATCACTCCCTACCGCCCCTTGAACCCGGGCTTTTCCTTCGCGAGGAATGCCCGGTAGCCGATGCGAAAGTCCTCCGTCCCATAGCACGCGAAGCCTTCGTCCAGCTCCTCCGCGGAGAGCGGCCGGGCGTCGCGCAGGCGCCGCGCGAACTTCTTGTGCCACCGCGCCACCAGCGGCGCCCCGTCGGCGATGCGCCGCGCCGTGGCCTTTGCCTCGGCCTCCACCTCGCCGTCGGGCACCACGCGCGTGACGAGGCCCTTCTCCTTCGCCTCCTGCGCCCCGAACACGCGGCCCTCCAGGAGGATCTCGAGGGCCACGGCCTCGCCGGCCAGCCGGATGAGGGCGCCGATCTCGGAATAGGCCATCACGAGGCCCAGCCTGTTGATGGGCACGCCGAAGCGGCTCGACTCGCCGCAGATGCGGATGTCCGCGAGCCCCGCGATCTCGAGCCCGCCGCCCACGCAGATGCCGTGGATCTGCGCGACCACGGGGTGGCGGCAGTTGCCGATGGCGCCGATGGTCCGCGTCATCACCCGGCCGTAGGCTCTCGCCTGCTCGACGTTGGAGCGCTCGTTCTCGAACTCGGAGATGTCGTTGCCCGGCGCGAAGGCCTTCTCGCCGGCGCCGCGGATCAGGATGCAGCGCACGGAGTCGTCGGCGTCGAGCTCGAGGAAGACGTCGCCCAGGCGCTGCCACATGGGCTTCGTGAGGGCGTTCAACTTCTCCGGGCGGTTGAGGACGACGGTCGCGATGTCGCCGGCGCGCTGCACGAGGATCGTTTCGTTCATGGGCTACTTGTAGAAGAAGTTCACGAGCCCCAGGGTGGTGAAGGGCACGTAGGTGATCAGCAGGAGCGTGAAGAGGAGCACGCCGATGAAGGGGATGTTGGCCTTGGTCACGTCCCAGACGCTCTCCTTCGCGATGGAGCAGGTGAGCAGCAGGACGCTCGCCACGGGCGGCGTCTGCTGGCCGATGGCGAGGTTGAGCGTCACCATCACCCCGAAGTGGACCGGGTCGATGCCCGCGGCGGTCACCGCCGGCATCACGATCGGGACTACCAGGATGATCGCGGCGGCCGAGTGCAGGAACATCCCGATGATCAGGAAGAAGACGTTCATGATCGCGAGGATCGCCCAGCGCTCGTTCGTGATCGCGAGCATCGCCTCCGCGATGCGCTGCGGCAGCTGCACCTCCGTGAGGTACAGGCCCAGGAGGGCCGAGGCGGCCACCAGCAGCATCACGGTTCCCGTCTGCACCGTCCCGTCGATGATCGCCTCGCGCAGCTTGGCCCAGTTGAGCTCGCGGTACACCAGCCCGCCCACCAGGAGGGAAGCGACCACGGCGAGCGCCGCGCCCTCCGTCGCGGTGACGATCCCCCCGAAGATCCCGCCCAGGATGATGATGGGCAGCGTGAGCGCCCAGAAGGCGTGCTTGAAGGCGCGCCAGAGCTTGCCCCACCCGAAGATCTCCTCGACCGGCCAGTTGTACCGGAGGGCGTACCAGTAGCACAACGCCATGAAGCCGAAAGCCGTGAGCAGGCCGGGCACGATTCCCGCGACGAACATCTGCACCACCGAGGTGCCCGCCATGACCGCGTAGAGGATCATCGGGATGGACGGCGGGATGATGATGGCGAGCGTGGCCGTGGACGAGGTCACCGCGGCCGTGAAGGGGCCCGGGTAGCCCCGCGCCTTCATGGCCGGCATGATGATGGAGGCGGTGGCCGCCACGCCCGCGACGGCCGAGCCCGAGATCTCCGCGAAGAACATGTGGCTCAGCACGTTCACCTGGGCGAGGGCGCCGCGCATCCACCCGACGAGCGCCTGGCAGAAGTCGATCAGCCGGTGCGAGATCCCCGTGGTGTTCATGATGGCGGCCGCGAGGATGAAGAGCGGGATCGCGATGAGCGGGAAGCTGGTCGCGCCCTGGTAGAGCGCGATCGCCACGTTGGGCAGGCTCCCCACGCCCTGGGTCGCGAGCATCGCCACGACGGACGCGATGCACAGCGTCACGGCGATCGGGACGTTGATCAGCACCAGCACGAGCACGCACAGCAGGACGAGGAAGCCGGTCATGCGGCCCCCTCGGCATGCCCCGCCGGGCCGCGCGCCTCGCGCAGCACCTCGGGAAAAACCAGCACCTGGCCGATCACGAACAGGACGGAGGTGACCGGGATAACCGAGTTCGCCCAGGCCACCGAGATTTCCGGCAGCGAGACGAGATAGTCGGTGGCGAGGACCTCGAGGACCGAGTAGCCGATCCAGGCGAGCAGAACGAAGAACGCCAGCGTGCATAGCTGGGCCACGACGGCGGCCACGACCCGCGGGCCGGGCGGCAGCATCCTCACGATCTCGGGCACGCCCATGTGCGCGTGCTTGAGGACCGCGAGCGCCGAGCCGTAGAAGGTCACCCAGGCGAGCAGGATCGTGGCGACCTCGTCATACCAGACGAGGGAATGGCCCGAGTAGCGGAAGACCACGCCCGCCACCACCTCGGCGGCGAGCGCGATCATGAGCGCGATGCAGATCCCCTCGAGGAAGCGCTCGTATCCCCGGCGGAACGATTGCAGCGTCATCAGCTACTTGCCCAGCGCGATCGCCTTGTCGATCACTTCCTTCGAGCCCGGGACCTCCTTGGCGAACTCCTCGTAGACGGGCTTGGAGGCCGCGACGAACGCGTCCTTGTTGGGCACGTTGGACTTCACGCCCGCGGCGAGGATCTTGTCGAGCAGCTCCTTGTCGCCCTTCTCGGCGGTCTCGTAGACCCAGGCCTGCGTCTCCTTCGCCGTGTCCTCCAGGACCTTCCTCACGTCGGCGGGCAGCGCGGCCCACTTCTTCGCGCCCACGGTGACGTAGGCGGGCGTGTAGACGTGGCCCGTGAGGGAGATGAACTTCTGCACCTCCTGGAACTTGGCGCTCGTGATCTGCGTGAAGGGGTTCTCCTGGCCGTCCATCACGCCCGTCTGCAGGGCCGTGAAGACCTCGGAGAACTTCATGGGGGAGGGGTTGGCGCCGTAGGCCTGGAACATCTTCACTCGCCACTTGCCCTCGGGCACGCGCAGCTTGATGCCCTTGAGGTCTTCCGGGGTGTTGATGGGGCGCTTGCTGTTGGTGATGTGGCGGTAGCCGTTCTCCCAGACGGCGATCACCTTGAGGCCCTTCTTCTCGACGGTCGGGGCGATCGTGGGCCAGAAGACCTCCTTCTCGATGCGGCCCATGTGCTTGCGGTCCTTCACGAGGTAGGGCATCTCGAAGACGCCGAAGAGGTCGGACTCCGA
This sequence comes from Betaproteobacteria bacterium, assembly GCA_037445795.1. GTDB lineage: Bacteria > Pseudomonadota > Gammaproteobacteria > Burkholderiales > Usitatibacteraceae > FEB-7. The sequence goes on along the minus strand of JBBIJT010000171.1, from coordinate 1,587 downwards.
GGTCATCACCGTCGAGGGCAGGGCCATGTCGACGGTGCCGAGCTTGAGCTTCTGGACGAGCTCCTTGTCGCCTCCCAGCTGGCTGGAGCCGTAGACGACCACCTTGGCCTTGTCGCCGAGCTTGGCGTTGGCGCGGCGGGCGAATTCCTCGGCCGAGGCCGCGAAGAGCGACCCGGGCTCGCCCACGTGCCCGAACTTGATCTCGGTCTGGGCCAGGACGGCGGGGGTGGCGAACAGGCACGCGGCAAGCGCGCCCAGAAGGGTGCGGGGGGTCATGAGCATCTCCTCGAACTGGATTTGTGGGCCCGTCCGCGCGCTCGAGCGGCCGGTTGCCCGTAGTCTAGGCATATCGGGCGCCCGGCGTCGATGACCGGCGCCGGGCGCGGGGACGGCGCACGTTTCCGGGCTCATACCCCCTCGCCAGGCCTTCGGGCGTTGCCGCGGTGTAACGGGAACCGTTACCTGCCGGCCGCGCCGCCCCGCCCCGTTGACCTAGGTCAAATGTGCTCCCGGGGGGCGGCGGAAAGTCGCCCTCATGTCCGGAACCCCCCAATTCCGAGGAGGCCCCATGAAACTCAAGTCCGTGATATCCGCCGCCGTCCTCGCCGCAGCCGCGACCGCCGCCTGGGCCCACCCCGGGCACGGGGCGACGGGCGAAGCCCACCACTTCATGGACCTCCTCGCGCTCGGTGGCATCGCCGCGGTGCTCGCCATCGTGCTGACGGGCCGGGAAAAGGGAGGAAAAGACCGTGAATGACACCTTCTACGACGTCCTCCGCCGCCAGGGCATCTCCCGGCGCAGCTTCCTCAAGTTCTGCAGCCTCACGACCGCCTCGCTGGGCCTGTCGCCCACGGTCGCGCCGCAGATCGCCCACGCGCTCGAGACCAAGCCCCGCACCCCGGTCATCTGGATCGAGGGCCTGGAGTGCACCTGCTGCAGCGAGTCGTTCATCCGCTCGGCGCACCCGCTCGCCAAGGACGCGGTGCTGTCGATGCTCTCGCTCGACTATCACATGACGCTCTCGGCGGCCGCCGGCGAGCAGCTGCGCGCCAACGCCCACGAGACGATCGCCAAGCACAAGGGCAACTACATCCTCGCCGTCGAGGGCAACCCGCCCCTCAACGAGGACGGGATGTACTGCATCTACTACGGCAGGCCCTTCGTCGAGGCCCTGAAGGAGTACGCCAAGGACGCGAAGGCCGTCATCGCCTGGGGATCCTGCGCCTCCTGGGGGTGCGTGCAGGCCGCCAAGCCCAATCCGACGAACGCGGTGCCCATCGACAAGGTCATCACCGACAAGCCGATCATCAAGGTGCCGGGCTGCCCGCCCATCGCCGAGGTGATGACGGCGATCGTGACCTACGTGCTCACCTTCGACCGCATCCCCGAGCTCGACCGCCAGGGGCGGCCGAAGATGTTCTACAGCCAGAGGATCCACGACAAGTGCTACCGCCGGCCGCACTTCGACGCCGGCCAGTTCGTCGAGAAGTTCGACGACGAGGGCGCGCGCATGGGGTACTGCCTCTACAAGGTGGGCTGCAAGGGCCCGACGACCTACAACGCCTGCTCGACGACGCGCTGGAACG
>JBBIJT010000170.1:0-6165 GCA_037445795.1 Betaproteobacteria bacterium | reverse complement strand
GGGCTGGGCGGGCGCCGGCGCGGGAGCCGGTGCCGGTGCCTGTGCCACGGGAGCGGGCGCGGGAGGCACCACGGCGTCGGGAACGATGCCGGCCTGCTGGGCGGGCTTGGCGACGCTCATGGGCGTGGGGGCGGCCGGCTGGCCGGGCAGGAGCCCGAGGTACGAGGCCGCGCCGGCGGCGCCGAAGACGACGACGGCGATCGCGCCGACGATGATGCCGGGATGGATGCCGGGCTTCTGCGCGGGTGCGTTGGCGGCTGGGGTGCTCATGGCTCTCTCCTGTCGTTGATCGATTGTCAGATGTCCACGTGCGTGCCGAGTTCCACGACGCGGTTGATGGGGATGTTGAAGAAGTCGGTCGCGCGCGTGGCGTTGCGGTTCATCCACGCGAAGAGGTGGTCGCGCCAGGTGGCCATGCCGGGGCGCTCGCCCGCGCACACGATCGTCTCGCGCGACAGGAAGAAGGACGTCTCCATCGGCTCGAACGGGAGCCCGTGGCGGATGCGGCACTGCTCCAGGATGTCCTGCACGTCGGGCTGCTCCTTGAACCCGTACCACGCCTCGAGCTTCCAGAAGCCCTCGCCGACGCGCTTGAGCTGGATGCGGTCTTCCACCGGCACGACTGGCACGTCGTGGGTGGTGATGGTGAGGAACACCACGCGCTCGTGCAGCACCTTGTTGTGCTTGAGGTTGTGCAGGAGCGCCGAGGGAACCGTCGCCGTCGACCCGGTCATGAAGATCGCGGTGCCGGGCACGCGCTGCGGCGGGCTGAGGGCGAGGCTCTCGAGGAACGGCTCCAGCGGGATGCCCTGCTCGGACAGCCGCCGCCCCAGGAGCATGCGCCCGCGCTTCCAGGTGACCAGCAGCGTGAAGCACGCCGCGCCGATGGCGAGCGGGAACCAGCCGCCGGAGAGGAACTTGGCCGCGTTCGAGGCGAGGAAGGCGAGGTCCACGACCAGCATCGAGCCGATCACGGCGACGGTCGCGAAGCGTGACCACTTCCACAGGCGCCGCGCCACGACCATCGCGAGGAGGCACTCGATCACCATCGTCGCGGCCACCGCGATGCCGTAGGCGTTCGCGAGGCTGTCGGAGGTCCTGAATCCCAGCACGAGGAGCAGGACGGCGACGAAGAGGGTCCAGTTCACGAAGGGCACGTAGATCTGGCCGATGGCGCGCGAGGAGGTGTGCAGGATCTCCAGGCGCGGGATGTAGCCGAGCTGGATCGCCTGGCGCGTCACCGAGAACGCGCCGGAGATGACAGCCTGCGAGGCGATCACCGTGGCGGCCGTGGCGAGGGCGACCATCGGCAGCAGGGCCCAGCCTGGCAGCATCAGGTAGAAGGGGTTCTTCACGCCCGCGGGGTTCGCGAGCACGAAGGCGCCCTGCCCGAAGTAGTTGAGCAGCAGCGCCGGCATCACCAGGCCGAACCACGCGATGCGGATGGGCCGCTTGCCGAAGTGCCCCATGTCGGCATAGAGGGCCTCGCCGCCGGTAAGCGCGAGGAAGACGGCGCCCAGGACGAGGAAGCCGAGCAGCGGATTGGCGGCGAGAAATTCGACGGCGTGCAGCGGATTCGCGGCGGCCAGGATCGCGGGATTCTCGCCGATGCGCCAGATTCCCACGGCCGCGAGGCACAGGAACCACAGGCCCGTGACCGGCCCGAAATAGGTGCCGACCCGCGCCGTGCCGTGCCGCTGGATCAGGAAGAGCGCCGTGAGGATCGCGACCGTGGCGGGCACCACCCAGTGCGAGAACACGGGCGTGGCCACCTCGAGCCCCTCCACCGCCGAGAGCACCGAGATCGCGGGCGTGATCATGCTGTCGCCGTAGAACATCGCCGCGCCGAAGATGCCCAGCATGACCACGTACCAGCGCTTGACCGGCTCGTGGTGCAGGCCCCGCAGGGCGAGCGCGAGGAGCGCGAGGATGCCGCCCTCGCCGTCGTTGTCCGCGCGCATCATCACCGACAGGTACTTGTACGCGATGACCCAGGCCATCGACCACGTGATGAGCGAGAGCAGCCCCATCACGTTCTCGCGCGTGGGGGCGATGCCGTGCTCGGGGCTGAAGCACTCCTTGAGGGCGTAGAGGGGGCTCGTGCCGATGTCGCCGAACACCACGCCGAGCGCGCCCAGCACGAGGGCCGTCGTGGGAAGGCGGGGCGCGAGGGGCTGCGGGACCTCGGCTGCGGGGTCACTCATGAGCCGCGTCAGGCGACGTAGAGGACGATCGCGGTGTAGTGCAGGGCGCTTCCGCCCAGCACGAAGAGGTGCCAGATGCCGTGGAAGTGCCGGAACCGCTCGTCGTAGAGGTAGAAGACGATGCCGGCGGTGTACACGGCACCGCCCGCGGCGAGCCAGGCGAACCCGCCCCACGAGATGGCGCGGATGATCGGCACCACCGCTACCAGCGCCACCCAGCCCATGAGCAGGTAGATCACGAGCGAAAGGACGCGCGCGCCCCTCGCGAACCAGATCTCCTGCACGATCCCGAGGAGCGCGAGCCCCCACACCACGCCGAAGAGCGACCAGCCCCACGGGCCGTTGAGTGTCACCAGGGTGAACGGCATGTAGGTGCCGGCGATGAGCAGGTAGATGGCGGCGTGGTCCATCTTGCGAAAGACGTCCTTCGCCCGCCCGCGCACCGAGTGGTAGAGCGTGGAGGAGAGGTACAGGAAGAAGAGCGTGGCGCCGTAGATCGAGAAGCTCACGATGCGCCACGGGTCGGCCTTGAGGGCGGCGAGGACGATGAGCGCCACCGCGCCGGCGAGCGCGAGGAGCGCCCCGGACAGGTGGGTCAGGCCGTTGAATCTCTCGCCGCGGTACATCGGGGGGCCCGGAGTCTCAGGGCCGCGGCATCAGGCGGGCGGGGTATCGGCCTCGGGGGCCGGGGCCGGCTCGGTGCCGTCGCTCGCCTTGGCGAGCTTGTTCTGCAGCTTCTTCTGAAGCTTTTCTTCCTTTTTCCGCTTCTGCTCCAGTTCGCGCTTGCGCTTCTCGAATGCGTAGTTGGGTTTGGCCAAGATCGAGGGCTCCTCTCACGGGAAATGTACCGGCATTGTCCCACGGGTGGCGTCGCCGCGCTTGCGGGAGCGCAACCGGGCCTGCCGCTGGAGCCTCAGCCGGCCGCGAGGATGGCCTCGAACCCTTCCCGGTAGGTCGGGTAGAGGAAGCGGAACCCCTCGCCGCGGAGCCTGGCGCTCGAGATGCGCTTTTTGCCCCCTCGCTGGAGCACGTCGGGCGAATCGGCCCCCTCCGGCGGCGGGGGAAGGCCCAGCCGGCCCGCGATCCAGTCGAGGATCTCGCCCATGGGCGTGGGAGCCTCGTCGCTGCCCAGGTAGAGGGCCCGGACCGACGGGCGCTCCACGAGGTGGGCGATGGCGCGCGCGCAGTCGTCGCGGTGGATGCGGTTGGTTATGGCCGATCGCGACCGGGCCGACACGGGCGCGCCGGAGCGCACCATCCGGACGAGGCGGTCGCGTCCCGGGCCGTAGATGCCGGAGAAGCGGATGGCGGTCGCCTCGAAGGGAGCGGCGGCGAGGAGGGCCTCGCCTTCGAGGATCGTCCTTCCCGAGAATCCCTTCGGCACGGCGGGCGAGGCTTCGTCCACGACGCTCCCGTCGTCCTGCCCGAAGACGCCGGTGGACGAGACGAACACGAGGCGCCTGGCGGCGCCCCGCGAGGCCGCCTCGATCACCCGGGCGAGCCCGTCCACGTAGGCGGCGCGATAGGACTCCTCGGTGAAGCCGTCCGCCGACACGCAATAGACGACGCACTGCGCCTCGCGAAGGTCGGCAGGGTAGGTCTCGGGCCGCAGCACGTCCATCGCGAACGAGCCGGGCGCGCCCCCCGCCGAGCGCCGGCCGATGGCCACGGTGTGGCCCGCGCGCGCGAGGAGGTCGGCCGCCACCAGCCCCACGTAGCCCGCGCCGGCGATGAAGATGCGCGCCATCAGGAGACCACCAGCGCGACCGCGAAGCCGTCGTAGCCCTTGATGCCCACGGTCTGGATGGCCGTGGCGGAAACCCGCGGCTCGGTGGCCATCAGGTGGTTGAGGCGCCGGACGCCCTGCACCGCCGCGTCCGTGCTCGCCGCGTCGGCCACCGCGCCCGCGCGCACCATGTTGTCCACGACGATCACGGTGCCGCGCCGCGAGAGCTTGAGGGCCCAGGCGAAGTAGGCGGGGTTCGACTGCTTGTCCGCGTCGATGAAGACGAGGTCGAAGGGACCCGCCGACTCGCGGTCGAGCTCGTCGAGCGTGTCCACGGCGCGCCCGACGCGAACGCTCGCGATGTTGGCGAAGCCGGCCCGCGCAAGGTTGGCACGGGCGACCTCCGCGTGCTTCGGGTCGAGTTCGAGGGAGATGAGCCGCCCGCCGGGCGGAAGCGCCCGGGCGAGCCAGATGGTGCTGTAGCCGCCCAGCGTGCCGATCTCGAGGATGTTGCGCGCCCCCTGGATGCGCGCGAGAAGGTTCAGGAACTTCCCCTGCGCGGGCGACACGCTGATCGCCGGGAGCCCCGCGGCCTCGCTGTCGCGAAGCGCCGCCTCGAGGGCCGCGTCCTGCTTGACGAGCGTCGCGGTGAAATATTCGTCGACCGCGTTCCAGGTTTCCTGGCTCATGAATGGAAGACTATCACCGCGCCGCGCCCAGCGCCGCGAGCGCCTGCGCGCGCCGCAGCTCCACCTCCGCGACGGCGCTAACCGTCATGTCGAGGTCGCGCAGCAGCCCGTCGGCGATGCCGTAGATCCAGCCGTGCACCGACACGTCCTGCCCGCGCTCCCAGGCATCGCGCAGGATGGAAGTCTCGCAGACGTTCGCCACCTGCTCGATCACGTTGAGCTCGCACAGGCGGTCGACCTGCGCGGAAGCCTCGGCGAGCGCGGAGATCACGTCGGGGTACTTGTTGCGCACGTCCTGCACGTGGCGCAGCCAGTTCTCCACGAGCCCCAGGCGGTCGCGGCCGAGGGCGGCCCGAACGCCGGAGCAGCCGTAGTGCCCCACCACCATGACGTGGCGCACCTTCAGCACCTCGACCGCGAACTGGATCACCGACAGGCAATTGAGGTCCGTGTGCACGACCACGTTGGCCACGTTGCGGTGCACGAAGAGCTCCCCCGGGGGAAGTCCGACGATCTGGTTGGCCGGAACGCGGCTGTCGGCGCAGCCGATCCAGAGGTACTCGGGCGACTGCTGCTGCGACAGACCCTGGAAGAATCCCGGGTCGCTGCGGTGGATGCGCTCGGACCAGGCGCGGTTGTTCTCGAAGAGGCGGGGCAGGGAACGCATGCTGCGGCTTTCAGGAAGGTGGCGGGGGACGGCGGTGATTATCGACCCAGAACGCCCACAGCACGAGCAGCCACTGCGACTGGCCCGCCCACGCGATCGCCTCCGCGCTGGGCGGCGGCGGCCCGAGGAGGTTGCCCGCGTGGACGGCGAGCAGGAAGGCGACGAGCCCCCCGAACGCCCACGTGCCGGTCCGGTCGGCCGGCCGCGTCGCCCGCGCATACAGCCACGCGCCCGCGGCGAAGACGGCCAGCTCGATCGCGAGGGAAAGCGGCAGCGAGGACCAGGCGTTCAGCCCGGCCAGGGCTTCCGACCCCGGGTAGAGCGGAAGGTCCGGCTTGTGCACGATGGCGTCGAGGAACCAATGGCTCGCGACCAGGGCGGCCAGCACGGCGGCGCCGCGAGCATCCTTCCTGAGCGCGAAGTACGCCGCGCCCGCGAGGAGCGACCACAGGCCCACGGCGGCGAGGCTGTGCGACACGGGGTAGTGCTCGAAGACGAGGGGAACGACGGCGGTGGCGCCCGGCTCGATGCGAACCCGCTCGACCCCGGCGAGGAGCAGGATCGGCCAGAGCAGGTCGATGAACTGCGCGGCCGCGAAGAGCCACCCCAGCGACACCCGAGGCGCGATCGCCTTGGCGCCGAACCCCGCGCCGAAGTGGCCGAGGAACACGCGCGTCAGCCCTTGCGCTTCTCCAGCAACGCCTTGAGGTCGGCGAAGGGCGAGTGGGTGGCGCCCTGGGGCTTCGCCTCGCCGGTTGCGCCCCCGGCGAGCTCGAGCTGCTTCTGGTGCTCGTTGTCGTGGCAGTAGACGCACAGCAGCTCCCAGTTGCTGCCGTCGGGCGGATTGTTGTCGTGGTCGTGGTCGCGGTGGTGCACCGT
>JBBIJT010000169.1:0-6172 GCA_037445795.1 Betaproteobacteria bacterium | reverse complement strand
ATGATCGTCGAGCAGGCGGGCGGCGCCGCCTCCACCGGGCGCGGCCGCATCCTCGAGGTCGAGCCCACGTCGCTGCACCAGCGCGTGCCGGTGATCCTCGGCTCCCGCGACGAGGTGGCGCGCATCGAGTCCTACCACCACGACCACGACGCGGGCATCTCGCCGCCGACGGCGCCGCCGCTCTTCGGCGAGCGGTCCCTCTTCACGAAAGCCTGACCACGGGCGCGCGAGCCGCCCCACTCCGGAGGAAGCAGAGATGTCCGCGAAGCACCCCATCATCGCGATCACCGGCTCGTCCGGGGCCGGCACCACCTCGGTCATGCGCACCTTCGAGCAGATCTTCCGGCGCGAGAACGTGAACGCCGCCTTCATCGAGGGCGACAGCTTCCACCGCTACGACCGCGCGGAGATGAAGGCCAAGATGGCCGAGGCGCTGGCGGCGGGCAACCGCCACTTCAGCCACTTCGGGCCCGAGGCGAACCTCTTCGCCGAGCTGGAGGAGCTCTTCCGGGCCTACGGCGAGACCGGGCACGGCAAGCGGCGCAAGTACCTGCACGACGAGGGCGAGGCCGCGCCCTACAAGCAGCCGCCGGGCACCTTCACGGCGTGGGAGGACCTGCCCGGGGACACCGACCTCCTCTTCTACGAGGGCCTGCACGGGGCGGTCGCGGCCGACGGCGTGGACGTGGCGAAGCACCCCGACCTCCTCATCGGCGTGGTGCCGGTGATCAACCTCGAGTGGATCCAGAAGCTGCACCGCGACCGCTCGATGCGCGGCTACTCGACGGAGGCCGTGACCGACACGATCCTGCGCCGGATGCACGACTACGTGCACTTCATCACCCCGCAGTTCTCGCGCACGCACATCAACTTCCAGCGCGTGCCCACGGTGGACACCTCGAACCCCTTCGTCGCGCGCTTCATCCCGACGCCCGACGAGAGCTTCCTCGTGATCCGCTTCGCCAACCCGCGCGGCATCGACTTCCCCTACCTGCTGTCGATGCTGCACGACTCGTTCATGTCGCGTGCCAACACGATCGTCGTGCCCGGCGGCAAGATGGACCTCGCCATGCAGACGATCCTCACGCCGATGATCTGGCGCCTGATGGAGCGCAAGAAGCAGGCCGCAAGCCGGTAGGGTGCCCGGCCCTCCGCATCCGATAAAATGGAAGCCCCTCCAATGCTGTCCGCCCTCGCCCCCACCCGCATGGCCACCACCTCCAGGCACCAAGAGCTCGCCAACGCCATCCGCGCCCTCGCGATGGACGCCGTCCAGAAGGCCAATTCCGGCCACCCCGGCATGCCCATGGGCATGGCCGAGATCGCCGAGGTCCTGTGGCGGCGGTTCCTGCGCCACAACCCGGCCAACCCCGCCTGGCCCGACCGCGACCGCTTCGTGCTCTCCAACGGCCACGGCTCGATGCTCCAGTACGCGCTCCTGCACCTCACCGGCTACGCGGTGACGATCGAGGACATCAAGGCCTTCCGGCAGATGCACTCGAAGACGCCGGGGCACCCGGAGTACGGCGTCACGCCCGGCGTGGAGACGACGACGGGGCCGCTGGGCCAGGGCCTCGCCAACGCCGTGGGCATGGCGCTCGCGGAGAAGCTCGCCGCCGCCGAGTTCAACCGCCCCGGGCACACGGTGGTCGACCACCACACCTACGTCTTCCTGGGCGACGGCTGCCTGATGGAGGGCATCTCGCACGAGGCCTGCTCGCTCGCCGGCACGCTCCAGCTCGGCAAGCTCATCGCCCTCTACGACGACAACGGCATCTCCATCGACGGCAAGGTCCAGGGGTGGTTCTCCGACAACACCCCCATGCGCTTCGCCGCCTACGGCTGGCACGTGATCCCGAACGTGGACGGGCACGACCCCCGGGCCATCGAGGCCGCCATCGCGGAGGCGCGGGCCGACTCCTCGAAGCCCACGCTCATCTGCTGCAAGACGGTGATCGGCAAGGGCTCGCCCAACAAGGCGGGCACCGACGCCGTGCACGGCGCGGCCCTCGGCGAAGCGGAGGTGCTCGCCACGCGCGACGCCATCGGCTGGACCCACCCGCCCTTCGAGATCCCCGCGGCCATCTACGACGCCTGGGACCAGCGGCCGCGCGGCGGCGAGCTGGAGCGCGAATGGAATTCGCGGTTCGACGCCTACGCCAAGGCGCACCCGGACCTCGCGAAGGAGTTCCAGCGCCGCATGGCCGGCGAGCTGCCGCCCAACTGGGACCAGATGGCCGCGGAGGCCCTCGCGAAGGTCGTCGAGAAGGCCGAGACGATCGCCACGCGCAAGGCCTCGCAGAACGCGATCGAGGCCATCGCGCCGCACCTGCCGGGGTTCCTGGGCGGGTCCGCCGACCTCACCTGGTCCAACCTCACCAACTGGACGGGCTCGAAGAGCGTGTCGGCCACGCAGGCCGGCAACTACGTGCACTTCGGCGTGCGCGAGTTCGGCATGGCCGCCATCGGCAACGGCATCGCGCTGCACGGCGGGTTCATCCCCTACTCGGGTACCTTCCTCGTCTTCAGCGACTACGCGCGGAACGCCGTGCGCATGGCCGCGCTCATGAAGCTGAGGAACGTTTTCGTCTTCACCCACGACTCCATCGGCCTCGGCGAGGACGGCCCGACGCACCAGGCCGTCGAGCACGTCTCGAGCCTGCGCCTCATCCCCAACCTCGACCTCTGGCGGCCCTGCGACACCGTCGAGACGACCGCCGCCTGGACGGCCGCCCTCTCGCGCCACATGGGCCCCACGGCGCTCGCGCTCTCCCGCCAGAACCTCCCGTTCGTGAAGCGCACGCCGGAGCAGGTGGAGGCCATCGGGCGCGGCGGCTACGTGCTCTCCGAGGCCCAGGGCGCTCCCCGGGCCGCCATCATCGCCACGGGGTCCGAGGTCGCGCTGGCCCTCGCCGCGCAGAAGACGCTCGCGCAGGAGGGCATCGCCGTTCGCGTCGTCTCCATGCCTTGCACGAGCCTCTTCGACCGCCAGGGCGACGAGTGGCGCTCGGAAGTGCTGCCGAAGGGGCTGCCGCGCGTGTCGGTCGAGGCGGGCGTCACGGACTACTGGCGCAAGTACGTGGGCCTGGAGGGCGCGGCGCTGGGCGTCGACACCTTCGGGGAATCGGCGCCGGCGGGCGCGCTCTTCAAGCACTTCGGCCTCACCGCCGAGAACGTCGCCGCCGCCGTGAAATCCGTCCTCTAGGGGGAGGACGCACGGAGGAGGACCCTAGACCTGCGTCAAAGGGGTGTGTCCCCTTTGGCTTAAAATGGCTGTTTCCCCGCACCTCTTTCCCGTACCGGAGCCCCAAATGCCCATCCGCGTCGCCATCAACGGCTACGGCCGCATCGGCCGAAACATCCTCCGCGCCCACTACGAGGGCGGCAAGAAGCACGACATCGTCATCGTGGCCGTGAACGACCTCGGCAACGCAGAGACGAACGCCCACCTCACGCGCTACGACACCGCGCACGGCAAGTTCCCCGGCACCGTGGCCGTCGACGGCGACCACATGGTGGTGAACGGCGACCGCATCCGCGTGCTGGCCAACCGCGACCCCTCGCAGCTGCCCTGGGGCGAGATGGGCGTCGACGTGGTGCACGAGTGCACGGGCTTCTTCACCACGAAGGAGAAGGCCGGCGCGCACCTCAAGGGCGGCGCGAAGAAGGTCATCATCTCGGCTCCCGGAGGCAAGGACGTGGACGCGACGGTCGTCTACGGCGTCAACCACGGCGTGCTGAAGGCCTCGCACACCGTTATCTCCAACGCCTCCTGCACGACCAACTGCCTCGCCCCGCTGGTGAAGCCGCTGCACGAGAAGATCGGCCTCGTGAACGGCCTCATGACGACGGTGCACGCCTACACCAACGACCAGGTGCTCACCGACGTCTACCACGAGGACCTGCGCCGCGCCCGCTCCGCCACCATGTCGATGATCCCGACCAAGACGGGCGCCGCCGCCGCGGTGGGCCTGGTGCTGCCGGAGCTGAACGGCAAGCTCGACGGCTACGCGGTGCGCGTGCCCACCATCAACGTCTCGCTCGTGGACCTGTCGTTCATCGCCGCCCGCGACACGACGGTGGACGAGGTGAACGCGATCATGAAGGAAGCCTCCGAGAGCCCCGCGCTCAAGGGCATCCTCAACTTCAACAAGGGCCCGCTGGTCTCGATCGACTTCAACCACGACCCGGCCTCCTCCACCTTCGACGCCACGCTCACCAAGGTATCCGGGCGCCTCGTGAAGGTCTCCTCGTGGTACGACAACGAGTGGGGCTTCTCGAACCGCATGCTCGACACCACCGTCGCGCTGATGGCGGCGAAGTAGGCCGTGGCCTCCTCGCCCGCCTTCGCCTGGGGGGTCCTGCTGCTCGCGGGGCTGGCCGAGGTGTGGTGGGCGGTGGGGCTCAAGTACACCGACGGCTTCACGCGCCCCGTGCCGACCACCCTCACGGTGGCCGGGATGGTGGTCAGCGTCTGGCTGCTGGCGGTGGCGCTGCGGACCATCCCGGTCGGCACGGGCTACGCCGTGTGGACGGGAATCGGCGCGGTCGGCACCGCGGTGGCCGGGATGTTCCTCTTCGGCGAGTCGCGCGACGCCCTGCGGCTCGCCTGCATCGCGCTCATCGTCGCGGGCATCGCGGGACTGAAGCTCGCCACGCCCGACACCTGAATCCACCCGACGGAAGAACGACCATGAAAGTCCTCAAGCTCGCCGACCTCGACCTCGAGGGCAAGCGCGTGTTCATCCGTGCCGACCTGAACGTCCCGCAGGCCGACGACGGCACCGTCACGGACGACACGCGCATCCGCGCCTCCGTCCCCGGAATCCGCATGGCCCTCGCGAAGGGCGCGGCGGTGATGGTCACTTCCCACCTCGGGCGGCCCACCGAGGGCGCCTTCAGCGAGGCCGACTCGCTGGCGCCGGTGGCGAGGCGCCTGGGCGAGCTCCTCGGCCGCGAGATGCCCGTGATCCGCGACTGGGTCGACGGCGTGTCCGTGCAGCCCGGCCAGGTGGTCCTCCTCGAGAACTGCCGCTTCAACAAGGGCGAGAAGAAGAACGACGAGGCGCTCGCGCGGAAGATGGCGGCGCTCTGCGACGTGTACGCGAACGACGCCTTCGGCACCGCCCACCGCGCCGAGGCCACCACCCACGGCATCGCGAAGTTCGCGAAGGTCGCCTGCGCGGGCCCGCTGCTCGCCGCCGAGCTGGAAGCCCTGGGCCGCGCGCTCGCGAGCCCGAAGCGCCCGCTGGTGGCCATCGTGGCCGGCTCCAAGGTCTCCACCAAGCTCACGATCCTGAAGAGCCTGTCGACGAAGGTGGACCAGCTCATCGTGGGCGGGGGGATCGCCAACACGTTCATGCTCGCGGCGGGGCTGCCCATCGGCAAGTCGCTCTGCGAGGCCGACCTCGCCCCCGAGGCGAAGGAGATCGCGGTGCTGATGCAGGCCCGCGGCGCGGCGGTGCCGATCCCCGTCGACGCCGTCTGCGGCAAGGCCTTCGCCGCCGACACGCCGGCCGTGACGAAGGATGCCGCGTCCGTCGAGGACGACGACATGATCTTCGACATCGGGCCGCGAACCGCGAAGCGCTACGCCGAGGTCCTCGCGTCCGCCGGCACCGTCGTCTGGAACGGCCCGGTGGGCGTGTTCGAGTTCGACCAGTTCGGCGCCGGCACGAAGGCGGTGGCCGAGGCGGTCGCCGCCTCGCCAGCGTTCTCCATCGCCGGCGGCGGCGACACGCTCGCGGCAATCGCCAAGTACGGCGTCACCGACCGGATAGGCTACATTTCCACGGGCGGAGGGGCCTTCCTCGAGTTCCTCGAGGGCAAGGTGCTCCCGGCCGTGGAGGTCCTGGAATCGCGCTCGGGCGGGTAGTCCCGCCGCGGCGCGGGGAAGCATCGATAACGACAACGAGGGGGAGCCCCGGGGAATGCGCAACACGAAGATAGTGGCCACGCTCGGCCCCGCATCGAGCGCCCCCGAGGTGCTCGAGCGGATGATGCGGGCCGGGGTGGACGTCGTCCGCCTCAACTTCTCCCACGGCACCTCGGCCGACCACGAGGCGCGCGCCGAGCTCGTGCGCGAGACCTGCCGCAAGGTGGGCCGCACGGTCGGCATCATGGCGGACCTCCAGGGCCCCAAGATCCGCATCGGCAAGTTCGCCGAGGGCAG
>JBBIJT010000168.1:0-6194 GCA_037445795.1 Betaproteobacteria bacterium | reverse complement strand
GGTCCGCGACTGCGCGGTGCGCCGCGTCTTCCCCGGCACGCTCGAGGTGGCGATCGAGGCGCACGAGCCCCTGGCGCGCTGGGACGACTCGCGCCTCGTGAGCTCGCGGGGCGAGGTGTTCACGGCGGCCTACGAGGGGGCGCTCCCGCGCTTCGCGGGCCCCGAGGGCACGGCGGCGGAGATCGCGGCGACCTGGCCGGCCGTCCTCAAGGCGGCCGCGCCGCTCGGGAGCCCCGTCGCGGAGCTGCGGCTCTCGGAGCGCCGTGCCTGGCAGGCGAGGCTCGCCACCGGCCTCGTGATCGAGATCGGGCGCAGCGACGTCGAGGCGCGCCTCTCGCGCTTCGCCGCGGCATGGTCGCTGGTGGACGAGGGGGCGAGGAGGGCGACGCACGCCGACCTGCGCTACCCGAACGGGTTCGCGCTGCGCGGCGCGACGCCTCCGGAACGCAGGGGCGCGCCGAAGGGACGGCGCGCATGACGAAGAAGGCGAAGCCATGATCGTGAACCGCAACCGAGAGAGCCGCGACGTCCTGGTGGCCCTGGACATCGGCACCTCCAAGATCGTGACCCTCGTGGCCGAGGTGACGCCGGAGGGGACGCTCAACCTGATCGGCATGGGGAGCCACCCCTCCCGCGGGCTCAAGAAGGGCACCGTCGTCAACATCGAGTCCACGGTGACGGCCATCCAGCGCTCGCTGGAGGAGGCCGAGCTCATGGCCGACGTGAAGATCCGCGAGGTGATCACCGGCATCGCGGGCAGCCACATCAAGAGCTTCAACTCGCACGGCATGGTCGCGATCAAGGACAAGGAGGTGTCGCAGTACGACATCGACCGCGTGATCGAGACGGCGCGCGCGGTGAACATCCCGATGGAGCAGCAGGTCCTGCACATCCTGGAGCAGGAATTCATCATCGACGGGCAGGGCGGGGTGCGCCAGCCGCTGGGCATGAGCGGCATGCGCCTCGAGGTGAAGGTGCACATCGTGACCGGCGCCGTCTCCGCCGCGCAGAACATCATGAAGTGCGTGCGCCGCTGCGGCCTCGAGGTGCGCGACCTCATGCTGCAGCCGCTCGCCTCCGCCGACGCCGTGCTCCTCGACGACGAGCGCGACCTGGGCGTGTGCCTCGTCGACATCGGCGGCGGCACGACCGACCTGGCCGTCTTCACCGAGGGCGCCATCAAGCACACCAGCGTCATCCCGATCGCCGGTGACCAGATCACCAACGACATCGCCATGGCGCTGAGGACCCCGACGAAGGACGCCGAGGAACTCAAGATCCGCCACGGAGTGGCGCTGCGCCAGCTCGCGAGCGTGAACGACATGATCGAGGTGCCGGGCGTGGGCGACCGCGGCGCGCGCGACATCTCGCGGCAGACGCTGGCGGAGGTGATCGAGCCGCGCGTGGAGGAGCTCTACTCGCTCGTGCAGCGCGAGCTGCGCTCCTGCGGGCTGGAGGAGCTGCTCTCCTCGGGGATCGTGGTCACCGGGGGCACGGCCCTCATGAAGGGGATGGTCGAGCTGGGCGAGGAGGTGTTCCACATGCCGGTGCGCGTCGGCGTCCCGCACTACGACGGGGCGCTGGCGGAAGTGGTGAGGAGCCCGCGGCACTCGACGGGAATGGGGCTGCTCATGGCGGGGCTGGAGCAGATCCGCCGCGACCAGCACGCGAAGATCGCGGGCACGGGCTTCAAGGACGTGTTCGAGAAGATGAAGGCCTGGTTCAAGGGCAATTTCTAGGATCAGCAGGCAGCGAGCAGGCGGCAGGCTGGTGTAACGCAGTCAAAACAAAGGAGACGACACATGATCGAGTTGCTGGAAGCCCAATCGCCGGAAGCGGTGATCAAGGTGGTGGGAATCGGGGGATGCGGCGGCAACGCCGTGGACCACATGATCAACAACGGGGTGCAGGGCGTGGAGTTCATCACGATGAACACCGACGCGCAGGCCCTCAAGAGGAACCTCTCGAAGACGACGCTGCAGCTGGGCTCGGCCGTGACCAAGGGCCTCGGCGCCGGCGCCAACCCCGAGGTCGGCCGGCAGGCGGCCGAGGAGGACAGGAGCCGCATCGAGGAGCTGGTGAGCGGCGCCGACATGCTCTTCATCACCGCGGGCATGGGCGGCGGCACCGGCACGGGGGCGGCCCCGGTCGTCGCCTCGATCGCGCGCGAGAAGGGCATCCTCACGGTGGCCGTGGTCACCAAGCCCTTCGACTTCGAGGGCAAGCGCCAGAAGGTGGCGGCGGTGGGCATCGACGCGCTCAAGCAGCACGTCGACTCGCTCATCATCATCCCCAACGAGCGCCTCATGCAGGTGCTCGGCGAGGACGTCACCTACGAGGACGCGTTCCGGGCGTCGAACGACGTGCTGAACGGCGCGGTCGCCGGCATCGCCGAGGTGATCAACTGCCCGGGCCTGGTGAACGTGGACTTCGCCGACGTGCGCACCGTGATGAGCGAGAACGGCGTGGCGATGATGGGCTCGGCGATGGCCGCCGGGCCGGAGCGCGCCCAGATGGCCGCCGAGCAGGCGGTGCACTCGCCGCTGCTAGAGGACATCCACCTGTCCGGCGCGCGCGGCGTGCTCGTGAACATCACCGCCTCCAAGAGCCTCAAGCTCAAGGAAGTCCACGAGGTGATGAACACCATCCGCTCGTTCACCGCCGAGGACGCGACCATCATCTACGGCAGCGTGATCGAGGACTCGATCGGGGACGACCTGCGCGTCACGATCGTCGCCACCGGCCTCGGCGGCGCCGCCGCGCAGCGCCAGCCCACGATCTCGATCGTGACGCGCACCGGCACCGACAACGAGCCGATGGCCGTCAACTACGAGGAGCTCGAGCAGCCCGCCGCGTTCCGGCGCCGCCGCGACCAGACGGTCGACGCGCTTCGCCACTCCGGCATGGAAACGCTCGACATCCCCGCCTTCCTGCGCAAGCAGGCGGACTGACGGCTCCCGGGCGCGGGGCGCAAGTCCCCGTCTCCGGCCTTCGTCGCCGCGCCCGACCGGTTTCACCGGAGGGCGGGGTCCAGGCAGCACGCGGCCGCCGATCGTCTCCCGGCGGCCGTGCCCGCCTTCCTTCAGGCCCGCGCAAGCGGGCCTTTTTCATTCCCGCGCCCACCGGGATGGAGGTCGGCCTAAGATCATGATAGAATTGATTTTTTTAGAAAGCCCCTGCTGCCACGAGCGGCCGCGGGCAACGCCATGATCCGCCAGCGCACCCTCAAGAGCTCCGTCAAGGCGACCGGCGTCGGTGTCCACACCGGCCGCAAGGTCACGCTCGTCCTGCGGCCCGCCGCGCCCGACACCGGCATCGTCTTCTGCCGCTCGGACCTGCCGGGCAGCCCCGCCATTCCCGCGCGCGCCCACAACGTCGTCGACACCCGCATGGCCACGGTCCTCGAGAAGGACGGCGCCCGCGTCTCCACCGTCGAGCACCTCATGAGCGCCTTCTTCGGCCTGGGGCTCGACAACGCCTACGTCGACGTGTCGGCCGAGGAAGTGCCGATCATGGACGGCAGCGCCGCGACCTTCGTGTTCCTCCTCCAGCAGGCCGGCATCGAGGAGCAGGCGGCCGCGAAGCGCTACATCCGCGTGCTGAAGCCCGTCCGCGTGGAGCAGGGCGACAAGCGGGTGTCGCTCGAGCCCTTCGACGGCTTCAAGGTCGGCTTCTCGATCGAGTTCCGCCATCCCGTTTTCGAGCAGTCGGAGACGACCGTCGACATCGACTTCGGCGAGGTCTCCTTCCTGAAGGAGGTGGCGCGCGCCCGCACCTTCGGCTTCACGCAGGACGTCGAGGCCATGCGCAACGCCGGCCTCGGCCGCGGAGGCTCGCTGGACAACGCCATCGTGGTGGACGACTTCCGGGTGCTCAACGCCGACGGGCTGCGCTTCGACGACGAGTTCGTGAAGCACAAGGCGCTGGACGCCGTGGGCGACCTGTACCTCGCCGGGCACCCGGTCATCGGCGCCTTCATGGGCCACAAGTCGGGGCACGCGCTCAACAACCAGCTCGTGCGCGCCCTCCTGGACGACGCGACGGCCTGGGAGGAAGTGACCTTCGCGGAGCCCGCGGAGCTCCCCGCCGCCTTCGCCAACATCCAGCTCCAGCCGGCCTGAACCCGCGCCCCGGGCCCGAAACCGCCGTGTTCGTCCTTCGCGCCGTCGTCCTGCTCGCGCTGCTCTTCCTGCTGGCGCTGGCCGGGGCCTACCTCGCCACGAGGGACCGGAAGTACCTGCGGATCGCCGGCAAGACCATCCAGCTCACCACCCTGCTGGTGGTCGCCTTCGCCCTGTTCTACCTCTTCGAGCGGGTCCTCCTGTTCCTCTGAGCGTCGACGATCCGCTCGAGGGCCTCCCGGAGCGGAGAGTCGGCCAGGCCCTCGGCTACCTCGGCCAGGCGCTCCACGGGAAGCTCGCCGCGCGGCCGCACCGCTGGCCTGGGCGGGGGCGCGGCGACTTGAACTTCGACCCGCAATGCGGTAAGCTCTTGATCCCGCTTGATTTTCAACGGATTTTTCCGGGATGGGGCGGGATCCGGCCGGGGCGAGAGGTTGAGCCCGGCCAGCAGTCTTGGCGCCAACGCCCTCAGGGCGGCGGCGACCGGCGCGTTGTCCGCGCGAATCACAACAGTCGTTCCATCAACGGCGCATACCCGGCTCGTGGAAGCGAGCTCGACGGGTACCACGGATCGAAAACGCGCCTGAAGGCGCCTGACCTGCTTGAGCCTGTCCCGGAGCGGGGCGAGGTCGGGGTTTTCGCGAAGCAGGCGGGCGAGCGGTTCGGTGGCCATCGTTGGCGACTAAGGAGTGACGGATGAACATTATTCTGGTTTCGGACAGCCTGGCCAAAAGCCGCAACGTCACGCTGTCCCAGACCCAGGTGATCCTGGTCGCGCTCGGGATCCTGATGGCGGGCTTCTTCCTCGCGATGGCGACCTACGTCGTCACGATGAAGTTCTCCACCGACTTGCGCAACCCCTACCTGCGCTCCCTCCTCGCCGCGCTGCACGAGGAAGACCTGAAGCGCAGCGAGTCCGAGATGCGCGAGAACATCAACTCCCTGGCGGTGAAGCTGGGCGAACTGCAGGCCCGGATCCTGCGCCTGGATGCCTTCGGGGAGCGGCTCGCCAAGGCCGCCGGCATCAAGCCCACGGAGTTCCGCTTCGACGAGAAGCCCGGCCAGGGCGGCGCGGCCCCCTCGCCCGCCTTCTCCCGCGACCTCACGATGCCGGAGTTCCGCCAGAAGCTCGACGAGATCTCGCGCATCCTGGACGACCGCACCGACAAGATGGGCGTGCTCGACTCGGTCTTCATGGACGACCGCCTGGCGCGCAAGACCATCCCGACGACGCTGCCCGTGCACCTGGGCTTCTATTCCTCGAACTACGGCTACCGGATCGACCCGATCACCGGCCGCTCGACCTTCCACACCGGCGTGGACATCATCGCCTCGCCGGGAACGCAGGTGATGGCCGCCGCGGGCGGGGTCGTCTCGGCCGTGGAGTTCCACCCGGAGTACGGCAACATCGTGGACGTCGACCACGACAACGGCCTCACCTCGCGCTACGCGCACCTGCTCAGGAGCTCGGTCAAGGTGGGCGACGTGGTGATGAAGGGCCAGGTTATCGCGCAGGTCGGCAGCACCGGGCGCACGACGGGGCCGCACCTGCACTTCGAGGTGCGCGAGAAGGGCGTCCCGCTCAACCCCAACAAGTTCTTCGCCCTCGACAAGAAGGAAGGGCCGCTCCCCGTCGCCGCCGTGCGCAGGTAGCCGCCCGCCGGCCGGGGGTTGCATCCCCGGCACCCGGCCCCATTTCACCTTATAATTTCACGCCTGTCCGGCCCCGTTGGGGCCGGTTTCGCATCCGTCCCCCGCCAGAGCCCCGCCCCCAGTGTTCTCGACCGTCCTCAAGGCCATATTCGGCAGCCGCAACGACCGTCTCCTGAAGCAGTACCGGAAATCGGTCGAACTCATCAACGCACTCGAGCCAGCGATGGAGAAGCTCACGGACGAGGCCCTCGCGGCCAAGACGCCGGAGCTCAGGGCGAAGGTGGCGGCCGGCACGCCGCTCGACGACGTGCTCCCCGAGGCGTTCGCGGTCGTCCGCGAGGCCTCCCGGCGCGTCCTCGGCATGCGCCACTTCGACGTGCAGCTCGTCGGCGGCGTCGCCCTCCACCAGGGCAAGATCGC
>JBBIJT010000167.1:0-6314 GCA_037445795.1 Betaproteobacteria bacterium | reverse complement strand
ACTTCGCCGCCCTCCTGGACACGATGCGGGTGCTGGTGGCCGGCGGCGCGGGGCGCGGCCCGGCGGGCCTCGCCGAGCAGAAGTCCTTCTTCGAGGGGCACGTGAAGCCCGGCCTGGTGCCCTTCCTCGCCGCGGTGCGCGAGGCGCCGGAATCGAACTACTACCGCAGGGTCGCAGCCGTCGGCGAGGCTTTCGTCGGCATCGAGATCGAGTCGTTCAATCTGGGTTGAAACTGCAGTTCATCGCGAATGACAGGAGGCGTGACATGAACAACGACAGAAAACCGACCGGCCGCAGGAATTTCCTGCTCAACGCGGGCCTGGGGGGCGCGGGCCTGGCCGCCGCGGCCGTCGCGGGCCGGCAAGTCGCAAGCGGCGTGCAGGGCGAGACGGCGTCCGGGACGAAGCGGGGCTATCACGTCTCCGAGCACGTCCTGAAGTACTACAAGACCACGCAAGTCTGAGGAGGCCGACCATGCTGCTCAATCGCAAGTCTGAAGGCCGGGCCGAGCGCGCCAACCCGCTGACCCGCGCCATGGGCGCCCTCGGGGCGAAGACCGTGGACCGCCGCACTTTCCTCAAGGGCACGGGCATCACCGCGGGCGCCGCGGCGTTCGCGAGCCAGCTGCCGCTCAACATGATCGGCGAGGCCAGCGCCGCCGCCGGGGCCAAGGGCGCGAAGATGGAGGTGAAGCGCACCGTCTGCACGCACTGCTCCGTGGGCTGCGCGGTCGACGCCTACGTGCAGAACGGCGTCTGGGTGCGCCAGGAGCCGGTGTTCGACTCGCCGCTCAACCTGGGCGCGCACTGCGCCAAGGGCGCCTCGGTGCGCGAGCACGGCATGACCGAGCACTCGCACCGCCTCAAGAGCCCGATGAAGCTGGTGGACGGCAAGTACCGCAAGATCACCTGGGAGCAGGCGATCAACGAGATCGGCGACAAGCTGCTCGCGATCCGCAAGGAGAGCGGGCCCGACGCCGTCTTCTGGCTGGGTTCTTCCAAGCACAGCAACGAGCAGGCCTACATGTTCCGCAAGTTCGTGTCGATGTTCGGCACGAACAACATGGACCACCAGGCGCGCATCTGCCACTCGACGACGGTGGCGGGTGTCGCGAACACCTGGGGCTACGGCGCCATGACCAACTCGTACAACGACCTGATGAACTCGAAGGCGATGTTCTTCATCGGGTCGAACGCCGCCGAGGCCCACCCGGTCTCGATGCTGCACTGCCTGCACGCGAAGGAGACGGGCGCCAAGATGATCGTGGCCGACCCGCGCTTCACGCGCACCGCGGCCAAGGCCGACCAGTACATCCGGTTCCGCTCGGGGACGGACGTGCCGCTGCTCTTCGGCATGCTCTACCACATCTTCAAGAACGGCTGGGAGGACCAGAAGTACCTCAACGACCGCGTCTACGGGATGGACAAGGTGCGCGAGGAGGTGCTCAAGAACTGGACGCCGGACAAGGTGCAGGAAGCCTGCGGCGTGCCCGAGGCCGAGGTGTACGCGGCGGCCGAGACGATGGCCAAGAACCGGCCGTCGACGGTCGTCTGGTGCATGGGGCAGACGCAGCACTCCATCGGCAACGCGATGGTCCGCGCCTCCTGCATCCTGCAGCTCGCGCTGGGCAACGTCGGCGTGTCCGGCGGCGGCACGAACATCTACCGCGGCCACGACAACGTGCAGGGCGCCACGGACGTGGGCCCCAACCCCGACTCGCTGCCCGGCTACTACGGCATCGTGACGGGCTCGTGGAAGCACTGGTGCCGCGTCTGGGGCGTCGACTACGAGTGGATGAAGTCGCGCTTCGCCTCGCAGGCGATGATGGAGAAGCCCGGCATGACGCTCTCGCGCTGGATCGACGGCGTGCTGGAGAAGAACGACGTCATCGACCAGGAGAACAACCTGCGCGCCGTCATCTACTGGGGCCACGCCCCCAACTCGCAGACGCGCGGCCTCGAGATGAAGACCGCCATGGAGAAGGTCGACCTGATGGTGGTCGTCGACCCGTACCCGAGCGCCTCGGCGGTGATGCCCGACCGCAAGGAGGGCGTGTACCTCCTGCCCGCGGCCACGCAGTTCGAGACCTCCGGCTCCTGCACGGCCTCGAACCGCTCCATCCAGTGGCGCGAGAAGGTGGTCGAGCCGCTGTTCGAGTCGAAGCCCGACCACACCATCATGTACGCCTTCGCGCGGAAGTTCGGCTTCGAGAAGGAGTTCTGCGCCAACATCAAGGTCGCGAAGGACAAGAACGGCTGGGACGAGCCGGTCGTCGAGGACATCCTGCGCGAGATCAACCGCGGCACGTGGACCATCGGCTACACCGGGCAGTCGCCGGAGCGCCTCAAGGCCCACATGCGCCACCTCGACGCCTTCGACCCGAAGACGCTGCGCTGCACGAAGTCCGTCGTCGACAAGGAGACGGGCTACGACCTCGAGGGCGACTACTTCGGCCTGCCGTGGCCCTGCTACGGCAATGACAAGCTCAAGCACCCGGGCTCGCCCAACCTCTACGACACGTCCAAGCACGTGATGGACGGCGGCGGCAACTTCCGCGCGAACTTCGGCGTCGTGAGGGACGGCGTGTCTCTCCTGGCCGAGGACGGCTCCCACTCGAAGGGCGCCGACATCACCACGGGCTACCCCGAGTTCGACCACGTGCTCCTCAAGAAGCTGGGCTGGTGGAGCGAGCTCACGCCCGAGGAGCAGAAGGAGGCCGAGGGCAGGAACTGGAAGACGGACCTCTCCGGCGGCATCCAGCGCGTCGTGCTGAAGAACCACGGCTGCCACCCCTTCGGCAACGCCAAGGCGCGCGCGATCGTGTGGAACTTCCCGGACGGCATCCCGAAGCACCGCGAGCCGATCTACTCCAACCGGCCGGACCTCGTGGCGAAGTACCCGACGCACGACGACAAGAAGGCCTTCTGGCGGCTTCCGACCCTGTACAAGACGGTCCAGCAGAAGGCGGTCGCGGACAAGGTGCACGAGAAGTACCCGATCGTGCTCACCTCCGGCCGCCTCGTGGAGTTCGAGGGCGGCGGCGAGGAGACGCGGTCCAACCCGTGGCTCGCCGAGCTGCAGCAGGAGAACTTCGTCGAGATCAACCCGAAGGACGCCGAGTCCCGCGGCATCAAGTACTGGGACTACGTCTGGGTCAGCTCGCCCACCGGCGCGCGGATCAAGGTGCGCGCCCTGTTGACGGAGCGCGTGGGGCAGGGGGTCTCCTGGATCCCGTTCCACTTCGCGGGCTGGTGGCAGGGCAAGGACCTGCTCGACAAGTACCCGGACGGCGCGGCGCCGATCGTGCGCGGCGAGGCCGTGAACACGGCCACGACCTACGGCTACGACTCGGTGACGATGATGCAGGAAACCAAGACCACCCTGTGCCAGATCGAGCGCGCCTAGCGCACCGCCACGGATATTAGGAGAAAGACAAATGGCCAGAATGAAATTCATCTGTGACGCCGAGCGCTGCATCGAGTGCAACGGCTGCGTGACGGCGTGCAAGAACGAGCACGAGGTGCCGTGGGGGGTGAACCGCCGGCGGCTCGTGACGGTGAACGACGGCAAGCCGGGCGAGCGCTCCATCTCGGTGGCCTGCATGCACTGCTCCGACGCGCCGTGCATGGCGGTCTGCCCCGTCGACTGCTTCTACAAGACGGAAGAGGGCGTGGTCCTGCACGACAAGGACCTGTGCATCGGCTGCGGCTACTGCTTCTACGCCTGCCCGTTCGGGGCGCCGCAGTTCCCGCAGGCCGGCGCCTTCGGCCTGCGCGGCAAGATGGACAAGTGCACCTACTGCTCGGGCGGCCCGGAGGAGAACGGCACGGAAGAGGAGTACCGCAAGTACGGCCGCAACCGGCTCGCCGAGGGCAAGCTCCCGGCCTGCGCGGAAATGTGCTCGACCAAGGCGCTGCTCGCGGGCGATGCCGAGGTGATCACGAAGATCTACAGGTACCGCGTCGTGACCCGCGGCAAGGGCGACGAGATCTGGGGATGGTCCATGGCCTACGGCGGCAGCGGCAAGCTCGCCGATCAACCGGGAGGAAAAGCATGAAGAGGCTCGCATCCGCGACCGCCGTGCTGGCGGCCGCTCTCTGGCTCGGCGGATGCACCGAAGTCGCCCAGGAGCCCGGCAAGTCCTACGCCGGGAAGCTGGACGACAAGGCCTACGCCGGCGACCAGTTCAAGGGCGACAAGGCGAAGTGGGAGCAGGCGCTCGCCGCGCGCACCGAAAACCAGAACGACTACCGGCGCGCCATGGCCGAGAAGAAATAGAACGGGAGAAACGACAATGACCACCAGAATCGCCAGGGGAATCGGCGCGCTCGTCTTGGCGCTGGCCGCATGGCTTCCCGTCGCGGCGCCGGCCCAGCAGCAGGCCGCCCCCGCCCAGCAACCGGCCGCCGCCGCGCCGCAGCAGGCGGCGCCGGCTCCCACGCCGCCCGCCGGCTCCACCGCGGTCCCGGGCTGGAACAACCCGCCGTCGTGGAACGACGTGAGCACCAAGTCGCAGTACGCCTCGGTGCCCGGCCGCGAGACCAACGTGCTCATCCAGGGCGCGGGCCACGAGTGGCGCAAGCTCCGCAACGGGCCCGTCACGTTCTACGGCGGCATCATCCTGCTGATCCCGCTCGCGGTCCTCGTGCTGTTCTACCTGGCCAAGGGCCCGATCAAGGTCCACGATCCGCTCACGGGCCGCGTGATCGAGCGCTTCACGAGCGTCGAGCGCGTGGCGCACTGGACGATGGGGCTGTCCTTCGTGGTGCTCGCGCTCACCGGCATCGTGATCCTCTTCGGCAAGTACATCCTCCTGCCGATCGTGGGCCACGCCGCGTTCTCCGGCCTGACGACGCTCTCGAAGAACCTGCACAACTTCGTGGGCCCGCTGTTCATCTTCGCGCTGGTCATCTTCATCACCCTGTTCATCCGCGAGAACCTGTGGAAGTCCTACGACGGCCAGTGGCTGGGCAAGTTCGGCGGCCTTCTCTCCGGGGAGCACGTGCCCTCGGGCAAGTTCAACGCCGGCGAGAAGGTGCTGTTCTGGACGCTGGTGGTGACGCTGTGCTCGGTCATCGGCGTCACGGGCCTCATCCTCAACTTCCCCAACTGGAACCAGGGCCGCGAGGCGATGCAGGTCGCGAACCTCATCCACAGCGCCTGCGCGATCCTTGCCATGGCGATGGCGTGCTTCCACATCTACCTCGGAACCGTCGGCATGCAAGGCGCGCTCGCCGCCATGAAGACGGGCTACGTCGACGAGACGTGGGCGAAGGAACACCACCAGTACTGGTACGACGAGGTGAAGGCCGGCAAGCGCCCCGAGAAGGTGGTCGCGGGCAGCGCCCAGCCCGCCACGGGAGACTGACCATGAAGACGAAACTCATCGCGCTGGCCCTCGCGTCCGGACTCGGCATCGCGTTCACCGTGCAGGCGAAGCTGCCGCCGGCCCCGCCCATGGACCCCGCCAAGGCGGAGGCCAAGAAGAAGGCCGACGCCGAGGCCGCGGAAAAGGGCAAGGCGGCGCAAGCGGCCGCGGAGGACGCGGCGGTCAAGAACTTCCAGGGCAACATGAAGAAAGCCGGCAAGCCCGTTCCGAAGCCCACGCCCGTCGCCGCGGCCGCTCCCGCCGCGCCGGCGAAGGCCGCCCCCGCCGCCGCCCCCGCGAAGCCCGCGGAAAAGGCGCCGGCCAAGAAGTCCTGAGGACCGCATGAAGAGCGCTCCCGGATTCCTGGCCGCAGCCGCGTTGCTCGCGGGTTGCGCGGGCATGGGCGGGACGACGGGCCCCAAGGCCGTCGCCAAGCTCGAGCCCACGAAAGGCAACGCGGTCGCGGGGACGGTGACCTTCGAGCAGCGCGGCTCCGCCGTGCTGGTCTCGGGTACGGTCACCGGCCTCAAGCCCGGCACGGAGCACGGCTTCCACGTGCACGAGAAGGGCGACTGCAGCTCCGGCGATGGCATGAGCGCCGCCGGCCACTTCAACCCGGCCGGAAAGCCCCACGGGCACCACGGCGGGATGGAGCGGCACGCGGGCGACATGCCGAACCTCAAGTCGGACGCCTACGGGAACGCCTCGTTCTCGTTCGAGACGACGGGCATCTCGGTCGGCTCCGGCCCGGCGGACATCGTCGGGCGCGGCCTCATCGTCCACCGCGACCCGGACGACTACAAGAGCCAGCCTGCCGGCAACGCCGGGCCCCGGCTCGCCTGCGCGGTGATCGCCAAGGGCTGATCCGCGAGGGCGCGAGGAAGTAGGGCGGCTTCGCAGACTGTGTGAGAAGTCTGCCGGCCGGCCCGAAGTCAGACACCCCGAG